>DAOTUG010000052.1:0-18633 GCA_034437335.1 Anaerolineaceae bacterium
GAATGATATTATCTTCCGCAAATACTTCAGGGCCTTTTTCCAGAAAATGACCCCGCCAGGCCCTGGCTGAGTTGGGATGTACGCCATAGGCTTTGGCCACCGCTCCTGCTGCTTTTTCACCCTGGATCAAGTTCCATCACAATCTGAAATGTTAGCTTTGCTGAATCTCGTTTTGGTATTTGTGCCTCCTTTTTTGAACCTGGTCAATTCGTCTGGAAGCACAAGAGGACTTTTTCGTCAACGTTTTACACCACAATATAAGACATTACCTGCTGAAATGCAGCCGTTTTTGATCATAGCATTCAATCCTTGCCTCAACGGAATTGTTGAGCTCATTCAAGCTTTGTGCATCCAGAATGAAGGACCGGTTTTCGGTTTTGAAATGGCCATTGAATGACTCCATCGCTGGATTGTCTTTGGCGCCATTCAGCGCATAGAGAAGCTGCGTGTCTTCTCTTTCCCCAAAAGCTGTCCGACCCTTCGGTAGCCTGTGTAAACAGAATCTTGATCATGATGCATAATCAGACTATCACAAGTGATTCCATACGCCTCGAAAGGTTGTTTTGCTCGCGAGCAGGCTTCGAGGGCTCGTGTTGTATTCGCACTTTCTCCAGCCGCCCAGACCCTCCTGCTCCCCCGGTCCCCAACGGCCTTAACCCGGGAAGGGGCCCCGACAATGCGGGGCCCCTTATACCAAACCCGAAATGCACGGCGCAGGGCCGCACATCCCCCTAGATGATATTCGCAATCACGAAGGCCCCGATCAGATAGCACAGCACCCCCGCCCCCAGCAGGACATAGGCCCTGCGGGGTGAACCTTCAAACTCCCCATACACCAACCCCCACATCTGGGTCCAGAATCCGGCGGTGATCCCCAGCGGCCAGGACACCACCGAGCTCAGGTTGCGGGTGGCAAATGTGTGGATGATGTTTCCGCCATAGTGGGCAAATCCGGCAATCATCCCCAGGCGGTGGATTTTGAAGCCATGCTTCAGGAAGACCCCCCACTGCTTGCGCAAGGTGAGGGTGATTCCGCAGATCAGGAGTGCGCTGGTGAAAGCCCCGGTGCACAGCACCGCCATGAAGGGCAGCACAGCCAAACCCACCGGCTGGGTGATGGATTTGAGGCCGTAGGACAGGCCGGTGGAGTAGGCCGGAACCAGCAGGGAAGCAAGCACCAGCATGATGATGGCCCGGGTGATCTCCTTGGGGTCCCGGGAGAGGCCCGTGTCCACATTCCCGTCGCTCTGGGCCTTGTTGCGGATGCGCCCGGCCGTCATCGAAAGGAAAACTGCCGCCAAAAGAAAAGCGGCTGAAACCACGATCCGCCCGGGGGTCAGGTTCTCCGGCACCCCGCCAATCAGGGCCGAGACCGCCGTTCCGCCGATCACGCCGATGGAGGACTGAATCGGCTGGGAGATAGCCAGGCCCAGGATGCGCAAAACCCGCAATGTGAACTGCATCCCGGCCACATAGAGCACCCCGCAAAGAAAGGTCACATAAATCTTGGAAGGATCCTGAGCCCAGACGGTGCGGAAGTTCTCAAACAGGGCCGGGCCGTCAAAGATCAGGCCCGCACCCCACACCACCACCATCGAGGTGCTGAAAAGGGTGATATAGAATGCCTCCAGGGGATAGTCCCCCAGATACTTGAGGGTGATAAACCAGGAACCCCACATGGATGCAGCCAGAAGGCCCATACCCACCGCCAGATAAGTCGGGATATTCGGATCAAAGTTCATAGAGTGCGATTACCTTTCATTGAATACGTCTGTGTGTTGGCGGACATACACATCCACAGGCAGAAAGCCGGGGACAACCTGGCCGGTGAGGAACCAGTAGCCCTGGATGTGGAGGATGGCCCGCAGAGCGGGGATGACAAACATCACCGGGCCCAGGAGAACCAATCCAAGGATGTGCAGCAGGGAGCTGACCACGGAAAATAGCAGCGAGGCAAAGGGGCGTCGGAAGGCCAGAGTCAGGGCCTCCCGCACCACCGCTGTGAGGCTGGCCTCCGGCCGGGCAACCCGGACGGGGTACAGATGGCCCGAGGCCAACCACCACATCACGAATCCGTAAAAGACCAGGATGGACACAAAGCGCAGGGCCGCCTGTTCCCGGGTCAGCCAAAAATAGAGCGCAGCAAAAATGAAGGCCAGGGAGGCCAAACGCACCACGGCCAGCAGGAGCGCCGGCCAGACATGGCGGGAGAAGCCCGCCTTCATCTCCTCCCGGATGCCCACCTGGGAGCCGGCCGGATCGCGCAGCCCGGCGGCCACGGTGTGATAGAGGGCGGCCCTGGCGCCCGGAGCCGTCACCACGGGCAGGGAGAGCAGCACCGAAAGCAGGTTGGGGCGGATCCAGAACTGGATGCGCTGGAAGAGAAGCTTGAAGGACAGCACCACCACATCCCAGGCGCTGGCCTCGGCCTGCCGGCTTTCCGGGGGGGTGTCCTCTGCCCGCCGCTCCCGGGAACGGGCGCGAAGCCACTCAGGCATCAGGGTCCCCTTCCACGGCGGCCGGGACCTCACCCCGGCGCTTTTTGCGCAGGAGGGTCTTGAGAGGCCCGGTGCGCACCTGCACCAGCACCAGCCCCACCAGCATCATGCCGATGCCGATCAACTGGTGGCCGGCCAGGCGCTCCCCCAGGATCAGCACGGCCAGGATGGAGGTCCAGATCACCGTGGATGCCCCCAGGATGCTGGCCTCATAGGAGCGCAGGGTTCGCAGAATCAGGTTCCAGCCCGTCAGCCCCACGGCCCGGGTGACGATCCCCACATAGAGGACAGCGCCCCAGGTGGCCGGGCCGGGCATCTCCGGGGGCAGGCCCTCAATCAATAAATAGATGGTGATAGAAATCGGCGCGCCGATCAGGATCGCCAGGGTGGAGATGACATTATTGCTGATCTTGTTCTCCGTTTCCACCGCCAGCTTGCGGGCAATGTTGTTGGTGTAGGCAATGCCGGAGATGGAGATCAAAATCAGCAGGATGCCCAGCAGCTCTCCGCCCTGGGGCGGCGCGGGGAAGAACACCCGCAGCCCCGAAAAAGCGACCACCGCCCCCAGAATCTGGAAGATGCTGGGGGCCTCCTTGAGGATGAAGATGCTCATCCCCATGGTGATGAAGCCGATGAAGTTGGTCAGGTAGGTGTTGGTGGTGGCGGGCATAAAATCCAGGGCATAGATGCCCAGGGTGCCGGTGACAAAATTGAAAAAACCGATCTGGATGATATAGGACCAGACCTTCCTGTTCATCAATTCGGTGGGGATGCGCTCCCGTTTGATCACGAAGGTGTAGACCACCATGGTGATCATGGCAATCCCGATGCTCAGATAGACAAAGACCCCCGGCGAGATGGCAGCGAAGCTCAACTTGGTGAAGATGGTGCCAAAAGACATACCCACCAGAATCAGGACGGTCAGCAAGATGGCGACGAAGCGGTTTTGGATCATACTTCCTTCTTTTCAATCCCCGGGGGCGTAGCTTCCTCCGGGTCGGCGGGGCGCCTGGTCAGGCGCCGGAAGAGAGTGTTCAGTTTGCCCTTGCGCACCTGGACAAGCACCAGGCCCACGAGCATCAGGCCCATGCCAATCCACTGGTGAAGGGCCAGGCGCTCCCCCAAAATGAGCATGGCCAGGACGGTGGAATAAATGATGGTGGAGGCCCCCAGGATGCTGGCCTCAAAGGAGCGCAGGGTGCGCAGGATATGGTTCCAGACCGTCAGCCCCAGGCTGATGTTGACAATCCCGGTATACAGGATCACGCCCCAGCTCTTCAAATCGGGCACCCGGGGGGGGAAGTCAAACAGGAGCCCCGCCACAATGGCCACCACCCCGCCCACCAGCAGCGCCAGGGTGGAAACGATGTTGTTGCTGACGCCGTTTTTGGTCAGCAGGGCCAGCTTCCGGGCGATGTTGTTGGTGAAAGCCACGGCCGTGATGCCCATGAGAATCACCAGAATCCCAACCAGCTCCGCCGCCTGAAGGGGGTCCCGGAAATAGACCGTCAGGCCGCCGATGGCGACCCCCGCCCCAAGCAGCTGGAAGACGGAAGGGTATTCCCGCAGGATGATCACGCTCATACCCATGGTCAGGAAGCCGATGAAATTGCCCACATAGGTGGCCGTGGTCACCGGCAGGCGCTGCAGGGCGATGGGGCGGGTCAGCCGCGAGATGGCAAAATTGCACACCCCGATGGCGATGATGATCAGCCAGACCTGGCGGCCCATCTTTTTGGGGATGCGCTCCTTGCGGATCAGGAAGGTGTAGATGCTGAGGACGATCATCCCCACGCCAATGGAGGTCCAGGCAAAGGTGAAGGGAGCCACATCGGCCAGGGCGATCTTGGTGAGAACCGTGCCGAGGGACATGGTGAAGAGGATCCCCACGGCCTGCAGGATGGCAATCAGACGTTTGCGCATAAATTCACCTATCCCGCTCCCACCACATTGACATCCCGCACGCGCTGACGCCTGCGCAGAACAAAGACCACCCCCACCAGCAGGGGCGCGCCGCTGAGGATGTACATCAGCCAGCGCCGCTGGGCCAGCAGGACCCGCACCTCCCGATGGCCGCCGGGGATCGCTTGGCCGGATTCATCCAGGAGGGCCACCGTGAAGAGCATTTCGCCCGCCTCAACATCCACCCGGAAGCCGGAGAAGGTCGGCTGGTTGGCCATTCCGGGCTCAAAGGGCAGGATCTCATACCCCAGCCGGGAGCCAACAAGCTGCCGGACGTGGAAGTCTTCCAGGGCCAGGGTTTCCGTCCCGGCCTGCCCGGCCATCTGCAGGCGCACGTCGGCGGCCGGCTGGTGGGGCACCCACAGGGTGCGATCCCCACGGGCCACTGTGTCCTGGGGGTTGTTCATCCGGGTGTAATAAAGCTGGTTATACTGTTTCTGATAATAGGGCTGCAGGTAAAAGACCGTGCCCCGCAGGGTATAGATGATCTCACTGCGGTCATTGGAAGATTCCGGCGCGGTCCAGCGCGCCTGGGAGAGAACCTTGTAAGCGACCCCATCCCGCAGGGCCTCGAAAATCACCAGGTCCTTCTGGCTGTCGGGGAGAATCTCGCCCTCCGGGGTCCGCAGACGGATGCGATAACGGCCTGGTGAAAGGTTCACCGGAAACCCCCACAGGAGCTCGGTGGAAAACAAGGTCATGTCCGCCAGGGGCTCGGGGGCGACGGGCATCTCCTCCTCGCTGATCTCCCCGGCCTGAAGCAGGGCCAGCGCCTCCTGAAATTCCTCGCGATAGGCGTTCAGGGCCTCATGATAGCTGAAGAGGTCCTCCCGATACTGATCCTTTTCGGCCTCAAAATCCGCCCGGGCCTGAATGGCTTCCTCCCCCAGGAAGAGCCGGGTGGTGCCGATCCGGTCCAGGGCGTCATACTGGAGGACATACTCCGTCAGGGGCGCCGTCTCCAGAACGACGCCGCCCTGCAGGATTTCCAGCTCGCCTTCCACCACGATATTGGCCGTGTCCCAATCGGGCTTGAACTCGTTGGTGATGGGCCAGTAGTAGACATCCGTCAGCCGTCCGGCCAGGATGCTGGTGCGGTCCGCCAGCAAATAAACCGTATCCACGGTGGGGGGGATGAATGTGCTGGTGTAGGCAGCGCCCTCAAAATGGTTGGTGCCATAGACAAAGGCCAATTCGCCATCAGCCTGAGCCGAAACGGCCCCCAAGGGCGCCAGCCCTACAACCAGCAACAACAAGAGAGATGCGATGAAGCGTGCGTTTTTCCTGTTCATGAAGTGGTCCTCACCCCTTTCCGAGATAGAATCCGGACGCCCAAAAAGAACAGCACAGCGCCCTCCAGGAACATCAACCCCAGGGTGAGGGCAAATTCTGCCCAGGCCCGGTCCAGGACGGCCTGGAAGGCCGTCTGGACCTGGGCATAGGGGGAGATCCACCGGAAAACCCGGTTCAAAAAAGCCAGGATGTCGCGCAGGAACAGGAGGGGGTCATTGGCGGTGGCGCCGCCCACCGTGACCAGGTCGGTCACGATGGAATCCCCCACCTGGATGCCGGCCAGAAAGACCAGCGTCAACACAAAGACCACCAGGGCGTTGCGCGTCCGCCCCCCCACCACGGCGCTCAGGAGGCCAAAAGCGATCAGCTCAACGGCCATCAACACCCCGGCCAGCATGAGCAGCAGGACATTCAAGTTGAAGGAAAGATTGAACAGCCAGACAATCAGGTTGGCCCAGATGAAGGTGACCGCCAGGGCCCCCAAAAAGAGCTTGAGATGGGCCCAGAAATTCCCGGCAAAAAAGGCCAGCTCGTCCACGGGGCCGTACATGAGCATCTCCAGAGTGCCGTTGTCATATTCCCGGGAAACGGACGCCGCCGCCCCCAGGGCCAGATAGAGGGAGATCACCAAACTGATGACCAGCACCGGCGCCGAGAGGATCTGACGTTCCACCAGGACGATGTTGACCGCTGCGAACTGAAAGGTGTTGATCAGGAGCAGCGATGCGGCCAGAAAAGCCGCCGCCACGGACACAAAAAAGCCAATCTGCCACAGGCGGCTGCGGCTGGCGCGATCCTGAAGGGTGTTGATGGCATGCCAGTAATGGGAGAGTTTCTTACGCATCAGGCCGCCTCCCCCAGGGGTTTCGTCAATTCGTGCAGGTTGTTTTCCGTGATGGTGATAAAAGCCTCCTCCAGAGAGATTTCTTCCTGCTTCATTTCCAGGACGATCAGATTGTGCGCCAGAATGAAAGCGCCGATTTCGGCCCGGCAGTCCGTGCCCGCGTCCACCCAGAGGGTCGCCGCGGGCCCATCAGCCTCCAGCTCCCGGACAAAGGGCTGGTTGGCCAGGGCCGCCAGGGCCTGCTCCGACAGCTCCGCAAAACGCAGGCGGATGGCGCGGGCGGCGGACACCTCGGCCCGCAGGTTGTCCATGGTGTCCTCCACCAGCAGGCGTCCCCTGGCGATGATGCCGACCCGGTCCACGGTGTGCTCCACCTCCGAGAGGATGTGGGAAGACACCAGAAGGGTGCAGCCTGCGGCTTGTTCCGCCTGGAGCAGCTCCCGCACCTGGACGATGCCGAAGGGGTCCAGGCCCGAGACGGGCTCGTCCAGGATCAGCAGTTCCGGCTCGTGGAGCAGGGCGCGCACAAAACCGAGTTTCTTCTTCATGCCGGTGGAATAGCCGCCGATCAGGACATCCTTCCACTCCAGCAGGCCCACCCGTTCCAGCAGGGCCTCAGCCCGTTTTGCTGGTTCCTGGGCCTGGAAGAGCCTCCCGAAGAACATCAGATATTCCCAGGCCGACATTTCCTCATAAAAGGACTGATATTCCGCCACCACGCCAATGCGGGATTTGAGATCAAAGGCATCCCGGCGCACGGGACGGCCGTCAATGTGCACCTCCCCCCGGGTGGGTTTCCAGATCCCGAGAATCATCATCAGGGTGGTGGTCTTCCCCGCACCATTCGGCCCCAGGAAGCCATAGCTCTCCCCCGGATGGAGGGACAGGTTGAGGTCCTGCACCGCGGTGAAACTGCCAAAGCGCTTGGTGAGGCCCCGGGTCTGCAAAGAAAAACCCTGACGCATCAGGCTTCCTTCCGTCGTCGTGGGTCCATGGCCTATTCCTCGTCCCGAATCTGCCGGCTGACGGCCTGAATCCGCTGCCGGACTTCCTCGTTGTCCTGCATGAAGGGCATCCGCCCGAGGGCCTTGGCCAGATAGCAGGCGAAATAATTGGCGGGGATGTGATAGACCAGGGGGGAATAGACTTCGTCAATCTCCCCGGGAATGGGCAGGAAGTGGCTGGCGTGGGAGCGGATTTCCTCCGCATCGGGATGCGCCACGGCCACCAGGGGGTGGCCCAGAAGGGTCGCCAGGTAGGCCAGCTTGGCCGCCCGCTCGGAAGAGCGACCCGGGGGCGCCACCATGACCATGGGATAGTCCGTGGGATAGGCGTGGTGTTCGATATGGACCCATTCTTCCAGGTCCTGGGCGGTGGAAAACACACCAGCCGCCTCCACCACCTTGGCGCTGGAAAAATAGGCCGTGGCAAAGGAGGGGCCGCTGCCCACAAAGGAAAACATCTCCTTGTCCTGCAGGTCTTCCGCGGCCGCCTTGGCCGGGGCTTTGCAGGCCGCCAGGGCGGCATCGGCCAGGTCGCCCGTTGCCAGGATCGCCTCCCGCTGGGCCCGGGCTTCCTCCGGGCTCAGTCGTCCCCGGGCCTCCCCCAGTCGGAGGGCCAGGGCATACAGGCCCATCAGGGAGGCGATGTAGGTGCGGATGCCGGGGGAGCGGCCAAAATCAGGAACCTGCGCCGAAAAAACCAGCTCCGCCGCCTCGGCCACCTGGGAATCCGGGTTGCCCACCAGGCCCATGGTCAGCAGCTCGCCGCTGACCTCCCGGGCCTTCTGCAGGGACTGCACCACCCGGGTGGAGCCGCCGGAAGCCGACACGCCCACCACCAGATTGGCCTCAGGGAATTTCAGGGGCATAGCCTCGGCCGCGTAGGTCAGGTAGCGCATGGCGCTGTGGGGTTCATAGGTCACGCCGGAAAACATCTGAAAGGCCATCTTGGCAGCCATGGTGGCGTGCCAGGAATCGCCGTCCCCGGTGGCATAGACCCAGTGAATGCGTTTCAGGCGCTCGGGGGGCAAAATTTCCCCCAGGCGCGCGTCTATCGTGCCAAACTCGGTGCGGATGAGATTCCCGATATCCTCCACCTGCGTGATCATCACATCAGCTTCAAAAGGTTCCATCACAATCGCTCCTCAAATAAATCAGACTATAAGGTCTCAATACGGTCCAGCAGACGCTCAAGGCGGTTTTGGGCCGCCGCGCGGATCTCGGTCGTCACCGCCGGGACCCCCACCCGCTCCGCCAGGAAGGAGGCAGAGACGGTGGCGCAGGCCCCGGCCATGCGGGCCTCCCTGTGCTGGTCCCAGGCGACGGACAGCCCGCCGCCATAGGCGTTGCCGCAGCCGGTGGGGTCCATCAGGTCAATCTCCACCACCGGGATATGCCACATGCGGTCGTGCTCCTTGTCCCAGACATAGGAGCCCCGAGCCCCATCCCGAACCGCCACCATCTTCGGCCCCAGCCGGGACCAGAACGTGAGGACGGTCAGGGGATCGTCCGACCCGGCCAAGCCGCTGGCCGAGGGCCAATCGGGGGTGACCACATCCACCCTGGGAAAATAGGCCAGCATGGCCTCTCTGTTCGACCAGTTGTGGTAGTCAATCAGGGGTTCCAGGGAATAGATGGCCCCCCGGGCCTTCATGTCCAGGGCCGCGTCCGCCATGGGCTCGTCGGTGAATTCGGTGATCAGATGGATCACCTTCGGGCTCCGGCAGCTTTCGGGGATGGGAATCTCCCGGGCCAGCATCTCGCCCATCTTGCGCATGAAGGCTTCCTTGCGCTTTTCAAAATCAATCTCGCCGGTCATATATTCATTCTCGTCATAGGCCATCAGCCCTCGGGCCGTGGGCAGATCCGCATACTGCATCCAGCCGGAAAGATCAATATCAAGGGCCAGCAGAGCCTCTTTGGGGCCCTCCGGCAACTCCGTCCCGGAGCGGGTCAGAAGGGCCACCGAAGGGTGCCACAGGCGGGCGCCGAAGGCCCCCTGGGGGCCGCCCCCGCCCAGCACCTCACGCACAATCTCGCCGCTTTTCAGGCGGATATCATCAATTATGATCTTGCCATAAACAACATACTCGGTCATAAGCACTCAAATTCCAGACTCTCTCCCGGCGGCCGGGGCCTAATCCGGGATCACCTTGACAAACAGCTTGCGGGGCCTGGGGCCGTCAAATTCGGCGAAGACAATGCCCTGGGAATGCCCGACCATCAGCGCCCCTTCATGGATGATGAAGGTGGCCTCGATGCCCATCAGGGCCGATTTGACATGCCCGGCCGCGTCGGTGGGGGTGTCGTTCTGGTGCAGGAAGTCAAAGCGGGTCGGCACCAGGCGGTCAATTTCGTGCATAATATCGTTGGGCGTATTCGGATCCCAGAAGGAATTCACAAACAGGCCTCCGGTGGAGTGGGGATTGTAGACCAGGCATAAGCCTTCGGCCACGCCGGTTTCGGCCACAAATTCCTTCACCTCGGCCGTCAGGTCCACCCAGTCATGCCGGTCGTGGGTTTCAAAGTGCAGTGTTTTAATCATCATTATTTTCCTTGGATCTGTCGCATCATTTCCTGGCGCGCCTGCATGACATCCTCGTTGTCCGTCATGAACATACAGCGTCCCAGTTCTTTGGTCAGGTAATAGGCAAAGGTCGTCCCGGCGATGTAGTACAGCAGGGGCGAGAAGGCCTCCCGGGTCTCTCCCTGGACGGGGAAGACGAAATCGGCCAGCTCCGCGATCTCCGTATCCTCCGCATCCACCACAGCCATCAGGGGATGGCCGATGAGCTTGACGCCCCGGGCCAGCTCCAAAGCCCGCCAGTAGCTCTTGCCGGGGGGCGCCACCAGAAAGACGGGATAGTCAATGGGATAGGCAAAGCGCTCCACATGGGCCCACTCCTCCAGGTCCTGAATGCCGGGGAAGACGCCGGCGGATTCAACCACCTTGGCGCCGGAAAAATAGGCGCTGCCAAAAGAGGGGCCGCTGCCCGCAAAGGAGATCAAGCTGGCATCCCGGCAGGCCGCCGCAGCGGCTTGGGCCGGTTCGATGGCGGCCTGATAGGTGGCGTCCACCGCGTCGGCCAGGCCCACAATCTCCCGGCGCATGGCGTTGGCCTCGTTCATGTGATAGTGGCCTTTGATCTCACCGATGCGAATGGCCAGGCTCAGCAGGCCCATCAGGGAAGCGGTGTAGGTGCGGATGCCGGGGGAACGCCCCAGCTCCGGCAACTGGGCCGAAAGCACCCGGCCGGCCGCCTCCGCCACGCGGGAATCGGCGTTGCCCACCAACCCCGCCACCAGGACCTTCTCGCTCACCTCCCGGGCCTTTTTGACCGAGGCCACCACCTTGGAGGAACCGCCGGATGCGGAGATCCCCACCACCAGGGTATCCCGGGGGAAATTGTAAGGCATGAAATCCGCCTCGTAGGCCAGAAATTGGAAGGCCGGCGTGGGATAATAGGCCACCCGGGCCAGCTCGCCAAAGGCCATCTCCGTGGCCAGGGCGGCGTGGTAGGAATCGCCGTCTCCCAGGGCATAGACCCGGTGCAGGGATTCCAGCTCCAGGGCGTTGAACCCCGCCCGCACGGAGGCGTCAATGGCTTTGAAATTCTCCCGATGGATATCCCCCAGGGTTTCCATCTGGTCCAATATCAGTTCAGGCTGCATATTCGCTTTCATAATTTCAACACAATTCCTCAGTTATTTTTCCAGTGAACGAACAATGCCAACATACTCCCGGACGATGTCCGCATCAATCTCCCGGCCCCAGTTGCCGCCCTCAAAGCAGGAGCCCACCAGGGCGCCGTCGGCCAGCTTGAGACGGGAGGCGACGTTATCCAGATTGGTCTTGCCCCCCAGAATAACCGGGATATCCGGGTTCATCGCCTTGATATCATGGACCATCCGGTTGTTCTCATCTTCATCAGCGTGCATCACCTCCACAGCATTTGCGCCGGCCATCATGGCCATGCGGGCGCGCTGTGGAACCGGGACATCCCCGCCAACCCAATCGAAGTGGTAACCCTGAACCTCCGCAATGATACCGATATCCTGGGCACCGATAAGCTTCCGATAATTCTGCACCTTTAAGGGGTTGGCGTTGATGATCCCAAATGCGGAGGTGGTTGTCCCAATCAGCGCCGTGGCGCGGGTAAAGGACGCCCCCGCCACCTTGGCGACCCCCAAGGAGGGGGTGATACAGTTCCACATGATCTGGGCGCCGACATGGAAATCGGGTCCGGTGGCCTGCTTGACCGCATGGGTGATGACGGCCATGGCGGAGACCCGCGCATAATCAGCGTCATCCGTGGCGGGATAGATGCGATCCACCGTCTGCACCAGGCAGCCATCGGCCCCGCCCTTTTCCAGGGCCCGGGCATCCTTGAGGGCCTTTTCCAGGGATTCCTCAAACAGCCCCGCTTCATACAAGGGGGTGCCGGGCAGGGGCTTGAGGTGGATCAGGCCAAAGACCAGCTTCTTCTTCCCGAGGTTGTCAAAAATCGTCATGGGTTACTCCTTTTATGTTTAATGTCCATCGTCATAATGCAATATCCAGGTTCAACGAGTCCGGGTCATAGTCCAGGGGAAAGGCGTCCAGATCCGGAGCATTGCTCCAGCTCTGCAGGGTTTGGCCCCCATCAATCAGGAGCATCGAACCGGTGATGTGGCGGGCATCGGCGGAGGCCAGGAAGGCCACGGCCGCGGCCACATCCGCCGGCTGACCCACCCGTCCCATGGGAATCCGCTGGGCGAACCGGGCATAGCGTGCGTCCCGCGCCTCCGAGGGGCCGCCGCCCAGGTTGGTTTCGATCACTCCCGGGCATATGGCATTCACCCGCACGCCATAGCGGGCCAACTGCAGGGCCAGGCTCTTGGTCAAGCCGGTGACGCCCTCCTTGCTGGCCATGTAGGCCGCGCCCCCCAGGCTGGTATCCCAACCCGCCATGGAAGAGGCCATGGTGACAATGGCGCTCCCGGGGGTTTTGATCAAGGAAGGGATGGCAGCCTTGCAGGTGAAGAAAATGCCGTTCAGGTTGGTGCGGATCACCCGCCGCCAGGTCTCCCCGGGCATCTCGGCCACCAGGCCGCCCCCGCCGATGCCTGCGTTTGCAAACAGGACGTTCAGCCCCCCCAGAGCCTCAATCGCCTCGGCGATGGCCGACTGCAGGGCTTTGGCGTCGGTCACATCCGCCGCAAAGGCCCGAACCTCCCCCGGCGCGGCCTCCGCCGCAGCCCGGGCGCCTTTCAGGTCCCGATCCAGGATCGAAACCCGCGCGCCCTCCGCTGCAAAGCGCATCACCGCCGCCCGGCCAATGCCGCTGGCGCCCCCGGTGATCAGGACATGCTTTTCCCTAAATCGTTTCATGGGTTCCGCCCTACCCTTTCAGGCCGCTCATGGCCACACTCTCATAGAAATAACGCTGCAAAAACAGGAACAGAATGATGATCGGGGCCGAAGCCAGGGCCATGGCCGCAAAGACCACGCCCCAGTTGGGCTCCGCTTCAGTGAACTGGGAGGCCACCGCCACCTGGACGGGGTAGAGACTCTTGGAACTGATGGCGATCAGAGGCCAGTAAAACTCATTCCAGATGAACTGGAACTCCATCAGGGAAACCGTCACCAGGCCCGGGATTGTGTTAGGAATCACCACGCGCCAGAGGATCTGCCACTTGGTGGCGCCGTCAATGATGGCCGCCTCGTCATACTCATAGGGCAGATCGGCCATGAACTGCGTCAGCAGGAAGACAATGAAGGGGCTGGCATACCACGGCACCACCAAGGCCCAGAAGGTGTCAATGATCCCCAGGGAGTTGACCACCAGATAGAGAGGCACGATCACCACCTGGCGGGGGATCATCATCGTGGCCACCACATAGACCAGAAGGTATTTCTTGCCGGGGAATTTCAACCGGCCGAAAAAATAGGCCGCAGCCGTGTTGAAGATCAGCGAAAGGCAGACCACAGCAATGGCTGACGTCAGGGAAATCACCAGGTTGCGGCTGATGTCCCAGCCCATGCTGGAGCCCAGGGGATCCAGCCCAAGGGTCTTGGCATAGTTCTGAAGGGTGACGCCCTCAAAGGGCAGGAACGTCCTCAGGGAAACCGGAAAGGCGTTGTCCCAGATGGCCTGGGAATCCCGCACGCTGTTGCCGACCACATAGATCATCGGCAGGATGAAGACCACCGCGATCACAAGGTAGACGAGGACCGTGAAAATCGTATTGAAAGTCTTGCGAACCACAGCCCGGCGATGGCGTTGTTCGGCGCGTTTATCAAGTTCTTCTTGTGTGAAATCTTTGACCGTCATAATGAGGGACCTCCGTCTAGTAATCCTGCCGGAAGAGGCGCATCTGAACCACGCTGATCAGCAGCATGACCAGCAAGAGCACAATGGAAATCGCCGAGGCATAGCCCATCTCGCCAAACTGGAAGGCCTTGGAATAGATGTAGTAGACGATCACATTGGTCGCCCGACTGGGGCCCCCGGCGGTGAGAGAATAGACCGGGATGAAGACCTGGAAAGCGCCCAGGGTGGCCCACACGGTGACAAACATCAACTGGCGCCGGATCATAGGGATGGTGATCTTCCAGAACCGCTGCCAGGCGTTGGCCCCGTCCACAATGGCGGCTTCATAAAACTCGTTGGAAATGCCCTTCAAGCCGGCCGCCAGCACGATCACGCTGTAGCCCACATTCTTCCAGATCGAAATGAGGGCAATCGTCGGCAGGGCGTTCTCTTTGTCCATCAGAAAGGAGACGCGCGGGAAGCCCAGGCTGCGGATGAGGCTGTTGATGAGGCCCACATCCTTGTTGAGGAGCATGCCCCAGATGATGGAAACCACCACAAAGGAGGTCACCACGGGGATGAAGATGATGGCCCGGATGGCGCCCATGCCCGGTTTGCGCTGGTTGGAAAACACAGCCAGGGCCAGAGCCAGAGCCACCACCGCCGGGACATACATCAGGAAGTACCTGGCGGTGACCCCCATGCTCTGCCAGAAGAATTTGTCGCCAAACAAGCGGATATAGTTGCCCAGGCCCAGGTACTTTCGAAAGCCCCCCAGGAGACTGTAATCCCAGAGGCTGGCCCGAACAGACCAGATAATTGGATAATAACGAAAAATGGCAAAATTGATCAGGGCGGGCAGAGCAAACAGAAGGGCGCCCAGGGCATCCCGGAGCTTGCGCCGCTTCCACCAGGGCAGGGGCTGCCCGCTGCGCATGTTGGTCGTAACAGCCATAAGTGCGGTCCTTTTGGTATAGAAAATACAAACAAGCTGGGCAGGGAGGCGCTGCCTCCCTGCCCGTACGGTTAAAACTGGCTACTCGTCTTTCCAACCTTCATACTTCTGAGCTGCTTCTTCCATCAACTCGGCGTACTCGGTCGCCAGGGCTGCCACATCCTCTTCGCCAGCCATCAGACTGGTCCAGAATTGGGTGAACAGCGCGTTATATTCGGTGTAGGCCGGGGTCTGGATGCGGGGCACACCGTATTTCTGGAAGAAATCGGCCATCAGGCTGCGGGGATTCTCCGGATCGGTGAATTCCTCAATGCTGTTGTAGAGATTGATGTTGGCCGGAAGCTGGTTCTTATACTTCCAGATGTACTTGGCGCCCTCATCGCTGGCGGCGAACTTCACAAAGGCCAGGGCCTCGTCGAAGTGTTCGGTGGTGGTGGTGATGCCATAGTGCCAGGAACCCGTCTGGCAGATGGGGGTGATGAAGTACGGGGGCTCGATGGCGCCCATGTTGAAGTCCGGGAACTGGTCCTTCTGGGTGCCCATGATCATGTCCTGATAGATCGAGGTGGCCGCCAGACCAGAGAGCATCTGGTTGGGGACCCGCTCAGCGGACATGACGTTGTAGTCATAGACCATCCCCTGCATGAATTGATAGGCCTCAATGGCGGCGGGGGTGTCGAAATAACCCACAAAGGAGATCCCGTCCTCGCCAATGCTTTCAAAGGTGGGGGAACCGGGTTCGCCGTTGGAGCGGGAGGGCATGTGCCAGAAGTAGTCCCATGGGCCGGAGGTTTCCAGGCCGAAGACCTCAGGGGTCCCGTCGCCATCCTCGTCCACGGTCAGCTTCTGCCAGTTGGGCAGGCCGGTGCCGTCGGCGCCATAAGTCCAGCCGGCGGGGTCGGAAACGTCAATGCCGGCGGCATCAATCATATCCTGATTGAACCACATGAGCTGGCAGGATTGGGCCAAAGGCGGGCCGTAGAAACGGCCGTTCATGGAGCCCTCATCAATGGACTGGGGCGCCCACTGCTGCATTTCTTCTTCGGTGAAGTGCTCGGTGAGATCCATCAGCACGCCGTTGTAGGCAAAGTGCTTGACATCCGGCCCATCCGCCTGAACAATGTCCACACTGGAACCCGTCGCCACGGCCTTGCTGATGGCCGGGAACAACTCGGCAAAGGGTTTGGCATCATATTCAATGGAAACATGGGACCATTTTCCGTCTTCAATGGTCTGGAATTCAGCCACCATCTCCTCAAAGGCCTTGGCCTCCAGGGGGTCGCTGATCTTCAGGAAACGCAGGACGACGGGTTCCTTCTCTTCTCCGGTTTCACCGGTTTCCTCGGTTTCACCGCCCTCGTCTCCCGTATTCGCGGGCTCTGTGGTCTGCGGTCCGCAAGCAGCCAGGACCAGGCTGAAGACCATCAGAAGTCCGACAATCACGAAAATCGTTTTTTTCATCTCTTCCTCCAAAAAGGTTTACTGACAACAGGGTATTCAAGGTACGACTAAACAGGAATGCTTCCGAAAAAACCTCCTTTCAACTCGGGATTTTATACGGACTGTTCGTTCAAATCCAGATTGAGGGGACCAAAGAAGGTCGTTTCAAACTGGAATTTGTCGCCTAAGAAGAGGGAATAATTGACCTCGATGGGCACATGGCCATCTGTGAAGGTGATGCCCCGGAACCAGATCAGGGGCGCGCCGGGGTAGGTCTTCAGGATTTCGGCGATCTCCGGGCTGGCGGAAACCGCGGTGATCAACGCACGGCTGTCTACCAGGTCGTGCTGGGTGATCTTGTTGTACAGCGCGTAAAAAGAACGGGTTGACAGGTCATATTCCAGCATCCTGTCGCCCAGCTCTTTGCGGACAAAGGTATTCATGATCACGGCCGGCTCCCCATCCAGCATGCGCAAACGGCGAAACCGCCAAAACTTCTGGGGATCGTCCTGCGGCAGCTCGAAAAGGGAGATCAGACTCTGGTTGCCATCCATCAGCTCCTGCTCCAGCAGCTCCGCGCCCGGCTGGTAGCCCTGGCGTTTGATGGAGCGGGTATAGCCCTGGATCTTGGATTGGGACTGCCCGACCTTGTTGTCCCGAACAATGGACCCCTTGCCCTGAACCCGTTCGATCAGGTCAATCTCGGCCAGCTCCTGCAGCGCGCGGCGGACCGTGATCCGGCTGAGGTCATAGGCTTCGCAAAGCTGCTGCTCGGTGGGCAGGAGCACACCCGGCCCCAGCTCCCCCATCAGGATCCGGTCCTGAAGGATGTTCTTCAGTTGGACATACAGTGGTGTGGAACTCATCCGTGAAATTGCCATTCGACTACTCCTGTTGATTGGATTTAAAACGATTTTCATTAGAATTATAGGAAAAGAAGCGATTCTTTGCCAATCCGATTTAATGCAACCAACAGAAAACGGGTGACCGGCCGGTCGCACCGCCGATCAGGGGGGACTGTTCAGGTATATGTTATATCATATTTATTATGACATATTTGTTATGACAAATTTGTTATATCATTATATTAACAGTTTGTCAAGGGGAGATTAGGGACGTTAATATCTGGGGCATGGGCTGTGTCTCCCCCCGATCCTGACAAATCGCAACCCTGCGACACCACAATATCCCCACCCACCGGTCACTGCGAGGGGCTGCGCCAAACCGGCTTCTCTTGAAGCCTGACGCTGCCCTGAATCGGTCTGACACCGCGCAGCGTCAGCCCGCGTGACAGTCTCAGAAAATGCCGGGCCATGGGAGCAGGAGCCCACTGGCGCGCAAACCGCGACCGGCGGGCGCTTTTCCCTCACTGAAGGGCCGTTCCCTTCATTACAATGCACCTATCCCCCACACCCGCCGGCCCTTGACAGAGATTCACAACCCTGATACACTCTTCATATATATTTTCTTAGAATCACAATATGAAGGATTTCCACACAATGCCATTTTTTGACCGCAAAAGCGAAATCGCAGAGCTCAACGGGATGCTCACCACCCCCAGAAGCCAGTTCATCCTCGTCTACGGCCGCCGCCGGGTGGGCAAGACCACCCTCCTGCTGCACTGGGCCCGGCAGTCCGGCCGGCCCACCATCTATTGGATGGCCAAACGCGAGACCCCGGACGCCTGCCGCCGCAGCCTGGCCAAGGTCGTCTGGCGCTGGGCCTATCCCGACGACCCCGACCCCGCCCCGCCCAGCTTTGACTCCTGGGAAGTCCTCTTCCGAGAGATCGCCCGGATGATCGGCGACGAACCGGTCATCCTGATCTTTGACGAATTCCCCTACGCGGTCGAAAGCGACTCCGCCCTGCCCTCCCACCTCCAGGCCGCCTGGGACCACCACTTCAAAGATCGGGCCATCTTCCTGGCCCTGTCGGGCTCCCACATCGGCATGATGGTGGACCTGATGGAGCACAACGCCCCCCTCTATGGGCGCTTCACCGGACAGCTCCCCATCGGCCCCCTGCCCTTCGCCACCCTCAAAAGCTACTTCCCGGACTACGCCGCCCCGGAGCGCGTGGCCACCTATGCCGTGCTGGGCGGAATCCCGGCCTACCTGGAGCGTTTTGACCCCGGCAAGAACCTGACCGAGAACATCCGCCGCCACCTCTTCCAGCGCACGGGCATGTTCCGCAGCGAACCCTCCTTCCTGGTGAGCGACCTGGTGCGGGAGACCCGCAACTATGAGGCCATCCTGCGCTCTGTGGCGGTGGGGGACAACACCCCCGGGCAGATCGCCAAGCGCACGGGCCTGGCCGTCAACAACATCCCCAGCTACCTCAACCGCCT
>DAOTUG010000053.1:0-5731 GCA_034437335.1 Anaerolineaceae bacterium
GGAACGAGGATGGGGTCAGAAAGTGAACGAATGACACATAAAAAATGGGTGATAACAAGAGAAATTTGCTGCATTTTTGAGATTTCCCAATGAAAATGGTGTCGCCAAATTAACTTTGCGATTGCCCTGGGGACTTATGATAAATGGGTCTTCAAAAGGGCTTATAATGAGAGGGTGTTGATCATACAACCCCTCCCGAAAGATTGGACTGGCAATGGAAATATTAGAGAACCCACAGGCCTGGAAGACCCATTATCAAACCAAGGTTCTTTCCTCGGATCCTGAGAATCACAAACCCGATTTTAGCGAATATCAATACGCCCACAATGCATCTTCTCCTCCTGGAAAAGGGGTGAGATTGACCGATGTACGCTTGTTGTTTATTTCGTCAAGCGGGGCTTACATCCCGGAGCAACAGGCGCCTTTTGACGCCGAAAACCCTTTGGGGGATTACACCATCCGGCCCATTCCCGTCTCAACCCGCCTGGAACGGTTGGATTTTGCCCATGACCATTACGATCAGACGGCCGTCCGGGAAGACCCGCAAACGCTGATCCCCCTCGGCCACCTGCAGCAGAAGGTGGAAACGCGCCAGTTGGGGGGATTGACCGAAAACTGGCTCAGCTTTATGGGCTATCAACCTGATGCCAGCCGTGTGGTTGAAGAAACGCTTCCTCAAATCATCGAATTCGCATTGGCCGAAAAAGCCAATGGGGCCTTGCTCGTCCCGGCCTGACCCATTTGCACACAGTCCGTGGGACTGATCGCCAGAGGACTTGAAATGGCTGGCATAGCCGCAACGCTGACAAGCTGGCATGCGGGCATCATCCGCCGAACGGCGCCCCCGCGCGCCGTCATCACCCGGCTGCCGCGCGGCAGCACCATGGGGCACCCCCATCATATCCAACAGCAGCAAACAGTTCTGGAGGCGGCACTGGCATTATTGGAGAAAGACGCCCCCCAGGCCCCCACCTACCTGGATAAACAATGATCATGGCTCGGATGTCTCCAAACCGCAGAAGGCGCAGCACAAAATGAAAACCATCTCCCTTGCGGCATTGCCCCAACTGACAACGGCACAAATGAAGGAAGTGGACCGCTTGATGATTGAAGAATGGCATATTGGCCTGATCCAGATGATGGAAAACGCCGGCCGGAACACCGCTGAACTGGCAAGGCGCCTGTCAGGGGGGACACTCGCAGGTCAACGCGTGATGGTCCTTTGCGGGAAAGGGAATAATGGCGGTGGGGGAATGGTTGCCGCCCGACACCTTAACAATTGGGGCGCTGAAGTTCAGGTGAAATTAATCGGCTCCCCCCGGGCCTTGAAAGACATCCCCGCCAGGCAATGGCAAATCCTCCAGAAAATGGGGCTGATTTCTGAACAGGTTCAACTGGAATCCGGGGATCTGATCATTGATGCCATGATTGGATATGGGTTGGAGGGCCTCCCCAGGCCGCCGGTTGCGGGCTGGATTGAGAAAGCCAACGCCAGCCGCACCCCCATTCTGGCGTTGGATGCGCCAACCGGTTTGGATGCCACCCGCGGCGCGCCATCTGACCTGTGTATCAGAGCACAGGCCACCCTGACATTGGCCCTGCCCAAAACAGGCCTGGTGCTGCCTGAGGTCAAAAAATGGGTGGGGGAACTCTACCTGGCCGATATCGGCGTTCCGCCCGAACTCTACACCGCACCCTCCCTGGGCGGCCTGCCCCGGGTTGCACCCTTTGCGGAAGATACCCTGGTCAGGGTGCTGGTTTAATCTGGCCCAAAAACAGGCTGACCAACGGTTAAGTTGGTCAGCAGTGCTGTTTTCAAGACAGTTGATTTATTCTGAATTGCTCAGGGCCCGGATGTAGGCTTATTTGCGCTTGTTCACACCAGCCGCAATTTTCGGGCTGCGTTTTTCCAGGTCAACACCCATACTTCGCTCAATGGACCGGACCATTTTATGATCTTCCGGGGTGGCCAGCGTGAGCGCGGTTCCCTGATTTTCCATGCGGCGGGTGGTGAGGACCCCGGTGTTGGTGATCTGGCTGGGCAGGCCCAGGGTGTAGGGCATGTTCTGCGGAATCAGGTTGACTTCGGTGATGATGATCAGGAAATGAAAATCGCGCAGGACGTTTTCCCGCAGGCCGATCTCGAGGAAGTCCAGGGCGGAATAGGCGCCCGCGGAGGGGAAGAGGCTGAACAAAGCCTGCCGGCATGCGTTGGCGGACTGGTTTGAGCAGCGGCCAGAGGCGGCGTCATCTTATTTGCTGATCGGGAAACGGGGTGGGCGGCTGAAGGCTCGCGGGGTGGAGCGGGTGATAGAAAGTCTGGGGAAACAGTCGGGGGTTGAGGTCACGCCCCACGTCCTGCGGCACACCTTTGCCAAAAACCTGGTGGATGCGGGGGTGACGCTGGAGAAGGTGGCCATGCTGCTGGGGCACAGCAACCTGAACACGACACGCATCTACATCACGCCCAGCCAGGCGGATTTGGCGGAGGCGGTGGGGTTGTTGGGGGGATGATCTACAAAAAGGTTGATATCAGCGATTCTCAAAATTCTACATCCAGTGCCTCAACTAATGCATGAACTCGCTCATATGCATCTCGTCGAATCATTGCCTGGGTCTCAGGATCTTGCACTTCCAGAAAGTTTGCAACAAACACAGGGCCAATATGATCAGGTGATGAAAATTTTTCATGCAGAATCTTCAAGCCCTCATCAATCAATTGATTTTTGGGAAAAGAACGAAAGGCATTAACCAATGCACTGTGATCACCAGGATAAAAGTGTAAACAATAGTAGATATCATACGCATCCTTTTCTTTCATCCGCCCCTGAAGCGCCTGGGCCTTCATCATCAGAAATGGGACAATTGATGCCACCTGTACAACCACCTGATCTTTCCCACCCTCCGGCAGTGTTCCCCGGATTTGTTTCGAGATGGTCTGATCAAAGGCCAGATCGCATGCCCTTGCCTTTCTGGGACGTAAATCCTGAACGCGCTGAGTCCGATGCGATTTACCCGTTCCCCCATACTCCCCTGCCAAAAAATCAACCCTGACCTTAATCGGCTCTCCATTGACCAAAACGATACGCGTGAAGGAGAAAGGCTGTTCCTCGGGCGAATATCCCCGGTCCAGTAGAAGCTGACGAATGGTATGGTAATCTGTTTCCGGAATTTTGTTCTGATTCAAGGCAATATCCACATCAATTGAGCCAATATGCGGTTCAGGTGCGTCTTCAAGAATCAGGCCCGGAACAGACCCGCCCACCACAACAAAGCCTTCTTTATATGGCTGCAAGAGATGGCCAATTTCAAGTAAAACACTGGTTGCCGCTGAGACTAATTTGGGGTCATACTGCTGTTTTGATGCTGCCATTTTGGTTTGATAACCTCCTGAAGAAGAAAATTTGCCGCTTCCTCACCACGTCCATGCATTTGCATTAAATCAAGATAGATCTGGACAGGCGTGGCGATCTGGATGCCCTGAATTTCGGTGCGGTTCCAAAACACACCTTCATCATACGGCTGAATGAGACTGATATTGGCACCGGAATCGACGGGCTTTAATCCTGCTTCCTTTGCAATTTCCTTGAGTGCCTGGCCAATGTAAATCATTGACTTTTGACCCTTGACCATCGGTGCCAGATGATTTGCGGCGGAGAAACCCGTCAGCGAAAATTTTGTGTTTGAGGTCTTGCATATTTGATTGAGCCTTTGTTCAACCTCAACCAGGGGATCCATGGTGTAAAAGCCCACCTGCTCATGGCTGTCAAAATCATAGGCTTCGACCCAATCTGCCAATAGGGCCTCTGGCGCTGACAAGCTGAACCCCACCGCATGTTTTTCAACCCATACCTCTTCTTCCAACCGCCTACGGATGTGAGTGATCATCCCTAGACTGATATCCGCTTCTTCCGCCAATTCTGTAATTTTCCAGGCCCTGTAGGGGTAAGTCAGAAGCACCCGTAAAACCCGCTCGGTCTTTGGCGCATAAAGCGTGGTCAAACTGGTTTCCAGGGGATATTGATTGGGCATGTTCTCCCGATTGAGAAAGTATGAATCGAAAGCAATCCAAAAATTTCCTGAGAGATCCACAAACCCCACACCAGCATTTTTACAAATTTGCGCTGAGCGATCGGAGATAAAAGGCGCGATCACAATGCCGTATGACCCAGGTTCCTTATTCAGATAAGAACGAAGTTGATAAACGGCTGACTGAATCCTTTTTGGCGTGCCCAATGCGGTTAGAGCCACAAGCAGCGTTTTTTCAAAATTATTGATCTTGAGTAGGTATTCGGCATCCAGATTGTCAGGCGCTTGCCGCGGCTCAAGGATGATATCCTTATTGGGTATCAATGAAAAACAGTCTTTGAGCGCCTGTTGACTTTTCTGTTCAAGTTGACGTAGTTTTAACAAAACAACCTCTTTTAATGATCATTAAAACACACCTTCCCATTAAAATCAAGAGGTTCTTGGGAGCAAGAATAACACTGAAAAACCGGAAATTTTCGCCGCATAACAATCATTGTCCGGCGAAAAACGCTCATTTATGCCGGATAAAGGGGACAAAACAGGCGATTATCTATCATAAAGTTCGCCGGATAATATCGTTTTGTCTCAGAAAAACATCAGTAGATTATCTTCCCAAAAATACTTGGATAGTTGCTAATTTCGGTTTGGGATGTTTTTCATTAATGATACAATAAGCGTATAAGGGTTACATTATACGGAAAATTACACTATGGCAATCATTTATCCAGAACGACCTCCAGCAATTCTAAGAAACGACCCGAAACGTTCTTCTGAATTATTTGTTTATACCGTACTTAAGACCTTGCCAAATGCTTATCGAGTTTTTTACAACACACATTGGCAAGACACCCACGAGAGGTTTGGGGCATATGAAGGGGAGGCGGACTTCATCATTGCACATCCTCAAAAAGGTGTCATTATCCTTGAAGTGAAAGGGGGCGGTATTCGATATGACGCACATAAGAATCAATGTTACAGCCAAGACCGGCATGGTGTAGAACATCAAATAAAGGATCCCGTAGATCAAGCAAGAAGAAATCATTATCACTTGTTGGAAAAATTAGAAAATCTTCCAGGTTGGCCAAACCAGCCTGTGAACACCTGGTATGCTGTCTGTTTTCCTGATATTCGAATTCCCCCAGGTCAATTCTTACGCGCAGATCTTCCCAGAGAGCAAATCCTTGACCGAAGTGACCTAGAAAATATTTCTCAATCAATTACTAATTTATTTGATTATGCTTTTCGCGAAAAACTTCAAACCAATGCGCCAGGACAAATTGGAATGCAGTTAGTTGAAAATCTCTTGGCCAATTCGTTCAATTTTCACACACCTCTTGGGGTTGAACTCGAAGAAGAGGAGCAAAAATTAATCGAGTTGACCGAGCAGCAGTTCCGGGCCCTATCCTTACTGGGAAACCGAAAGAAGGCGGCGATTGCAGGCTGTGCTGGCTCTGGAAAAACAATGCTGGCAATTCGCAAGGCTCAACAATTTCAAGAATTGGGACTAAATGTTCTCTTTGTATGCTACAACCGGGCTCTGGCTGATTATCTAAAGACGCGTTTGTTAGACATCAAAGTTACAAACTTTCACAATCTTTGTAGAGAAGCAGCTCAACAGACCAATGTTCGGATAAATTCAATCAGAGATAAGGATAAACTTTTCCATGAAGTCTATCCACAAGCGCTTTTTGATGCGGCGGAC
>DAOTUG010000054.1:0-55313 GCA_034437335.1 Anaerolineaceae bacterium
CTTTCAAGCTTCTCTGTTTGAGTGAACGCAGGAAATCAAGCCAAAATGCTTCTGACGCACCCGCACCCAGCTCAAAACCCAGGATATGCCGCTTTCCTTGCTCATCTACACCGATAGCGATCCCCAGCGAGAGCTTCACCACCCGATGATTCTCTCGCACATTCAAGACAATCGCATCCAGCCAGAGATGAGGGTAATTGGACTGTAACTGACGTTCTCGAAACTGCGCTACCATTTCATCCAATTCTTTACAAATCCTTGATTCTTGCTCTTGTCTATCCCTTGCAACCCCATTGCCTTGATCAATTTATCCATTTTGCGGGTGCTCACGCCCAGGATATACGCTTCCTGTAGCACGGCGATCAATGCCTCCTCTGACCGTTTCCGGGGTTCCAACAGGCTGGGGAAATAGCTTCCTTGTCGCAGCTTAACACCCCCTTGCTGAGCCCCGGAGAATTGGATCAGAGCGAAGCCTATCAAGTCCCGGAAGAGCTGTGCGGGATGACAGATGTACCCCTGATAGACATCACCGCAGAAGAACCGAAAGAAGCTGAAGGAGAAGAGCCGCCAGCGCCAATAAAAAACCCTGTGGTCGTGGAGACCGGGACAAACCTGGGCGTGAGGTTGGCCTCCCTATTCTGATGGCTTCGTGGGCGGTAGCCGGGATGTGAACGGGCTGAGCCCAAATAAAACCGCCAACCTCACCCTGGAATACCCCCGACTCTATGAAGGCAGGAGCGGTCACCTGGACCGTGGTGATGAACCCCCATCCAGAAAACCAACGATCCGGATTGGAACAACGATACCGCCACAGAGACCATCACCATCGAGTGAGGGCTATCCCCCCTGACAGCATCCTGCCCCGCCTTATCCCGGCGGGGCAGGATGATCACAACAGAGTTGATTCTGGGGAGCGGCCCAGGGCGGCCCGCTTCAGTTAACGAGGATGTTCAACTCCTGGGGATTGCAGCCGCCCAGGAGAAACCAGGTCATCCAGATCAGGGCGGCCACCAGCAGCACCAGCAACACACAGCCCACTTTTGACATTTTCTCATTCATGACGGGGTCCTTTCCACAATCCGGGGCTCACCGGCTCATCCTGATAATTTCGGCTGCATCCGCAGGGGTGATGTCCTTGTGTTCGCCCAGAACCGCCCCCCGATCTTCAAACCGGGCCCGGATTTTCTCCGCTGCCTCATCCGGATCAACATCATAGGCTGTCAATTCGGTGGGCATCCCCAGACGGTTAAAGAAAGCCTTCATGGCCTCAATAGCGCCTTTCAGGACATCCGCATCTTCTCCCGCAAGTCCCCAGACACGCCGGCCATACTGGATAAGCTTATCCCGCTTCGCATCTCGCTGATGCCACAGCACATACGGCAGGATCACGGCCAGGGATTCCGCATGGGCCAGTCCATAAAAAGCCGTCAGTTCGTGGCCGATCAGATGAGTGGCCCAGTCCTCGGGGACACCCTTGTTAATCAGCTTATTAAGGGCATTGGTGGCCGACCACATCAGGGTTGCCCGGGTGTCATAGTCCGGCGGGGTCTCCAGGGCCTTCTCGCCAATCTCCGCCAGGGTCAGAAGAATCGCTTCCGCTTGGCGGTCCTGCAAGGGCGCGTTCACCGGATAGGTGGCATACTGTTCCATCACATGGACATAGGCATCCACGATCCCATTGCGGACCTGCGCTTTCGGCAGGGAAAAGGTGGTGGTTGGGTCAAGGATCGAAAAAACCGGATACACGGCTTCATCGCGCCAGGCCAGCTTCTCATCCGTGGCCCGGCGGGAGATGACGGATGTGTGGTTCATCTCCGAGCCCGTCGCCGGCAGGGTCAGCACCGTCCCCAGGGGCAGGGGTTCTCCCAGGTCAAGTTTCTTTTCTCCAATCACGATATCCCAAGCCTCCCCGTCGGTATAGGGAATCCCTGCCGCTATCAGTTTGGAACCATCAATCACCGATCCGCCCCCCACCGCCAAGATAAAGTCAACGCCCTTTCCTCGCCCCAGGTCAATGGCCTTGGTCAGGGTGTCGTAATCCGGATTGGGCTCAATCCCAGAAAATTCAACCACCGTCCAACCGGAAAGAGCCTCCATGACCTGGTCATAGACGCCATTCTTCTTAATTGAACCGCCGCCATAGGTCATCAGGACCTTCGCCCCTTGGGGCACATAGTCGGCCAAACGGGTAATGGTGCCTTCGCCAAAAATAATCCGGGTTGGATTGAAAAATTCAAAATTGTTCATTCTAAAATGCTCCTCTATTCAATAAAAACCTTTTCAAAACCTGTCTTAAATTTACCACACAGGGCGCATCTGGAAACCCTGTACATGCTACCGAACAGGACATTTCTACTTTGCTAGGGCGGAGGCCATTTTATCTTTGCCTTGAGAACAATAAACAGGCCGCGGCCGGGTCAATCCCGCCACAGGGGCCGGAGGGCCACCCCGGCCACGTCCAGAGCCTGCCGGACAGCACGGGCATTTTCAACCGCCTGGGGATTGTCCCCATGAAGGCAGAGGGTATCCACCTGAACCACCCCATCCCCCACGACGATCCCCTCCTGCACCAGCCGCAGGGCATTGTCCGCTACCTCCAGGGGATCTGTGATCACCGCGCCGGGTTCTCCCCTGGGTCTCAGGCGCCCATCCGGCAGATACGCCCGATCCGGGAACGCTTCCTGGGCCGTCCGCAATCCCGCCGCATCACCGGCTCTGACCAGCGCGGACCCCGCCAACCCCACCAAAATCAGATCCGGATCATAGGCAAGCACCGCGCGGGTGACAGCCGCAGCAGCGGGCTGATCCCCGGCCGCGAAGTTGTACAAAGCCCCGTGAGGTTTGACATGCCGCAGCCTGCTTGCATGACGGCTGGCAAAGGCCGCCAGGGCGCCAATCTGGTACAGCACAGCGTCGGCAATTTCCTTCGGTGAGAGAGTCATCTGCCGCCGACCAAAACCCTGCAGATCCGGATAGGCTGGGTGCGCCCCCAGGGCCACACCATGGTCCACGGCCAGGGCCACCGTCCGGTCCATCACTGAGGGATCGCCTGCATGAAAACCGCAGGCGATGTTGGCCGATGTGATCAGAGGCATCATCGCTGCGTCCTCCCCCAGGCGATAGCGCCCGAAGCTCTCTCCCAAATCACAGTTCAAGTCCACGGTCAAGCTATCGGCCAAAGCGCCTCCTGATCCTCTAACTGGGTTTCCAGCTTCATCATCGCCTTCTGAAAATCCTCCCGGGCTCGATTCTCATCCACCGGATAAAAGACAACCTCCGCAAACCCTGGCTGGGCCTGGGCCAGGAGGGGCAAGCTCGTGCGAGCGACGGCCCCGATGCACGGATACCCGCCCGTGGTGGGATGATCCGGCATCATCACAATCGGCTGACCATCCGGGGGCACCTGGACCGCCCCGGAAGGGACGCCCAGGGAGATCAATTCACGCTGTCCCCGATGAGCCACGGCAGGCCCCTCCAACCGGTATCCCATCCGGTCAACGCTGCTGGACACGCCAAAATGCCCCTGCCAAAAAGCCGCCAGTCCCTCGGCGGAGAAATGGTCCGCATGAGGCCCGGGGATCACGCCCAGCGCTTCCCCGGCAGCATATCCGGGACGGGCAGTCATGGGCAGGGCCCGTCCGGCCAACTGGCGCTGCTCCGGGCCGCAGCGTCCCAATGGGAGGCGGTCTCCGGATACCAGCAGGCGGCCGAGAAAAGCCCGGGGATAGACGCTGCGGGAGCCCAACCACACAGGGGTCAGAATGCCGCCTGCGGCAGCAAGATATGCCCAATTGCCGCCCCGGGTCTTTTCAAGAGACAAGGTATCCCCCCGACGGGCCCAAAAGGCCATCCACAAGGGAAGAGATTGGTCATTGCGTCGCAGGACAAATCCCGCGCCGCAGCAAGCCAGAAGGGCATCCGCCTGCACCTCGAAGGCCGCACCGGTGAAGCCCAGTTCAACACAGGCCGCATGCGATGGGTTCCCCACCAGGCGGTTGGCCGCGTGGTGGGCCCACCAATCCACCGGGCCGGATTCTGGCAGGCCAAAGCGCCGGTAGCCAAACCGCCCCCCATCCTGAACGCTCAACACCAGGGACTCCCTTGTCACCAGCAAAGTCATTCCCCCGCCTCCAGATCAATAAAGCGCACCAAATCCCCCGGGGCCAGCAGAAAAGGCGAATCCTTTTGAGGATCATACAACCGGCAATCCGTCCGGCCAATCAACTGCCATCCCCCTGGAGACTCCAGGGGATAAATGCCAGTCTGCTGTCCTGCAATACCCACCGAGCCGGCCGGAACACGGGTGCGGGGCGTTTTCAGCCTCGGCGCGGCCAGGGAAGAGTCCAGCCCCAGAAGATATGCAAAACCCGGGGTGAAGCCCATCATCCCCACCCGGTAGGTGGGGGCAGTGTGCCGCCGGATCACCTCCCCGGGGGACAATCCCCCAGCTTGGGCCACGAAATCCAGATCAGGTCCCTCCGCCCCCCCATAACGCACAGGTACTTCGATCGTCCTTGGCGCAGTGAGGGCCTCTTCAGGACAGCCCTCCCAGCATCGGAACAGCCAATCTCCGAGGCCCCCTGGAGTCAACTGCAGGGGATCAAACAGCACCAGAAGGCTGGCGTAGGCCGGAACCCTCTCAATGACCCCCGGCAGCGGATTCTGCCCCAGCCACCAATCAAACAAGTGCACCCGACGGTTGCTTTCCGGATCAAGCTGACCGCCCAGGGAAAACAGGACTGCGCCCTCACCAAAAGCCTGCATTTTCGGCCAGCCGTCTGCTTCAGTCATCAGCCGCTTCCCCTTTTTCCTGCAGGGATTCCTGGATGGCTGCTGTCAGATGCGCCCCCAGAAGGGTGATGGTAGCGGTCAAGTAAATCCAGAAAAGAAGGGCCACCACCGTCCCGACCGACCCATAAACCAGCCTGTACTGCGAAAGGCCGCTGCTCAGATACCAGGCGAATCCATTATTCAGCAGTTCCCAAATCACCCCGGCCGTCAATCCGCTCAGAAAGGAAGCCCGGCGGCTGACCCGGACCTGGGGAACCCAAAAATACAAAGCCCAGAACATGAGCATATTCAGCCCGACGGGCACAAGAAACGACACCATCTGCCAGACAAAGGTCTGGTGCAGGGCCTTATCGTTGAAGGGGATATTGATAACCGGGATCAGTGAGGAAAACGTTGAGGCCGCCAGGGACAGCAGCAGTAACAGGCCCAATGCGAGAAACATCAAAAAGCCCAGCATGCGTCCCTTGAGAAAATCCGGCACAGAAGCCTGCGGAAAAGCCCGGTTGACATTTTTGGCCAGGATGTTGAACACGCTGGTGGCGGACCAGACCAGGGAAATCAGCGCCAGAAACGTGACAGCGCTGCGCAATTGGAGCACGCGCTCGATGTTCTGAATGACCACTTCCTCCGCGCCGGGCAGCACCCCTTCCAACAGGGAAAGAAGCTGGGTTTGCACCACACTGCGATCCACAAAGAAACTTCCCACAACAATGAAGACCAACAGCATGGGAAAAATCGAAAAAAAGGCATAATAGGCCAGGCTGGCAGCCGCTTCGGAACCCCGGGTATCTGCAAAGGAGACGAAGGTCCTTCGCAGGATTGCCAGCACCCCCCCGGTCAGATCGTCCAACCACCGGTAGAATGTCTTCAGCTTATCTTTCAGGGTTTGAAAGGTTTCCTTTAATTTCATAGGGAGTTTATCCAACACGCGTCATGGAATTTTTTCATCAACCGCTTTTATTATACTGGGTTTGGGTTCCGGTGGGCCAACCACAAAGCCCCGGCACCTCCGGCTGGGGCCAGCAGGGACAGCCGCCTAACAGAACTCTTAGCTGATTTTTAATTAAAATTAACATCAAGTATGATAAGATAAAGTCAGAGAAATGCTATTATTCTGTAATTTATTGTGCATACATTTCTGAACGCACCCCCTTTTTTTTCAAACAGGAGCCCTCAGGGTCTGTTTGTCATACACCGATTTTTACAGGAAAGGAGGAAAACAACATGGCGAAAAAATTCTTGCTTGTCAGTATTGTCATCCTGAGCCTTGTCCTCACTGCGGCTGCCTTGCCATCCAGACCTCAAAACCTGGTTGCAGGCTGGTCCTGGGCGGGAAGCTACATCGCCTGGACCGACAGCTTCGATTCGTGGGCCGATGGTTGGTCCTGGGCCGGGAGCTTTGACTCTTGGGCCGATGGCTGGATCTGGACTGGCGGTTGGGCCTGGTCCGGAAGCTACGACTCCTGGGCCGACAGCTTCGATTCGTGGGCCGATGGTTGGTCCTGGGCCGGGAGCTACGACTCCTGGGCCGATGGCTACACAAGCTGGGCTGGCGGTTGGTCCTGGGCCGGGAGCTTTGACTCCTGGGCTGACTGAACACGCCCCGCAGTCGCATCATTTTATCCACGAAGTAGATTATCTTAAACCCGGAGCATCCATTCCTGTGGACCGCTCCGGGTTTATAATTGTCCCATGGAAAAGAAAAGACATCCTCAAAGTCCTTTGATAATAATCGGAATAAGCCTGGTCTGGTTCCTGATAGGCTGGTTCGGCAGGGGCCTGCTTCTCCCCAGCTCCGCTACCCCCCTGGATACCACCCTGAACATACTCGAAAACGAGGCGCTCTATCAGGCTGAATCCCCCGAGGCCCTCCAGCAGAACGCCATCCGGGGTATGCTGATCGGCCTGGGGGACCCCCACGCCGCCCTCCTGGCCCCTCCTGTCAACGAGCGCTTCGATCCGGATTTTGCCGGCGAAACCGGGATGGTGGGCCTCTCACTGGGCATGGTCGGCGGCCAGATCGGCGTGACCCATATCTTCCCAGGGCGGCCGGCTGAGGGCGCCGGACTGCAGGTCAATGATATCCTCCTCTCCGTGGACGATTTCACCCTCACCCCCCTGACATCCCTCACCGAAGTCAGCTACATGGTGCGGGGCCCCGTGGGAGAGGCTGTCACCCTGGTCATCCAGCGTGGAGAAGCCATCCTCACCTTCTCCCCCATCCGGGAGGCCCGTGAAATCGTATCTGCGGAAATGCTCACAGATCAAATCGGCTACCTGGCCCAATATACCTTCACTACCAATGCCGACGAGTTGTTCCTGGTCGCGCTGCAGGAGCTGATCAGCCAGGGCGCCCAGGGCCTGATCTGGGACCTGCGCAGCAACGGGGGCGGGTCCGTGCAGACAGCCCAGCAAATCCTGAGCGCGTTTTTTGATGACCAGATCCTCTACCATGTCGAGTTTCCCGACGGCAGCCGAGAGGCCTTTGTCCCCCTTCCCGAAATAGAAGCCCAATCCATTGCCCTGGTCGTTCTGGTCGGACCCAACACCTATTCCGCCGCCGAGATGAGCGCCGCAGCCATTCAGGACTGGTCCCGGGGCACGGTGATCGGAGAAACCACCTACGGCAAGGGTACCATCCAGAACACAGCCCCCATCAGCGAAGACCTTTTGCTGCAGGTCTCCATCGCCAAATGGCTCTCACCTGATGGGCGCTGGTATCAGGAAACCGGACTTATCCCGGACATTGTCATTCGAGACGATCCGGCCACACCGGCGGACGAAGTTCTCCAGGAGGCGCTCACCATTCTCTCGACCGAGCTGGAATAACACCCCAGGGCACGCAGACGATCCCACCATCGCCCCAGAAACAAGGAAAGGACCAACGCCATGCACATAGACACCATCCAGCGCTACTATCAGGCCAGGGGCCTGCAGTGGCCCTCCCATAAGGAAGCCCTGTGGTTCTTTCTCTCGGAAGTGGGGGAGCTGGCAGAAGCCTATCTGGCGCAGCACAGGCAAAGCCTGACGCATGAGGAAATTTCCCTTCTGGAGACCTTCTTCAGGGAAGGCCTGCGGGCCGATTCGATCGTATCCCGGGTGGAAGGATGGGTGCGTAACAACGATCGCGCCGGAAAGACCCATGTCAACAAGGAGGCGGCCGATTGTGAGATGATGCTGACGGTATTCCTCTTCAGCCTGGCGGAGACCACACCGGATGAGGCTTTGCTGGTCAAGATGCGGGAGAAGTTGGGGGATCAGGCCGGGCTTTTGGAATAACCTGCAGACTCGCCGGCCCCAATCAGGACAGGGCTGCGTAGCCGCCCGACAGAATAGCTTGACGGTGCCCCGATACGGAGCAGCTCCCATCGTCAAGGCAAAGTAAATAGGACATTTCAACTTTGCTCAAATAGGACGTTGCTGCGTTGATCTGACACAGAGAGCAGCTTCAATTTGACAGAACCCGCATTTTCGATTAGACTTTGAAACAGTCAAGCCAACACGATCGTCTCGAAAGGAGGTTTCTCGGATGCACAACAGCGTAATTCTCTCCCCCAAACGACATCTGAGCGCGCCTCCTGCTGGCAACTCCGGCTGATCCGGAACCCGAACCAAACCCCACGCCACAGGTTCTGCGCCTGTGGTTTTTTCTTTTCCCCGACAACCACAGCTCTCATCCATCACCGCCCATCACGGCGCTGCCCGGAATGATTGAAGCCTGCCACCTGATCACATCAAAGGAAACTTATTTAATCCATGTCCACCAAAGAAAATTTTGAGCTGTACGAACAACTGGAAGATCTGGAAGGCCTCCCGCCCATCCGCAATGTTCCCCAGGAAAAACTCCGCCGGCCCATCAAAAAACGCCGTAAACCCAAACCCGGCCAGGAAACCGATCTGGCGAATCTGGCCGAAAAAGAAAATGCGTTGAACTTCAGCTACACAGCCTCCAAACACGAGCGAGCCTGGCTGATCGAATCCCTGCAGGACTTTTACCGCCAGCAGTGGTTTGACGACGTCCTGCGGTTGATCAAAGGCGGTGGAAAGGAGGCTTCGGTCTATCAGTGCCTTGGCAATGAGACCACCCAAACGCCCTACATCGCAGCCAAGGTCTATCGGCCCCGCAAATTCCGCCAGCTTCGCAATGACTCCCTCTATCGAGAAGGCCGCCTGCACCTGGATGACGAGGGACACGAGATCCATGACGGCCGCGCATTGCACGCCATCCGCAAACGCACCGGCTTCGGCATGGCCCTGTTGCACACCTCCTGGATCGAACACGAGTTCCAGACCCTGCAGCGGCTGCACGCCGCCGGCGTCAACGTCCCCAAGCCCTATGTGAGCGGCAACAACGCCATTCTGATGGAGTATATCGGCTGGGAGGACCTGCCAGCCCCGACCCTCAACTCGGTGAACCTCGACAACGCGGAGCGACAACGCCTCTTCGATCAGGCCCTGCACAATGTGGAGGGCATGCTGTCTCAGGAAGTGGTCCACGGCGATCTTTCCGCCTTTAACATCCTCTACTTCCAGGGTGAACTGGTCCTGATTGATTTCCCCCAGGCCGTGAAACCCCATCAGAACCGGAATGCATACCAAATCTTCCGCCGCGATATCTTCCGGCTGTGCGAATATTTCCAGACCCAGGGAGTGAGCTGCAATCCCCACAGCCTGGCGGCCGACCTGTGGCAGAAGCATGGCTTCAGCATCCAGCCTGATATTGACCCGGACCTTCTAGAGCCGGAGTTCAGGGAGGACTGAAGATCCCGATGTCCCAAAAAAAGCGGATATCCATGCCCTCCTGGATATCCGCTTTTATGATCACCTGACCGCCAACCCGTGAATCCCTGCCATCTCAACGTCGTTTCGAAAGGAGGGTGGACCAAAAAAGCGAGAACAGACTTCCATCTTGTTTTCTCTCAGTACCGCCATTCTGAAAAATGGGCGCGTGATCACCGGGTTTCTATGGAGATCGCCTACCTATGACCAGATTTCCCCCTGGCTGCCCTGAGATAAACCCCATTCTGCAGTTTCCAGGATGCCATCAAGAGACGCCCCAGGCGGGGCGTCTCATCTGGATCAGAAAAGTTTCCTCCCTTTAAACGGTTTTTTTCTGTCAGTCATCCCCCAAAAAGGTCCACGTCCGCTGGACTTTCTGGAAAAGATACTCCATGTCATCCGTAGCTTGTGGCTGGGTTTCTGGGCGCATAGGGGAAAAGATCAATTTCACCACCTGACCACCATGAGCGGCCCACAGAACCTTGGCGTCCACCTGCACGGGATACCCCGTCACCAAAATGGCCGGGTCGCCATCCAGGGAGACCACTTCCTGCACCAGAACCGCCTCAGGGGCCAGCTCTGCGTTTTGGGCGGCGACGTACTCGCTCAGATCCATCTCTCCCAAAGGGGCCATCTCAATCGTCAGGCTGGCCCGGTTGGGCGGGTCTGCATCCCCATCATGTTCCGGACCAATCACAATCAGCCCGTCCTGGTCTGCTCCGGCCAGGCGCTGGAAACCCTCCGGAATGACAAAGCAAAAGCCCAAGCCAAGGGAACGGTTAGCATACTCCACCAGGGACTCCTCCTCCTGTGGGACTGGACAGCCGGAGTCCGTCTCCGGGGCCTTGGAAGGCTCCTCCAGGTTGAAGCTGTCCGTATACCCCCGCAGATTGACGGTGTAGGCATCGGCGGGCAGCCCGGTCACATCCAGGGTGACGATCTCTTCAAAGGGTACAATCGCCTGGGTGCAAGCCACATCACCCTCGGCCCGCTGAGTGATCACCTCCAGGGTGAAGGTCTGACCTTCGCGTTCCACCAGGATCTCCTCCAATGTGGTGCAGCCATCCGGCAGATACCCATTGATAACCACCTCCACACTGATGGGATCGTCCTCTTCGACATGCACAAACATGCCTTCCACGGTGGCGCCGGGCCCCTCCGAGGGCGCTTTCTGCTCTTCCGGGAGGATGTTGTCCTGGCTGAGGGTAAACTCAGCCTGACGATCCTGGGCCACAACCGTGTAGGTGCCTGCGTCAAGCCCATACACATCCAACTCGGCACTCTCCTCAAAGGGCACCAGGGCTTCCGTGCAGGCGACATCCCCGGTGGACCTGCGGGTGACGAGGGTCAGGGTGAAGGTCTGGTCCGTGCGGTCCACCCGGATTTCGTCCAACTCGGTGCAGCCGTCCGGCAGATAGCCGGTCACATCAGCCATCACCTGAACCGGAAAGGATTCCATAATCAGGATGTCCAGGCTTTCAACGGTGGCATCCTCCCCATAGGTATAGCCTACCTCGTCATCCGTACCGCCGTCTCCGGCATCCGGCCCCTCGGTCGGGGGCAGGGTCTGGCAGGCGCTCACAACGAGAGCCAGCAAAGTCAGCATTACCAGAAAAACTTGTCTCTTCTTCATTTCATTACCGTCCTTTCAATCGCTTTGTTTGACTTACTTAATTAACGCATTTACCATCCCCTTTGTTCCAAAAAGGATACTGCCCTACTATAATAATCGTATATAATCCACAGGGAGACAATGATAAACCACAAGATTCATGATGTGATCATCCTGGGAGCCGGCCCTGCGGGATGTCTGGCGGCCTTCCATCTGGCCCGTGCCGGCGCCTCGGTGCTCCTGCTGGAAAAAGCAGCGCTTCCCCGCCGCAAAGTGTGCGGCGGCGGGTTGACGCACCGCGCAACCCGGGAGCTGCCTTTTGACATCAGCCCGGTCATTGAGCAGGTGATCCGCTCGGGATACCTCAGCCTTGCCGGAAAACAAATCAGCCGGGTGGACAGTGCAGATCCCATCGCCTACCTCGTCCAGCGGCCCACATTGGATGCCTACCTCCTGGCCCAGGCCCAGGAGCAGGGTGCCGCGTGCCGCCCGGGACTGACTGCCCGCGCCATCCGGCAAGAGGACGGCCGGATCAGGGTCCGGACAAACCGGGAGGAATTCCAGGGCCGCTATCTGATCGGCGCTGACGGGGTCCTCAGCCCCACGGCCCGGCAGGTGGGGCTCCTCACCAACCGCCGGACCAGCCTGTCCTACGAAGCGCGGCTGCGGCCCCCAGTCCGGCGTTCAACCAGCCAAAATCCCGCCATCACCTTTGACTTCGGAACCCTCCTGTGGGGATATGGATGGATCTTTCCCAAACTGGACCACGACAATGTGGGGGTCTTCCGCTCCTGGCCGGGACACGCCGCAACCAAAAAACATCTCCTTCGCTTCATCCGCCAGCACCCCCGGTTGTCAGCGGACCGGATGATGGATGTGCGGGCCTTCCCTGTGCCTCTGGGCGGTGCGAAGGGAGACCGCCACAAAGGCCGCCTCCTGCTGGCAGGGGACGCAGCCAATCTGGCTGACCCCTGGCTTGGGGAAGGCCTGTACTACGCCTTCGCCAGCGGACGGATGGCGGCGGAGGCCATTCTGGACCATCTTTCCGGGCGCATCCCCGACCTGGCGGCCTATTCCAGGCGGCTGGAGGATCTCCTGGTGCGCCAGATGGCCTTCGCCCGAAAGTTGTCCCTGCTGGTAAACAGCTTTCCTTTCCTCAATGTGGCCTTCCTCAGCCGGAGCCCCACCCTTCAGGAAATGATCATGGACCTGCTGCGGGGAGACCGCTCCCACAGCGAAATCTGGCAAGACATCAAAGGGCACCTCCCTCGATTGGGGTTAAAAATCCTGACCGGAAAATAACCCCCCATCACCACAAAAAAAGCTGTCCATCATCAATGATGGACAGCTTACCTTGCACCAAAAGCAGGCCGTGAAGACCCGTCTATTCGTTTTCCTGCAAGTAATCGTACCTGGCCAGGAGGGTATTGTGAATGTAATTCGTCCAGAGGTTGATCATGTCCTGATACTTGTAATCGTGGGTTGAAAAAGTCTGCCAGATCATGCGGCCGTCCATGCATTCAGCGATGGCGCCGTAGGAACTGTGCTCCTTGGGCAGCGCACCCGCCATCAGAACTGCATCAGAACCCGCATTCAGCTCAAGCATATCGCCAATATCCCCCACCCACAAATAGCTGGCGGAGGGGATCAGCATGCTGATCGTGTTGGGCTCGGAGAAAAGGGGGTCGTCAGTTTCCAGCAGATATACCAGGAAATCATTCAGGTTGGCGTTGACCGGTCGCCACCAATCCTTATGAAAAGCGATTCCACAGCGCTGCATCACCGGCTGGATCCGCCCCTGCGCGATGTCATCAATGTACCAGATCTCAATGATGATGGCCGTGCCGTCGTCCATCTGGTCGGCGATGACATCAAAATATTCCCCGGAGATCGCCCCGCGGGATTCCGCAGCGATGATGATCAGATCCCACTGTGTGGCCGAATTCAGATTGGAGAGAAAATCCCCCATGGCCCCGCCGACATTCTTGGTGTTGCTTCCCAGGCCCAGCCCGTCAATGGCGTTTTCAACAATGGGGGCTTCCCCCAGGCCAAACATATCGTCATACAGCAAAATCTGTGCATCCTCCAACCAGACATCAAAACTGACCGCCGGTGCGGGCTCTTCGGTGGCCTCAGTTTCCTCCGGCGGCTCCTCGGCTGGAGGTTCTTCGGTGGCAGGTTGCTCTGGCTGGCTGGTATAGGTGGGGTAGGGCGTATAGGTGGGCTGCAGGGTGGGCTCCGGGGTGAGCGTTGGCGGCGATGCCTGGGCCGCGCTGGTCTGCTCCATGGCCATGCCCGTTTGCTGGATGGCCAGAGCCACCTGGGTATCTTGCAGGCTCTGGTCTCCCCCCGAGGGCATTTCACAGGCGCCCAGCACGAGGGACAACACAAATAACACAAGGGCGCACATCAATTGGCGCTTCACGCTTCCTCCTTTTACAGTGGTGAGTCAGTTTATTTCCCCGGGGGTGGATATCTTAATTTATCATTAACCTTTCCTGGGGTCAAGTCCTGCAGGGGGGTGCACTGAAACAGGGAGAAACACAGAACCAGCGGGGAAGATCTTGCATTCCAGAGCGATCACCTGCACTTAGCAAGACCGTGGTCTGATTTGGCTACCCGGGTATTGGTCGGGTTGCAACTGCCTTTCTCAACGCCTATTTGTGATCCACTCGATTTTCCCGAACAACTTCCACCCGTGATCAGAAGGTCTATCCACTGTGTTTGAGCACTCCCGACCGGGGGAATCCATTGTATAATGCAGGAGCTTCTCCCCTTGCTGGCCTCTCAACCGGCCAGCGCATTCGCTGCCCCCGGGCAGACCTACCACCCATGAGGCCGCTATGCCCAAAACCCTTGAGAAAAAACGCATCTGGCTCTTCCTGTCCCTCTCTTTTGGCATTTCCTGGAGCGCCGCCCTGGCGATCTTTCTGACCGGCGGTCTGATCAACAGCCCGGTCATCATCCCCAACACGCCCATCACCCTGGCCCTGCTGCTGATGGCCACCGTGGTGATGTTCGCCCCCGGCCTGGCCAATATCCTCACCCGGCTGCTGACGGGGGAAGGCAAAGCCCAGCTCCTGCTCAAGCCCCAGGTCAAAAACGGCCGCTGGCTCTTCTGGATCGCGGCCTGGTTCCTGCCCGGTGCGCTGACCATCGCCGGACTGGCTGTCTACTTCCTGATCTTCCCCGGACAGTTTGACCCGAACCTGACCGTCTTGCAGGAACAACTTCCACCATCCCTCAGCCAAACCGGCCTCAGTCCCTGGCTGTTTGTGGGTATTCAGACCCTCCAGGCCATCCTCCTGGCGCCGCCCCTCAACGCCCTGCCAACCTTTGGGGAAGAATTCGGCTGGCGGGGCTATCTGCAGCCCAAACTCCTGCCCCTGGGCGGCCGAAAAGCTGTGCTGATCACCTCCCTGATCTGGGGCATCTGGCACTGGCCGCTGATCGCCATGGGCCACAATTATGGTTTTGACTATCCGGGGGCTCCCTTTCTGGGCCTCCTGGCCATGGTTTGGTTCACCCTGACCCTCGGCATCCTGTTTGGATGGCTGAGCCTTCGGTCTGATAACGTCTGGCCGGCGGTGATCGCCCACGGGGCCATCAATGGGATCGCCTCATTGGGGTACTTATTTCTGGCGGGGCAGCCCCGCAGCCTGCTGGGGCCTGCGCCCACCGGCCTGATCGGCGGCATTCCCCTCACCCTGACAGCCTTGCTGATCCTCCTTCACCCCACAGCTCTCAAACCAACAGAAAAAGTGGGACATCCTCCAACAGGACATCCCACCCAGGAGTCTACGCAATCGCACCCGGAAGCCTGACCTTCACCCCCTTCTGGTCCGGTTCACACCGTCATTCGCGCCATCCCGCCTCGCCAATCAGGGGCACAAAGACGACCGGGATGCTCGGTTCCTGCGTGAAATCATCCCCATCCCGTTCCCAGACCTCCAGCCGTTGGGAGCCCCGGCTCCCCACCGGGACAACCAACCGCCCGCCCTGGGCCAGTTGGTCCAGCAGGGGTTGGGGCACCAGGGGGGCCGCAGCAGCCACTAAAATCCGGTCATAGGGCGCCGCAGGAGGATAGCCCTGACTGCCGTCCCCCACATGCACATGGACATGATCATATCCCAGGGTCTGCAGCCTCTCCTGAGCCTCCCGGGCCAGCGTCGGGTGCCGCTCGATGGTATGCACCACAGCCGCCAGCTCCGCCAGAACAGCCGTCTGATATCCGGAGCCCGTCCCCACCTCCAGCACCCGGTGTTCCTTCTGGGGACCCAAATGGGAGGTCATCAGGGCCACAATATAGGGTTGGGAAATGGTCTGCCCGCTGGGAATTGGCAGGGGCCGATCCGCATAGGCAAAGCTCCGGGAATCTTCCGGCACGAACAGATGCCGCTGCACGGAAGCCATTGCTTCCAAAATCCGCTCATCCCGCACACCGCGGTTGGCAATCTGTCGTTGGACCATGTTTTTCCGCATTTCAGAATAATTTTCCATCCTGCTCCTCCTGAATTAGCCGCTTTGCAATCCGTCGGTCCACCTTCCCCATCGGATAATCCCCCAATGCCCCGGGTCGGGCCCAGACAAGGCCGGCCGCTTCCAGCGCCTGCGGCTCCTCCCCGGGGGGCAGCTCGCAGACAAAAGCATGCAAGGTGATCTTGAAGTGGGTATACGCATGACGATACACGCCCAGGGGCCGTCCGACGGCCAGCCCCACCCCCAGTTCCTCCCGGATCTCGCGGGTCAGGCAGGCGGGAAGGTCCACATCAGCAGCTTCCAGGGTGCCGCCGGGGAATTCCCACATCCCGCCCAGGAGTCCATCCGGGTTGCGCTGCGCCAGCAGTACCCTGCCGTCCCTGACGATCACCGCCGCCGTCACGGTGTGATGGGGGACCTTCTTCCGGGGCGGCAGGACGGGCCGTTCCGCCTGCACCCCCAGCGCCAGGGCCTGACACACCCCTGCCAGGGGACACGCTCCGCAGGCCGGATCCCGCGGGGTGCAAATTAAGGCGCCCAAATCCATCATGGCCTGGTTATATGCCCCTGCCCTTCCGGGCGGCAGGTGCTCCTGGGCCAGAGCCCAGAGACGCTTTTCCCCCGCCGCGCTGCGCGCAGGTTCTTGCACATCAAACAACCTGGAAAGCACTCGCCGGATATTGGCATCCACTGCTGCGACATCCCGACCGAAGGCAATTGAAGCGATGGCGGCGGCTGTGTACCGTCCGATGCCGGGGAGGGCCTGAAGGGCCTCAAGGGTGTCTGGCAGACATCCCCCATGTTCTGACATCACCTTGCGGGCGGCTGCGTGGAGGTTGCGCGCCCGGCTATAATAGCCCAGACCCTCCCAGAAACCCAGCACCGCCTGCTCATCCGCCTCGGCCAGGGCGGCCGTATCCGGGAAGCGCGCCATCCAGCGCGAAAAATACGGCAGCACCGTCTCCACCTGGGTCTGCTGAAGCATCACCTCAGAAACCCAGGTCCGGTAAGGGCTGGGAGCAGAACGCCAGGGTAATTCCCTGGCGTTTTCTTCGTACCAGCGCAGCAAAGGCTCTGCAAAGGTCATCAAAACTGAAACCCCCCATGCAACGGAGCCAACTTGAGCTGATAATTGGTCACAAAATCCTGCAAATGGCTGTTCAGGCTTTCCCACTCCTCAGAATGGATGATTTCCCTGGCGCGTTCCAACCCGGGCACAACGGCTCCCACCAGAATCTGCGGATGATCGCCATAGATGGTCACCCAGGCGTCGCTGAGGGCCATGCCCAGTTTTTGCACCCCGGGCATAAAACTCCGCACGACAAACTCAAAGTATTCCTGTTCTCTTCCCTGAATGATGTCCCACGTCATGATCACTTTGATATTCATGGCTTCTCCTGTTCAGCCCGGAAATGCACCGTTAAACCTATTGGCTGAGTTCCAGAACCATCACCCGGGTTTCTTCCGGTAAGGCATTGGCGCTGGAGATCTTGATGGTCTCTTCGGTTTCCACCTGGTTCAAGCCCATTTCCTTGAGGAACTTTGAAAGCGGATCCAGCTTCATGGCCGATTCCTTGGTGCCGTAATGCATCGGGATCACGATTCTCGGTTCCAGAAGGCTGATCACCTCCGCAGCCTTGGCCGCGTTCAGGCTGGTTTTGCCCCCAACGGGCACCAGAACCACATGCACTTCGCCCATCCCCTCCACCTCCGTCTGGTTGGGAACGCTGTTCAATTCTCCCAGATGCGCCACCGTCAATCCATCATAATCAATCACATAGACCGTGTTGCGGACTTCCTCATCAGATTTCCGGCGTTTGCTGCCATTGATTCGCAGACCGGTCACAAACACCCCACCCACTTCATATTCCCCGGGACCGGTGATCTCAAAGGCCTTCCCGCGAATCGCCTTGAGATGGTTGTGGGCCGGCTTGTCACAACTGATGGTGACCACATCCGCCCGCAAGCGTTGGGGGGCATACCCCGTCACCTCCGGGTCATAGGGGTCCGTCACAACAGCCGCCATGCCGCGTTCATTGATGCGAAAACAAGAATGTCCATACCAGGTAATTTCCATAAAACCTCCAGATTATAGTATAAAGAATTATACAACGCTTGACGGTTATATCGGGATAAACCTGCCTTATATTATCTCAGGCATTCTACCTGAAATCATTGTAAAATTAAAATATCAATTGTGTAGTTGAAGTAAAGGAGAAAAAAACCATGTTTGAATCAATTGCTGGCACCCTCCCGGTCATCCTGTGCGCGGTGGGGTTGGGGATCTTTGTGATCCTCTTTCTTCTCATCCAGGGCATCAAGGTGATTCCGGAATATCAACGCGGGGTGATCTTCACCCTGGGTAAGTTCTCCGGCATCCGCAAACCCGGGCTGACCCTGCTGATCCCCATCATCCAGAAGATGCAGCGGGTGGATATGCGCCTGGCAACCGCCGAGGTGCCCCGCCAGGAGGTCATGACCAAGGATAACATCCCCATGCTGGTGAACGCCGTGGTGTATTTCAAGGTGATTGACCCCGAAGCGGTCATCATCAAGATTGAGGATTACATCTTCGCCATCCGGCAGTATACCCAGGCCGCCCTGCGCGATGTCATCGGAAACAATGAAATGGACACCGTCCTGATGGAGCGCCTCCAGATCGCTGAGGCCATCCGGGAAATCGTGGACGCTGAAACCAGCGATTGGGGCGTGGATATCGAATCCATCAAGATCCAGGAGCTGGAACTGCCGGCCGAGATGAAACGAGCCATGGCCCGTCAGGCCGAGGCCGAACGGGAACGCCGGGCCACCATCATCGCCTCCCAGGGCGAGTTGGAAGCCTCCAAGAACCTGCGAGCTGCAGCGGATGAGCTCGCCTCCAGCCCCGGAGCCCTGCACCTGCGCACCCTGCAAACGGTGCGGGATATCTCCTCAGACCCATCCGAAAAGATCGTGATGATCATCCCCTCGAACATGAGCAACCTGGTTGACGTGTTCACCGGGAAAAAGGAAAAATAGCCGTGGCCATGCTGGACAACAACGTCAGATATCTGCAGATCGCCTTCAACTATGATCTGGGAATGGTGTTGCAGATGCTGCCCCGCATCCCCCAAAGCAACCGGATCCTGATCGAAGCCGGAACCCCGCTGATCAAGCGGGAGGGCATGCAGGCGGTTCAGACAATCCGGCGCATATGGCGCGGCCATGTGGTGGCCGATATGAAGATCAGCGACGGCGCCGTGGGTGAGGTGAACATGGCCCGGCGGGCAGGGGCCACAGCCGTCACCGTTCTGGCCACCGCCCCCATCGAGACCATCAATCTCGTCATCAAACGCTGTGAGGAACTCCGGATGCTCTCCATGATTGACCTTCTGGGGGTTGCCAACCCCCTGGACGTCCTCCGCCCCCTGAGAACCCCACCGGACATCGTGGTAATCCACCGCGGCCGGGACGAAGAAGGCACCCAGGGCAAGGTCATTCAATACCGCCAGGTCAATCGCATCCGCAGTAAATTCAATTCTCTGATTTCCGCTGCCGGCGGCGTGGATCTGCGGGAGGCGCGCAGCGCCATCTTCAATGGAGCCAACGTCGTCGTGGCCAACATCGTTCGGCCGGGCGATGGCTGGACCGGCATCAAAACCACCGAAAATATCACCGAGATCGCCAATAAATTCCTGGAAACGATCTCCTGAGCATCTTCCTGGGGATCAGCGCTCCGCGCCCTGGGGACGCTCACGGCTCCGCCAGCCTCCTCGGCCGGTTTGCAGCCAAATCAATCCAGGATTAAAAACTGCCCGGAGCCGCTGCATGCAGCGGCTCCGGGCCATTGGCTGCATTGGCGCACAATCTACAAGAAGTAACCACACCGCCCAAAAGCCCATTGCCAGCACCCCTCCCAACTGCCGGGAGCGTCACCCTTGCGAGAACTCAGCCGAAATGCGCTTCGTTCCAGCGCCGGCCCGTTTCCAGCATCGCCTGGTAATTCTTTATAGGCAGATAAATCACGGCGGAATTGCCGGCGCCCAGAACATACCTCCCTACCGCACACATCCAGGAGCTTCCGCGTGCGCTTCTGGATCACTTCTTCAATGCCGATGGCCATCAGGTGCATATCCACATCCCCAACCAGGGCCACCCGATCGCCATAGTGTTGATACACCCCTTCCATCGCCAGGATCTTATCCCCAAAACTGTTTTTGGCGTCAATCCCAGCGGTAGCCTACAAGAAATTGATGGTCTGGTCAATGTAGCGCAGGCCGCACGCAGCATCCTTCAAGGAAAGCGCTTTCCGGGATCTCCGGGTAATTCAAGACACGCTGCCCCAGGTAATTCTTCATCGCAAAATCAGCAAAGATTTCTCCAAAGGGACCCGGTCCCGGGTCCCGGGTTGTCAGGGCGCGCCGAAATCGGTCAAAATCCGTCTGGGTATCTAAACGCCTGCGCATTCGCGAAATCTGACGAAGCCAATCCAAGGGCCCTCCCCAAAACTGTGTCTGCCAGCAGCAGGGCCGGTAGAACCGAATCAAAGCCGCCTCCGGAAATACTTCGCGAAGGCGGCTGTATCACATCACAAGATGCGGTTTTCCGGCGTCTAGAATCCTTCCAGCGCGCTCAGATCGGCGATACCATCTGAAAGGGCTGCAATACGCTGCAGCATACCCAACCGATTCTGACGAATGGCGGCATCCTCAGCCATCACCAGCACCGCATCAAAGAAACGGTTCACAACCGGGATCATCGGCAAAAAGGCATTCAACAAAGCATCCACACCGTCATTCCCTGCCAGGGTCTTCTCAGCCTGAACCAGGGCTGCATACAGAGCTTCTTCGGCCGGGTCCTCAAGTTTTTCTGGATCCACAGAATAAACTGCATCCAAATCCCGGGTGATACGCACACAGCGGCTGAAAGCCGGCAGGATCTGATCCCAATCTTCCCGGGATGTCCAGGCCGAGAGGGCGCTCACGCCCACCCAAGCGCCGTAAGGATCATGCCCCTTGGCGGCCAAAACGGCGTCCACCGCGTCATAGGGTTCCCCCTGATCCAGCAGCATGCTCCGCAACCGGCCAATGATGAAATCCAGGCAGTCGGTCCGGGCTTCCTCAGAAACCTCCAGGGTCAGGGCATCAGCCGCCATGGAGAGTCCCTTTCGCAGGTCAAAGTGCAGTTCCCAAGCGATCAAATTCTGGCAGATGCCCAGAGCCGCCCTGCGCTGGGCAAAGGGATCTTTGGTGCCGCTCGGGGCCAGGCCCGCGGCAAACAAACCCATCAGGGAATCCAACCGGTCTGCCAGACCCACCACCAGGCCCGGCCTGGATTCAGGCAGGCGATCCTCAGCGGAACGGGGCAGGTAATGTTCAAAGATGGCATCCGCCACTGCTGGCGACTCGCCGCTGTGACGGGCATAATACCGTCCCATGATCCCCTGCAGGGAGGTCATCTCAACCACCATATTGGTCACCAAATCCGCCTTGCTCAGCGCTGCCGCGCGCTGGGCAGTGTCCATCTCAGCGGCATCCAGACCCAGAAGCGGCCCAAGGGATTTGACAATGTCGCTGACGCGATCGGTCTTCTCCAAATAGGAACCCAATTTCACCTGAAAGGTAAGGGTGTTCAGCTCAGGGACGAAATCCTCCAGAGGCCTTTTCAAGTCTTCCCGGATAAAGAAGGCCGCGTCATCAAAACGGGCCAGCACCACCTGCTCATTGCCATCCCTGACAATATCCAGGTGCCTGTCATCGCCATTGCGCACGGCCACAAAGTGGGGCAGTAAATCGCCCTGCTTGTCCACCACCGGGAAATAGCGTTGGTGCTTCTTCATGACAGAAATCAGCACCTCTGGGGGCAGGACATCCAGATAATCCGGGTCAAAACTCCCGCGGAAGGGCGTCGGGCGCTCAACCAGATGGGTCACCTCGTCGAGCAGGGATGGATCATCCGGCAGGGTCCCGCCAACTGCTTCCGCCAGAGATTGGGCATCTTCCAGAATGACCCTGCGCCGCTCCTGCGGATCGAGGAGTATCCCCTGCTCAGCCATGGCCGCCATGTATGCCTCCGGGGAGTCAACCCGGAACCGGGCCGGTGACTGGAAGCGCAGGCCGCGGGTTTCGCTGCCGCTGACATATCCAGCATAGCGGAAGGGCACCACCTGGGCACCGTGCAGGGCCACAAACCAGCGGATGGGGCGGGAAAAGGCCGCCCCGCTTTCGTTCCAGCGCATGGATTTATTGAAGCGGATCCCGGCAATCAGCTCCGGCAGGGCTTCCTGAAGCACCGCAGCCGCGGGCTGGCCCTCCTCACGGATCTGGGCCACAACATAGTCCCCGCCATCCACGGTTTTCACCGCCAGATCGGAAACAGCGATCCCTTTGCTGTGCGCAAAGCCTTCCGCAGCCCGGGTGGGGTTGCCCTCCGGGTCAAATGCCCGATCCGCAGGCGGACCCTTGATTTCCAGTTCCCTATCCGGCTGCCCTCCAGCCAGGTCGGACACAAGCACCACCAGCCTTCTGGGCGTCCCCAGGACCTGCACCGAGCCATGGGAAAGGTGCTGCTGGGAAAGCATCTCGGGCACACGCTCTGTCAACTGATCCAGAGCATGACTCAGGTCAGAGGGTGGAAGCTCTTCCGTCCCCACCTCCAGCAGGAAGTCCGCCGTTCCGGTGAGAATTTCCTTCGGCAGGGCTGGGTCGGAATGGGCTTTCACTTCCGCCCCTTCTTCCAACCAGGGGAACTCCGCTTGCTGGCGCTGCTCCACATACGTCTGGGCCACCCGGCGGGCCAACTCACGAGTCCTCGCAAAAAGCGCCTGGCGTTCGGTGAAGCCCACCGCGCCCCGGGTATCCAGAATATTGAAGGTGTGGGAAGTTTTGAGAACATAATCATGGGCGGGGAGCACCAGGCCTTTCTCCATTGCCAGCTCAGCCTCCCGTTCATACATATCATACATCTTGCGCATTCGGTCCACATCGGCCACATCAAAATAATAGGCGCTGTGTTCCCGCTCCCCCATCAGGTTGACATCCCCATAGGTGCGCTCGGGGCTCCACTGGATCTCCTTGAAATGGCGCACCTTTTGCAGAGCCATGGCAATGCGCTCCAGGCCGTAAGTGATCTCAACGGAAATCGGGTCCAGATCCAACCCGCCGCACTGCTGGAAATAGGTGAACTGGGTGATCTCCTGGCCGTCCAACCAGACCTCCCAGCCCAGGCCCCAGGCTCCGATAGCGGGCTGCTGCCAGTTATCTTCCACAAAGCGGATGTCATGCTGGTGGGGGTCAATTCCCACAGCTTCCAGGGAGTCGAGATAGATCCGCTGCACATCCTCCGGCCCGGGTTTAAGAATTACCTGAAACTGGTAGAACTGCTGCAGTCGGTTGGGATTGTCCCCATACCGGCCGTCATCAGGGCGGATGGAAGGCTCCACATAGGCCACTTTCCAGGGTTCCGGCCCCAGGACGCGCAAAAAGGTGGCCGGGTTCATCGTCCCGGCGCCAACTTGAGAATAATAGGGCTGCCAGATCAGGCAATCGCGATCGGCCCAGAACTCCTGCAGACCCATGATGAGTGATTGAAAATCAAGCGGTTTTTCCATAGTTCGTTTCTCTTTCCGTTCTCCCTATCAAAAAGCTGCAAGGGGTGATTCACCCAGCCTCAGCCGGGGCTCAGGCCCTTGGGACAACCTCCCCATTATACCACCCGGCCGCGAGGCCAAATCAAAAAAATTTGCCCGGGGTCTCCCAAAATATGATAGGAAAAATGCGCTCAACATACGGTAAATACTGTTCAGCCGATCAGCGATGGAACCGATTGTCTACTGAACAGGCCAATCCATGCTGTCCCATCAGCGCCGTGCCAAGGGCCAGGAGGCCTGCGCCAGGTACCCTTGCAAGCAGGACAGGGTCAAGAAATCAGATTGACACCAGCCCAGACGGAGAAGCGAACAGCGGATGACCCACAGACACAAGGATGCCCCCCGTCTTTAAACAACAGGGAGAGTGCATCCTCTCCCTATCCAACGTGTCCTCCAGAAATTTATTTTGCGCCCGTCCGGAGAGAAAACAGGACAGGGGCGGGGCCTTCAGGACGCCCCATCAGCGGAAGGACCCTTCCCCCGCACTTCGCGCAGGAACTGGGAGGCATTCAACTGACGTTCCAGGAGATAGGTGAGATAATTTTCCAGCAGGGCCGCAAGACCGGCCTCAATGGCCTGCGGGATAAGGAGCTCCGCCACCTGACGCCATTTCGACCGCTGAAAATGCCGAAAATACCGCAGAACATCCTTGCCCACAGGCCAGGCTTCAGGCCGCCGCCTGCCGCACCGCGGGCAGAGAACTCCACCCACCAGGGGCGAAAAGAACTGGTCCTCCTCCTGAATCGTGCCTCCACAATCCACACAGGCAAACAACTGCGGCCGAAAACCGAGGAGGTCCAATATCCGGATCTCAAAATAATGAACCACCGTTTCCGGGTTTGAGCAGGTTTCCAGACGGCTGAGGGTGCGGGACAGCAGGCGGAAGAGGCCCACATTGGGCCCCTCCTCATAGGTGAAACGATCCAAAATTTCCACTACATAGGATGCAAACGCGATCCGCGTCAGGTCCTCCCTCAGACCAATGAAGGGATCTACCGTTTCGGCCTGGGTGACGATATCCAGGCTGCGGCCCTTGGCCAGGAACAGGTTCGCCAGGGTGAAGGGTTGCAAATGGCCCGACTTGCGGGATCGGATTTTCCGGACGCCCTTGGCGATGGCCGTGATTTTCCCCTTTTCCAGTGTGAAAAGCTTCAATATTCTGTCGGCCTCGCCGTATTCGATATGCCCCAGAACAATGGCCTGGGCACGATAGGAGCGCACTTCTCTGGGGGACATCTTCCCTTTCTATGATAAAAAAAGCGCGTAGTGGCCCGGCCACACGCGCCCAGCCCACACTGCAGCGGTTATCATGCCTGCCGGAGGTCCTCGGCGCCAAAGGAATGGGGCAACAGATCCCCAACGGAGGTCTCTTGCAGCACGTTGCCTGTGTCATCCGCCACCAGCACGATGGTGTCCGGGCCAAACTCAGCCAGGACCTGGCGGCAGGATCCGCAGGGCGTGCCGCCATTGGCGGTGACGACAGCGATGGCCTCAAATTCCTTTTCACCGTGAGAGACCGCCTTGAAAACTGCCACCCGTTCCGCACACATCGTGAGTGGATAGACGGCATTCTCCACATTGACGCCGTCATAGATCCTGCCCGATGCCGTCAGGAGAGCAGCCCCCACGGCATACCGAGAATAGGGCGCATAGGCCCAGTCCCGGGCCTGGATGGCGCGCCGAACCAATTCTTTACGGGTCTCATCAGAGATCATCATCCACTTCCTGTTCCAGGACTCTGGGCTTTTCATGTCGGGCCCGCACCTTTGAAATGCGACGTCCCACCACTTCATCCACAATCAAGAGCACCCCATCCGCAGCGACCTTCTCGCCGCCAGTGGGCACATCGCCAATTTCCCCATAAATGAATCCGCCAATTGTGTCCGCGTTTCCTGTGGCAATCTCGGTGTCCATCACCTCATTGAAGATATCCAGGTCCACCCGGCCCAAGAAGATGTATTCATCCAGCCCCACTTTCTGATACGGCAACTCTTCGCTTTCATCATATTCGTCCCGGATCTCACCGATGATCTCCTCCACGATATCCTCCAGGGTGACCACACCGGCAAACCCGCCATATTCATCCACAACCACGGCCATGTGCATGCTGCGCGTCTGCATATCAGCGAGGAGCTCATCCACCTTCTTCGCTTCGGGAACAAAATACGCCAGCCGCAGCATCTCCCGGTGATCGGCAATCAGATCCGCATCCTGCTGCATGCTGAGCAGATCCTTGGCATACAGGAGGCCCACGACATTGTCCACCGTGTCCTCATACACCGGCACCCGGGAGTGCCCCGCCCTGACCAGGGTGGCCCGAGCCTCCCCCAGGGTGGTGTTGATATCCAGCGCCAGGACTTCAATCCGGGGCACCATGATCTCCTTGGCCAGGGTATCCCCAAACTGGAAGATTGAATAGATCATCTCCCGTTCCCCCCTCTCCAGAGAGCCCTCCGGCTGGCCCACTTCCACCCAATTTTTCAGGTCCTCCTCCGTCATGGAAGCCAACGTCACCTTGTGGGCATTCGTTCCCAGCAAACCCATCATCATGGCCGACAGGGGGGAGAACAAAAAATTGACCACGGCCCCAAAAAGCCGCATCCGGATGGCGTTTTCCTCCGGATCCTCCAGGACCAGACCCTCAATCCCAAATTCAATTGCAGTGACAAACACCATACCAAGGATCAGATACAACAGATCCAACCAAACGGTCATCTCCGGCCAATAGGTTTGCAGGATCAATAAAATCATCCCGGCGATGAGGAAATGCATAAAGGTCATGGCCAGCCGCAGGCTGGTCCGCAGGCGCGGTTTCTCGATGACACTGACGGCGTTATCCACCGCAGTCTCGCGGCTCTCGCGCAGATTCAGCAAATAAGGCAGTCGGGCATAGCTCAGGCTGGACTTGATTGCAGCGACGAAGATGTCCAGAGCAAAAAGTACAGCCGCCAGTATCCAGATAATCAATTTTTCAGTCACTTGTCTCCAACTTACGTCTTTCATTTGCGGGCACGCCAATCGCCAGCGTATCCGCGGGGATATCCCGGGTGACAACGGCCCCCGCGCCGGTCACAGCCCGGTCTCCGATTTTGACCGGTGCCACCAGCATCGTATCACTGCCGAGGAAGACCTCATCGCCCACCTCGGTGGGATTCTTCTTCTCACCATCATAATTGCACGTGATCGTCCCTGCGCCGATATTGACATCCCGACCGATTTGGGCGTTGCCAATATAGGAAAAATGTCCCATCTTGGTGCCGGGTCCCAGGTACGAATCCTTCACCTCACCAAAATTCCCCAGATGCACCGCCACATCCAGGTGGGCGCCCTTGCGCAAATGGCAGTAGGGCCCCATAGTAACCTCATCGCCCACCCGAGCGAATTCACACACCGAGGCCACCAGCTTCGCTCCTCGCCCTACCTCCGTCGCAATCAACGTGGTGTCCGGGCCGATTTCACAATCCGGACCGATCACCGTCCCCTCCCGCAGGTGGGTATTGGGGAAGATCACAGTATCCTGACCAATTTCCACGTCCGCTTCGATGTAGGTCGTGTCCGGATCAATCAGGGTGACCCCGGCCAACATCCATTTTTCGTTAATTCGCTGGCGCATCACCCGGGCGGCATCCGCCAGATGAATCCGGTTGTTGGGGCCGATAGCCTCCTGAAGATCATCCAAAATCAGAGCCTCCACCGGAAATCCGGCTTCCACCGCCAGGCCAACCACATCCGTGAGGTAGTATTCGCCCTTGGGGGAAATTGGGATGTGCTCAAGGGCGGACCAGAGCCATGCGGCATCGAAACAATACGCGCTGACATTATACTCCGTGATCGCCAATTGTTCCGGGGTGGCGTCAGCCGCTTCAACGATAGCGGCAACATGGCCCTCCCCATCACGGACCACCCTGCCAAAGCCCCGCGCCTCTTCTCCGATGAAACTGGTCATGGTCACCGGGCTCTCACCAGCCTGGTGCAGGGCAAGCAGAGCTTCCAAGGATTCTTTGCGCAGGAGGGGCATATCAGCAAAAGTGACCAGGATCGTATCGGCGTCTGCCGTCATTGCAGGGCGCGCCGCAGCCACAGCATGACCCGTACCCAGTTGCTCTTCCTGAAGGGCATAGGCGACCCCCGGCCCCACCGCTTCCCGGACGGAGTCAGCTTTATACCCTACCACCAGAACCGGCGGTTGGTCTGTCAAGTCTTTCACAGCCTGGAGGGCATGCCAGACCATCGGTTTGCCAGCCAGGGGATGCAGCACCTTGGGCAGCTTGGAACGCATACGGGTCCCCTGCCCCGCGGCCAGAATAATTGAGGCAATTGTCATCAGAATACCACTTTCCGATTGTCCATTGGGTCTTCTCCCGCCAGAGGACACCATAACGGGATATTAAAAGAAAACCACGAGCAAGGCAAGGGGCTAACCCCGCAGGCCTGGCTCGTGAAATATCTATCCGGTGTACTATCGTCTTTCTTTAGCAACTCTTTTTTCTAAAATGGCCGGGGCACCAGGATTCGAACCTGGATCAACGGATTCAAAGTCCGCTGTGCTGCCATTGCACCATGCCCCAGAGTGACAGGGTCTATTTTAACACATTTTCCCTGATTAACCAAATAACCGCCTGTCGCTGCCCTAACGCGGCCGGGCAATATCATCTGCATACCCGGTGACCCCCAGCATCCCGGCCAGGAGGCCAACGACGGACAGGGTGTGGGAAAAGAAGACCAGAAACAGGGTGGGCTTAATAACCTGAATCGAAATCAGAAAGGGCACAGCCACGCCGATGGTCATCACCACCATCCCAAAGATCTTCATGATTCGCGAAACCCGATTGTGTTCTTGCATTCTGTTGCTCCAATTGAAAAAAGCCTGAATCTCCGAAACAGGCTTTTTTGATGTGATAACAAGGATGGGGCTATTCCATCCAGCCTGTTGTGCTCTCTTGCTCCGCTTCTTCCTCGGCCTGACGCTTCTTTTCCACCTTTCGTCGTTTCTCCAGGGCCAGCCCCGCAGCGGCCATAACGCCAAGGATCATCCCTACCAGTTGCAGGGTGTAGGTGAAGAAAGTCAGAGCAAAACTGTTCTTGATGATGCCCAGGACGATCAAAAAGGGCAGGATAAAACCCAGCAGGGCACAGGCGAGGCCCAGCCAGAACAGCTTACGCGGCGAATTCAGGAAGTTCATATTTCTCGTCATACAGCCAGCAGGCAACTTGGTGGCCTTCGCTGACCGTGAAATCCGGCGGGTCTTCCGTATCGCAGACACCGGCGATGGCCCACTTGCAGCGCGGGTGGAACCGGCAGCCCTTGGGCGGCCGCACCAGGCTGGGGGGCTCTCCCGGAGGAACCTCTTTGAAGGTCAGGGCGTTCTCATATTCCGGCTCCGATGTGGCTGTCAACAGCGCAAAGGTGTAGGGATGCCGGGGATCGTTCAGCAGATCATACTGCTTGGCCTTCTCGGCGATCTGGCCGGCGTACATCACAAAAATATATTCCGAGAAATACCGCACTGTGGACAGGTCGTGGGTGATATAGATAAAGGACAGATTGTGTTCGGTCTGCAGGTTGCGCATCAGCTTGAGAATTTCAACCCGCACGGAGGCGTCCAGCATAGAGACAGGCTCGTCAGCCACGATGATCTCCGGCCCCTGAATCAGAGCCCGGGCAATGACCACACGCTGCTGCTGACCGCCGCTGATCTGATGTGGGAACTTATTGATATAGTCATCCACCGGCATGAGGCGAACTTCTTCCATCACCTTCCGGATCCGGGCCAGGCGTTCTTCCTTGTCCTTAATGCCGCCCACTACCAGAGGTTCTTCCAACATGCGCTGAATGGTCATGAAGGGAGGCAGCGCACCAAAGGGATCCTGCTGGACATACCCGATCTGAGAGGAACGATACCAGCGCAGGGTCTTGTTGTCCATCTCGTTCAGGTTCATATCGTTATAATAAATCGTGCCATCGGTGATCTCATTCAATCCGAGGATGGTCTTCATCAGACTGGATTTGCCGCATCCGCTTTCGCCCACAATAGCAATGGCTTCGCCCCGCTTGAGGGTGAAGTTCACGCCGTCCACTGCGTGCACATAACCGGCATGACCAAATCCAAAACGCCGCAGTTCAAACCATACCTTTAACCCTTCAACGGTCAGAACGTTGTCGTCGGGGCGTTCTTGTTGTTCTTCCGGATCAACTTTTTCGAGGGTTTTCACTTCGTCAGACATTCCACGCTCCTACGCATTCTCTTCAAATAACCAGCACCGGACCCTGATCCCATCCCGGATAAACATGGGGGGATCCTGATCGCATTTATCAAATCGCTCCGGGCATCGGGATTTAAACCGGCAGCCTGTCGGTGGGTTGAGCAGGCTTGGGGGTTGTCCCTTGATGAACTCCAGTTCATCATTGCCGTGCAGCCGGGGCACACTCGCCATCAATTTCTGGGAATAGGGGTGCAGCGGCTTCTCAAAGAACCGTTTGGCATCGCTGATCTCCACCATCTGACCGGCGTACATCACCGCCACATTCTCCGCCAACTCACTTGAAGTGGCGATATCGTGGGTGATGAGGATATAACTGGTGCCGAATTCTTCCTTGATGCGTTTGAGCACATTGAAAATATTGGCCTGGGTCAGCAGATCCAGGGCCGAGGTGGGTTCATCCAGGATGATCAGGTTGGGAAGGGTCACCAATGCCATGGCGATGGCCGAGCGCTGGCGCATGCCGCCGCTCAACTCGAAGGGATAGCGGATCAGGAAATCATCCGGGACACCCACATGCTGGAACATCTTCCGCGCCATCCGCCAGGCCTCATCCTTCTTCAGACCGTGGTGCACCACCACCGGTTCTGCCACCTGGTCCCCGATGCGCAGCACCGGGTTCAGGGAATTCAAGGCCGCCTGGGGCACCATGGACATGCCCACCCAGCGGACATTCCGGCGAAAAGCCTCATCATCCAGCTGCATCACATCCTGGCCGCCAAACCAGACCTTGCCTTCATATTGGCCCACATTCCTCGGCAAAAGCCGCAGGATAGCCTTGGCCAGGGAACTTTTCCCACAACCGGATTCGCCCAGGATCACCACGGAGGAGTTATTGTCCAGCTCAAAGTCCACCCCATCAACAGCCTGAACAAGCCCCTGATCAATTTTAAAATACAGTTTAAGATCTTCAATCTTTAAAAGTTTATCTGTGGATGCAGTAGTTACCATTGCTCTATAGCCCTCTCAGTCGGGGGTTGAAAATTCTGTCCAGTGAAAAACCCAGCATGGCAAAGGCCAGGCCCGTGATCATCAACAGTACCGCCGGTTCTAAAATCCAATAATATAACCCACGGTAAATCGCGCCCTGGTTATTGGCATCGTTGATGACCTTTCCCCAAGTGGGGAGAATGGGGTCGCCCAGACCGAGAACGGCCAGTGAGGCTTCAAGAAACACAAACCGCGGGATGGCGGAAACCAAACCCGGGATCAGCAGAGGGATGATTCGGGGGATCAGGTACATGAAGATGATCCGGAAATCCTTGGCCCCATAGGCCTGCGCGGCCTCAATGTACATTGATTCCTTGGTCTGCAGGAAGATTGCCCGGAATGTCTTGATCCCGCCGCCGAAAATGCTCAACAGAATGGTGACGCCCAGGATTGTCCAGATGCTCTTGGAATAAAAGGTCCCGACCATCACGAGAATGGAGAGGAAGGGCAGCACGAGATTGATCTCGGTGATGCGCTGGATGAGCTCATCCACCCAGCCGCCATACCAGACCCCCACCGCAGCGATGATCATTGTCAGCACGGTGGTGCCCACGGCAGCGAGCAGGCCAAAGGCCAGCGCAATCGGAACTCCCCACAGGAGGGCCACAGACAGGTCCCGACGGAGGTGGTCCGTTCCGGCCACGCCATGAACCAGACCGTACATGACAAATTCCGCTTCGATGTCCGAATCCGGTTCAAAGGCAATGCCCTCAATGCGGACTTCATATGTGCCCTGCATCACCTGGGGCGGGTCGGTGTCCGGGATGGCAAACAAGCCAACTTCAGGACTGACGCCCCCCAGACGGCGGGATAATTTGTCTTCCTGGGAAAAATACACTGTGCGGGATTTTTCCACGCCTTCGCTGACGATGCGGTGTTCCGTTCCATCGGGCATCACCCAATACACATCAGCAAAAGGGTTCTTCTCATCGAAGACGCCATCCAGAAATAGCGCCAACTCCTGAGGAAAAGTGGTGTAATTGTAGTCAAAGGTGAACGTATAGAAGATGTCCACCTGGTTTTCCGAAACGACCTCGGTTGTCTTCTCTACATTTTCATCCGCAACGGAAAGGGCCATAGATGGCGGTTTCTTCTCAGCGGTGAACCAGTTTGTCCAGGCCGGGGGGGCCGTCTTTGGGTTCTGATACCAGACATCTTCACCGCCGCGCCACAAGCGGACCGCCTCATCGTAGGGGATGGCAACCATGGCATACACGCCAACGAGGATCAACAGGACGATCACGATCAACCCCGCCAGAGCGGATGGATAGCGTTTGATCTCCTGAAATGTGTTTCTCAAAGCTTTCATGTCATTAACCTTGCGCTTTCTTCGTACTGCCGCCGACCTTCACCCGGGGGTCCACCAGGGCATACACAAAGTCCAGCAGGAACACAGTAATCGCCAACAAATACGCATAAATGATGGTCGAACCAACAATCACCGGCGTATCATAGAGGCCCACGGCCGTGAACAGGGTCCGTCCCAGGCCCGGCCAGTTGAAGACTGTCTCGGTGATGATTGCGCCCGTCCAAAGGGCGATCAGCAGCAGGGCGAACCGGGTGATGATGGTGGGAAGGGTCGGGCGCAGCACGTAGCGGCTCTCAACCTCCCGATCTGTCAGACCCTTGGCCTTGCCCATCTCCACATAATCCTCACTGGAATAGATCAGGAAGAAAGTGCGCCAGTTGTAGATGCTCAGGAAGATCGAGCTGATCACCAGCGCCGAAACAGGCAGGATCAGGTGTTCAAGAACATCCAGGGCATATTCGAGGGAATTTTCCGGCGGTGGCGCGCCCACCATGCCCCCAAAGGGCAAAATCCGCAGCAAGGCGGCAAACACCAGAATCAGGAAAATTCCATAAAACCAGGAGGGCGCTGATGAAGTTGGCGAAAGGGTGATCACCAGCTTGTCAAAAAAGCTGCCATATTTGCGCGAAAGCATCAGGGCCAGGTACACGCTGCTGAAAAAGAGCAGCAGGTTGGATGTACCCATCAGCAGCAGGGTGGGGCCCAGGCGCTCCAGGATGATCAGCCGCACCTGGCGGGAGCCGGTGTCGCTGGTCATGTTCAGGGCCCGGCCCAGGTTCAGGGTCATCCCATCCCAGAGGAAGCGGAAGCTGCGCACAATGAAAGGCTGATCCAGTCCCAGGCGTTTTTCCTCCTGGAGGACCTCATTCTGAAAGCGAACTTCCTGCTGTTCAGGGCTCAAGCGCTTATATTCTTCCTGGTTGCGGAGGGTCATGGCGACATTCTCTCGAATATTGCCGCGCATGATCTCATCCACATAACCACCCATATTGGCAATCAGGATGGTCAGATACACGCCGATAACAATAGTCAGCAGCATGGTCACCGAGCGCAAAAGGGTATATTTTGCAACCCGAGTCAAGGTGCCAAGCCATGCTTTTTTCTTCGCTGAGGAAACAGTCTGTATGGATTGGGTTTCTGTGGCCATTTTCTCTTCCTATAACTCAATAGAGATTGTCAACAAACAAAAAAATAAGGAATGATTCCAGAAAAATTCTCTCTATTGGTATTGATAGGGACAAGGCTTGCACCTTGCCCCTATCATTGTCTAGCGAATTACAACGGACTGCTCAGTCTTACTCAGCCGTCACAAATTCAAAGGCTGCGAAGGTCGGGATGCTGACAACATTCGGCACCACAGCGATTTCGAGCTTGTTGGAGCCAGCCACAAGGCCGCCGGTGAGTTCAGCAGACAGCGTCACGCTGTACATACCTTCCTCAGTCATTTCGGCATTGCCGACTTCAACCAGGGAGCCGGTAGCGTCGAATACCAGGTATTTCACTTCCTTGATATCCGCATCCGGATAGGGTTCTTCATTGAAGGTGACAAAGGCGTCAAAGGTCGCTTCTTCGCCGATGGTCACGCGGCCGGGGCCGTCAATCACAACGTCAGCGATTTGGGGTTGCCCGAAGCGCTCCCACTTGCCAGCCTGGTCCGGGTAGTCCTGATAGCGGGTCAGGGTGAGGGTCTTCTCGACCGGGAATACCTTGTTCAGGTAGAAGGGGCCGGTGCCAACCCAGAAGTGACCCTGGACACGGTACCAATCCAGCATGTTGCTGTAGCGTTCTGCAACTTCTTCTTCCGTCAGGAATTGGCTCAGTGTAGCTTCGTAGGGGATGAAGTTTTCTTCGATCGCCTGATCGAGTTTGGCCTTGAGGATCTCGAGGCTGGGGCCACTCACGTAGCTCAGCCATTCAATCTCGCTGGCGTCCGCTTTGTCAGCGGAGAAGGCCAGTTCGCCAGCAGCGTCAGCCATATAGCCGAGAGCCATCATATCCCAGGAGCCCTCGCCATAGGCGTACCAGGAGCCGGGGTAGAAGGATGTCACGTTGTTCTCAGCGTCAAGGGCGTAGGAGTCAGTATAGTATTCGATGGTCAGGGGGTCAGTGGAAACGACTTTGAAGCCCTTGAAGGTGGCCATGAAGGATTCAATGGCGCCAACCTGGGATTCATCAAAGATCGGGCTGCCCTCATAACCGGGGTCGAAGGTCAGGATCATGCCCATCACAAAGTCAGCCAGGGAAATCGGGCTGCCATGGTGCCAGGTCACGGTCTCGAAGAGGTCAGCAGGATAGGTCACCGAGCTCTTGACCTTGGCGGTCATGTATTCGGGAACCTCAACAGCTTCAGCTTCTTCGCCTTCTTCTTCGCCTTCAGCGGCTTCTTCTTCAGCCATCGCGGCGTCTTCAGCCATCATGGCGAGTTTTTCGTCAGCGGTGATGAAGACCTGATTCTCAGCGTCCCAGTCAACCCAGGCATCGCCAGGAACCTCAATCTCGGGAACGAACTCGAGGGAGACCCAGTCGAGGCTCGAGCCAATCGGCAGACCCTCAACAGCGGTAATCGAAGCGGATTCAATCCGTTGCGGCCAGGCCAGACCGGTATAGGGGTCCGGAATGGTGCCGAAGTCGGAGGTCGCGCGTTGGGCTGCGGAGTCGTAAATCCAGTTGGAGCCAGCCAGAGGGTTCCAGGGCTCAACCAGCAGGTCGGCCATGGCGAAGACCAACTGCCCGCCCATTTCCTCTTTGAAGCGCAGGGTGTGCGGCCAAAGCGGGGTCGCGGCAATACCGCCAGCCAGGTCGAAGGTAACGGTCACATCATCGTCCATGGGCATGAAGGCGGTGCGGTCCACCAGGAAGAGACGGTTGGAGTTTTCCAGAGCCATGTAGAGGGCATCGCGGAAGAGCTCAGCGCGTTCTTCGAGGGTGTTGAAATCATTGTTGTTCAGCGCCACACAAACGGCGTCAAATTCCTCGCTCACCTCGTAGGCCTGCCACAGGGGGGTGAAGCCGTACACAGAGCGCGGGGAATAGAAGAACTGGAAGTTGCCACCCTGGTCGCGAGACACAGCCGTGGTGATCCAGCCGCCGGTGTAGAGGTGCCAGAGGCCATCAGCGGGATCGCTCTGGATCCACAGCGGGGAGGCCTCGGAGGATGTCTTGTATTGGCGATCAACGGTGAAGCCAATGGATTCGAGCTGATTGGCAACATAGTCACCGATCTGGGTGCGCTCGTCCTCAACACGGATCAGGATGATCAGTGTGACAGGTTCGCCATTATAGGTCCAAACGCCATCGGCCATCTCAGCGCCAAGGGCTTCCATTTCAGCGGTGATGGTTTCGTTGGCTGCTTCCGGATCGTAAGCATATTTTGCTTCGAGTTCGCGGGCAACATCAGCGAAATTGGCATAGTCCGGGAACACGCCCGTGATGGGCAGGTACTTCGGAATGGCCAGGCCGCCCATGATCTCCTGCACAATGTAATCGCGGTCAAGGAGCTGGTTCATGGCTTCGCGGATGGCGGCAACGCCAAAGGGGTTGATCGTGCCATCATTCAGTTCGGGGCCGGCGGGGTTGAAGGTCATATCGTTGTAGGAACCAACGGTCTGAACATAGCCAAGGCCTTCGTCCTGAACGGTCTGGAAGGCTTCCGCATTGGAGCTGGACTGCGCATATACGTCAATGTCATCAGCCAGAATACGGGTCACAGCAGATTCAACCGAAGGATCGGCAACCATCACGACGGTGTCGAGCCAAGCGCCATTGCGCTCAATTTCTTTCTCGACCACGACGGTCTCGGTTACGACCTCAGTCACAACCTCTGTAACAACAACCTCTTCCGTGACAACCACTGTCTCAACAATGGTTTCCGGAGTGGGCTGTTCGGCGGGTTGGCAGGCGGCCAGAACGACAGCCAGTGTCAACACAACGCCAAGAATAGCTAACAGTTTCTTTTGCATGTTTTCTCCTCCGTAACAAATAGAATTTGTCAGGAACTAGTGAATTGAAACAAACTTGGGAAATTGCTTTTCATCGCTCTGAGTTGGTGGCCACCACCTCCTTTATTGGACAACTAATACCCAATTAATCCTCTGTATTTAATTTTAAACATGCGCAAACCGGATACCTACAAATACCCAGACCTGCACCTATTTAGAACCAAAATATAGCATACAACGATTTATTCGTCAAGAATGCCAGGCTCGTCAGACAGGCCATCCTGTCCCACAGCCGCGATAAAATTCTGATAAACCCTCGATTATTTTGATCGCACAATGAATTCCATTAAAAATTATAACATACCTCTTTTTAATTGTTCAAATTTCCCTTGATTTTCCTTGTTAAGGACAATTTTCCTCACCCGCCAGGGTCTCAATCCCCTCAAAGAACCCCGCTGGAACAGCCCCCCCTGCTGTCTGGCAAAGGCCTTTCCGAAGAATCAGCAGAGCGGTGTGCCCATACAGGGGAATCGCAGGCAGTTCAGCAAGGAAGTGGTCTTCCGCAAAGGAGAGAGTCTCCAGCCGCTCCCCAGGGAGCGTCAGGGCAGCCTCAGCACAGAGCCTATCGTAGGTTGCATCTGAATATCCGGCCAGATTGGTCCCGATCCAATGATTGTCATCCGTCGGGATCCGCCAACTCTGGTAATAGGCGCAATCCGGTTCGGGCATAGCCTGCCACGAGAGCAGGGCCAGGTCAAATTGCCGCCCAAAGAGGGGGCCTTCTGGACCGGGGGCAAACAGGGTTTGGGCCGGCATCTCCTGCAGGGCAACCCCGATGCCGCAGGCCTGCAGCGAGTCCCCAACCGCCGCAGCGATTTCCGGGGACGATCCCGCCTGGCTGGCAAAAAGGGATACCTCCAGGCGCGTCCCGTCCGGGACATTTGCCACCCCCCAGGCCTGACGCGGGGTTTCGGGATCCAGATCATGGTCCATCCAACCCAATCCCTCCAAAGCCTGCGCGCCCCCCTGGGGATCATAAGCCGGGAAGGTGGCGCTGGCTGCGGACCGGTCAGGAGGGAGAAAACTGTCCCAGCCCGGAGCCACCCCCTCCGGGAAAAGCGCCTTCAGGAAACCCCGATCCAAGCATTGGGCAAAGGCCTTGCGGACGCCAGCCGTCCCAAAGATATCCGGGCGGTCGCCATAGACGGGATTGTAATAATCATCATGGGAAGCCGGCCGGATCCCAAAGACAAGCTGCATCCAGGCCAATTCCTCTTGAATGCGCAGGGCATAACCGCTGGATTCCCTGATTTCCGCCACCAGATCCGGCCTGGATGCAATAGCAAAGGAGTCATCCAGGATGTCGCAGGCGCCGGATTGCATGGCTTCCCAGGCCGCCTCGGGGCCCCCATCCACCCGCGTCACAAAGATTTCATCCACCCGCGGCAGCCCTTCCGCTGACCGGAAGTAATGCGGGTTGCGCGCCAGGAGCAGGCCGGACTCTGTCCAGCTCGCCACATAAAACGGCCCATAGGCCAACCCTCCCTCCGCCAGGGCCACAGCGTCGCGGGCTTCCGCCCAGGCAATCTCAGCCCCAACCGCAAAGGCAGGCAGAGGAACCCAGAAGAAACGCGCCAGGTCCGCCGTTGTGAAACCGGGCTTCCCCGTCCATACCACCGTGTGGTCATCCGCGGCCGCGTAGGTTTCCGTCCGGGCCTCAGCCCAACCCAGGCCCGGGGCGTCCGGCGCTGAGGCCAGCGCAAAGCTGAAAACCGAATCGGTCGCGGTCAGAGGGGTGCCATCGGACCAGGCCACCCCGTCCAGGATGCGATAAGTCACCACCATCTGATCCATTTCCAGGGGGGTGGAGCCATCCCAAACCACAGCGCAGGCCGTCTCCCGACAGCCGGCCGGGCGCAAAGTCACCCCCGGCTTCAGCACCACCAACTCCCCCCGGGCGTCCACCACCGTCTGCCCGGGCTGCACCGCTGTCGCTTCCAGGATGATGCCCCCATTATCTATTGAAGGCAGGGCTTCCAGGATCACCGGCTCCAGAGTGTCCCCGATCCGATCCATGGGACCGTCCTGGAGCATCGCCAGGAGGTTCGTCTTGATGGGCGGGTTCATGCCGTCATAAGGAAAAAGACTTTCCGGCAGGGTCGCACTGCACACCGTCAGGCGCACCGGCGGTCGGGGGGTTGCTGTGGGGGTGGGTGCGGGGATGGGGGCGCCCGTCGCTGTGGGCGGTAGGGACGTGGCGGTCGGCGTGGTCTGAGGCGCCGCGCAGGCGCTCAGCAGGAGCAGGGAGATGAGAATACCCATTAAATAAGAACGCATCAGATCCTTCCAACTCGTTTCAGGGGAAAAATCCCTCAGGATAGGTAAGCATCATAAAACGCCTCGGATTCATCGCCGAAGCGCAAACGCAGATAGGACGCATACCGTTCGGGATGCACTTCCCCCGCCTCCACCGCCTCGCGGACGGCGCAGCCGGGTTCATGGGTGTGGGTGCAGTCGCTGAACTGGCACCGGGGCACCAGATCCCGAAGCTCAATAAAATAACCGTCCAGCTCCTCCGGTTCCGTGTCCCACAGGGCCAGGGAGCGGATGCCGGGGGTGTCCGCCACATAGCCCCCGGCTTCCAGAGGGAAGAGCTCCCGCACCTGGGTTGTGTGGCGTCCTTTCGAGGTGCTCTCGCTGACCGACCGCACCCGCAGACCCAAATCCGGCTGAATGGCATTCAACAGGCTGGATTTTCCCACGCCAGAGGGGCCCGCCAGGGCAGAAATCCGGTCTTTGAGGTGCGTCTCCAGGGCGGCAATCCCCCGGCCGGTGTGGGCGGATGTGTAGAGCACCGGATAGTCCAGGTCCTCGTACAACCCAAACAATTCCCGGGCAGCCTCCAGACCCACCAAATCCACTTTGTTGGCCACAATCAGGGGGCGGATGGCCTGCTTTTCGGCAATCACCAGGAAACGATCCAGCATACGCAAATGAGGTTCCGGTTCAGCGCAGGCAAAGACGATCACAATCTGGTCAGGATTGGCCAGCAGGATCTGGCGGAAATCGCGTTTGATCCCCGTGCGGACCCGGGAGAAAGCGCTCTTGCGCTCGTGGACCGCATCAATCATGCCCGTGCCGTCCTCAAAAGCCGTCAGCAAGACTCGGTCGCCAATGGCGACGATATCCCCCGCTCCGCTCTCCTGCTTCAAACGCCCCCGCAGGCGGCAGGTGTATTCCCCATCCGGGGTATCCACCGTGAGAAATCCGGACTGTGAGCGAATGACCAACCCTTCCAGAGTTTGCGGCATACGTCCTATTCCTCCGGTTCCTCGGTAGGGCCTTCATATCCGATCGGAGTCTCCGTCGGGACTGGCGTGGGTGAAGCCACCACATAGGGATAGGCCTCCCAGGGCATGACATAGCCGTAATCCACATAATTGGAGAAATAGAGCGAGACTGCCCGGCGAAAGACCGGAGCAGCCATTTCCGAGCCCTCCCCGGCGTTTTCCAGGATGACCACCACGGCAATATCCGGCCGGTCCGGGTTGCCAACGCTGGTGTAGCCTGCAAACCAGGCATGGGAATCGCCAAAGGGATTTTGCGCCGTGCCCGTCTTGCCATAGGCCCGGTACCGCATGGTCGCCAACTGGGTGTGGGCGGTTCCCAGCCCATTGCTGATGACGCTGCGCATGGCCTCCTGAATGATGGCCAGGTTTTCCTCCGAAACCGGCAGGGTGCCCACCATGTCCGGCTCTGCAGTGAGGTCCGGATCCGCGCCGTCAGGGGCAATCTGGTCAATCAGGGTGGGGCGATAGAGAGTGCCCCCATTGCCGATGGCGGCAATGAAAGCGGCCACCTGCAGCGGGGTGACTGTCATCTCCCCCTGCCCAATGGCCAATTGGGCGTTCAGCTCGCAGGTGGGAGTCTGGGCGGGGATGTTCCCCGGCTGTTCGGGAACTTCAATTCCTGTGAGCTGCCCCAATCCAAAGCCCCGGGCCAGATCGGCGATGGCATTCGGATAGCCTTCAGCCACCAGGGTGGCCCCGATGGTGTAAAACCACGGATTGCTGGAGCGCATCAATCCTTCCGGCAGGGTCAGGTCCCCGCTGGGGGGCTTATCCTTTTCATAGGTCCAATCAAAAAGCTCATTGCCGCAGACTTCAATGGAATGGCCGCAGTATATCTCAGAACTTTCCGTGAACACACCCGTTTCCAGGGCGGCGGCCATGGTGATGATCTTGAACACAGAGCCCAGGGGATATTGCCCGTTGGTGGCCCGGTTGAACACAGGGTCTCCCGGGACAAAATAGGGGTTGTCCGCATAAACCGTATTCTCATTGTTTATGTCAAAGAGATTCGGGTCGAACTGGGGGTTGGACACCATGGCCAGCACCCGGCCGGTGTCAATTTCCATAACCACAATGGCCCCGCGGTAATCCCCCAGGGACTGCTGCAGATAATACTGCAGGGTGGGGTCAATGGTGGTGTACAGGGACTGGGCTGGCGCAAGGCCTGTTTCCGCCAGCTTGGTGATGATCTGCCCATCGGGGGCTTTGAGATACAGCGAGGCTCCCCGCTGCCCAGAAAGCTCCTCCTCATAACTGAACTCCAGCCCGGTGCTGCCAAAGCGTTCATTCGGCGCGTAACCCAACCGGAGATACCGGTTCAACTCCTCCTGAGAAATATAGGTCAGGTGCCCTACCGCCTGGGGGGCCAGCCCGCCCTCATAATAAAATCGGGAGGTGTAATAGTTCAAATAGACGCCGCTCAGCGCGCTGAGAGCGCTCATGTTGTCCTCAACCGCCGACTCCGGCACTTCCCCCAAGGGAACATAGTCATTGGGCAGCGCCCGGTCATACATGTCAATGATCTCATCTGCCTGATAAATGGTGAGACGGGCCATGGTGCTGAAAAACAGGCTCATCAAGTCTTCATCCAGGTTGGCAGGAATAAAGCCCAGGGCCACCACATCCTCCTGGGCCACCATGGGAGAGCCGTCATCAGCGTAGATATTCCCCCGTGAGGGCAGTTCTCGCACGATCTCCAACGTGTTCCCCCCGGCCAGGTCCGGCATGATCACGCCGGCATCCCAGATGATTCGCCAGGCCCCATCCTCCCGCTGCAGGCTCAGGTCCAATTCCCGGGTGAGGGTCCCAAACAGGTTGGTGTTGTACTCCACCCGGACCTGCACCTGGGCCGACCCCGGATCCACAAGTTTGGACAGGAGGGCATAGGCAATTCCCGTCTCAAATTTGAGAGTCAGAGCTGCGGCGGTGCTCAGATAACGGGCGATGAAATCCTCCTCGGAAACCTCGCTGCGGCTGGCGGATGTCAATCGGGCATACATCGCCGGATAATCCTCAGCCTGCCAGGCCCCAAAGAAATCGTCAATCGCCGCGTCCACGTCCGGCGCAGGGGTAACATGCACAGCTGGCGCGGGCAATGTGGGCGTTGGCTGTGTCGGGGCCGGCGTCTGCCCTGCAGGCCCCGGGCCGCTGCAGGCCACAACGGCCAGCAGCAGCCATATCGTGACTATCCAATGCAATTTTTTCATGAAAGGTCTCCAAAATCAACCTGTGTTCGTTCTGGGCAGGTGTTTCCGATGCGCGTACTCGGTCTGATTATACTTTGTCACTCCCCGGATGGCGATGTCTCGCTGGGGGTTGGGGTGGGGGCCAGGGGAACAAAGGGCGCTGCCTCCCAGGGAAGGGGCCCGCCCGGGTCCGTCCCATCGGAAAAATACAGCGAAACCGCCCGTCGGAAAACCGGCGCCGCCATCACAGAGCCTTCGCCGCCGTTCTCCACCAGGACCACCACAGCGATATCCGGCCGATCCGGGTCGTCCATCCGGGTATACCCGGCAAACCAGGCATGGGCATCCCCGGTGGGCGTTTGGGCCGTGCCCGTCTTCCCGGAGACGGAAATCGCCAGATCCCCCAGGGAGAAATAGGCGGTGCCGCGGGGGGATTCCACCACCATCCGGAGGGAATCCTGGATCACCAGCAGGGTTTCCTCGGAAATCGGCAGCCTCCCCAAATCCTCCGGCCAAAAGCTCTGCGTCGCGGCTCCTGTGTTGGGGGCGATGCTGTCCACCAGGGTAGGACGGTAAAGCCGACCGCCGTTCCCCAGGGCAGCGATAAAAGTCGCCACCTGGAGGGGGGTCACAAGGATCTCCCCCTGCCCAATGGACATCTGGGCGCTGTTCACGCAGGTTCCGGCGGTTTCGGGAATATTGCCGGCGGCCTCATCCACTTCAATGCCAGTCGGCGCGCCCAGGCCAAAGCCCAGGGCCATCTCGGACAGCGCGCCGTCCATGCCCTCCGCAAACAACGCTTCACCAATCCGGTAGAACCAGGGATTGCATGACCGCATCAGACCTTCCGGCAGGGTCAGCTCCCCGCTGGCAGGTGCGCCGTGGCCAAAGGTCCAGTCATAGAGGGTCACACTATCGCAGACCCACAGGGAATGGCCGCAGATAAAGGAGGAACTGGCGCCGTACAACCCGGTTTCCATCCCGGCGGCCATGGTGATGATCTTAAACACCGATCCGAGGGGGTACTGGCCCTGGGCCGCCCGGTTAAACAATGGACGGTCTGGATCAGCAAAATATGAGTCCAGCAGGCTGCGATCAATGGTAGAAAGATCAAAGGCATTGGGGTCAAAATGCGGATTGGAGACCATGGCCAACACCCGACCGGTATCCATCTCCATCACCACCACGGCGGCCCGCAAATCTCCCAGGGAATCCTGCAGGCGCATTTGGAGAGTCTTGTCCAGGGTGGTTGTGATGGATTGGGCGGGTTCCGGGGGCTGGGAGGCCAGCAACCTGAGAATCTCCCCTTGAGGAGAAATCAGATACAGGGTTCCGCCGCGCCGGCCTGCAAGCTGGGATTCAAAGGCAGCCTCCAATCCCGCTGCGCCCACCCGTTCATCCTGGCGGTATCCCTGGGCCTGATAGGCGGGAAGGTCGGCCTCAGAAATCAGCAGGAGATACCCGAGGGCATGGGGGGCAACGCCCCCATCCACATAATATCGGGAGCGAAATTCATCAATCCGCAGACCGCCCAGGGATGTCAGGATCTCCAGTTGGGGCATCACCTCCGCCTGGGAGAGGGAGACCACTGGGAGATACCAATCATCGGGGGTTTCCTCCACCATCCTGGCAATATCCTCCTGACTGTGGATGCTCAGGGAAGCCAGGGTCTCATACAGCAGCGGCGCTTGCTCCGGCTGGATCTCCCCGGGGACCACCCCCAGGGCCACTGCATTTTCATAGGCAGCCAGGGGCGAACCATCGCTGGCATAAATGCGCCCCCGCGCCGGGATCTTATAAACCAGTTCCAGGGTATTCCCGCCACGCAATTCGGGCAGGATCATCCCAATTTCCCACTGGACTTGCCATCGCTCCCCCGCCAGAACAAGATTCATCACCGTATCCGTGGAAAATGTACCCAAAAGGGTTGTCTCAAAAATGAGACGGTACCCCACCTGGGCATGCTCCCCCTCCGCAATCGCCGAGAGTAATTGAAAATCCCACCCGGTCAGCAGAATGGCCTCCGCAAAATCCTGATGATGCCCTAGAAAAGCTTCCAGGGAAAAGGCATCCTGGCTGAAGGGGGTCAACTGAGCGTACATAGCAGCAAAATCTCCCTGCTGCCAGTTCAGAAGATAAGCTTCTGCCGTATTGTGGGCCGCCCCCACCCGGGAGATATCCTGACCCCCGGCATCCGGTTGGGAAGCGACCGGTGCGGATTGGCTGCAGGCTCCCAGCACAAGAGCCGCACCCACCAGCAGGGAAGCGATCTTCAGCCAGGGAGAAAAGTGATCAGTACGGGCCATCCGGGGCTCCTTCAATAATCTCCCAGAATATTCCGGTAAACCGGGCAATCATAGGCAATGAAGCGCTGACAGCGTTGGGGTAGATCTTCCGGGGTCTCAAGCCCCCACTGATGCAGGCTGCGTTTGAAATGGCAGAGGGGAAAGCCCATCACAGAGGCAAAGCATCCCCGCAGACCCACCACGGGATGGAACCCTGCATGCTGGATCGCATAGGCGCCGGCCTTATCGAGGGGATCGCCGGTAGCGATGTATGCGGAAATCTCGGCATCGCTATACTGTCGCATGGGCACATCCGTCTGGCAGAGATCGTCCAGGGCGCGGCCCATTTCGACATCCATCAAAGCGATGCCGGTGTAGACCTGATGGGTCCGCCCCCGCAGCCGCTGCAGCATGCAGCGCGCCGCAGCGGCATCCTCGGGTTTACCCAGAAGCTGATCGCCATCGGCCACAATGGTGTCTGCAGCAACCACCAGGCCGACAGCCCGCTCCGCAGCCACAGTCCGGGCTTTTTCACAGGCCAGCCGCCGCACATAGGCCCGGGGCGCTTCCCCGGGGCGCTGGCTCTCATCAATATCAGCGGGAATAACCGTGAAGGGCTTCCCGAAGAGGGATAAAAGCTGTTTGCGTCGGGGTGAGTTGGAAGCAAGAACAACGGTTTCTGCAATCATTGCATGGGATTCTAACACATCTATCCCCTTCCTTGAACGCCCTCACGCAGGCTCTAAAGGGAGATTAATCCCGCGCTTCATAGAAAACCCCGGACTGGAAAATCCGGGGATGAAGACAGGAAATCGTTAACAATATATTAAGCCCCCAAAATGGGCCCTTAACCCTTACCCATGGGCGGTTTGGGCAATCTCCGCCAGATGGTCCGGGCTGGTGCCGCAACACCCGCCCACCACCCGCGCCCCGGCCGCCACCCATTGGGGCACCAGACGTCCCATCTTCTCCGGGCTCACGGTATAGGCCGGTGTGCCGTCCGCATCCATCTCGGGAAGCCCGGCATTGGGCTTAAACCAGATTGGTTTGTCAGTCGTCTGGCCCAGGGCCTGCAGAGCAGCCAGGTTCTCGTCCAGGCTCCGACCGCAATTAATCCCCAACAGATCTACATCCAGTTCTCCCAGGGTCGCGACCATCTGTTCAGGCTTCACCCCCATCATGGTGCGGGTGCCGCGGTCATAGCTGAAAGAGCACACCAGGGGGATCTCCGGATCCACCGAGCGGACGCCTCTAACTGCTGCCTGCGCTTCATTTAAATCAAACTGGGTCTCAATCACAAGGAAATCCACCCCCGCCTCACAGAGCAGACCGGCTTGTCCTGCATAATTGACCTCGGCCTCCTCCACCGGGACCGGCCCCAAAGGCGCCAGCATGTGGCCCAGGGGGCCGATGGATCCCGCCACCAGAACATCTGTGGCCATGGTCGCTTCCTTGCTGATCTCAACCGCCCTGCGGTTAATCGCCTCAAAATCATCCTGGAGGCCAGCCGCCTCCAGACGCAGCCGGGTGGCGCCGAAGGTGCAGGTCAGAATAATGTCGGATCCTGCCTCAATGAAGGCCTGATTCAGGGAGAGAATCGCCTCCGGGCGGTCAAGGACAAAAACCTCCGCCGGGGAACCCACCGGCAGTCCCATCCGCTGCAAATTCGTGCCGGTGGCGCCGTCCGATACGAGGGTCTCACCGGCTGCCAATCGTTCCATTAGATGACGCTTTGCCATGGTTTTCTCTGCCTCCATTATGCGATTAATCTGATTAATCGGTGATACTCTCTAAAACTGCAACGTGTTGCTCACGCTGCAGAATCCGGCTCCCGCCGGATCTGGTAACGGTCGAAATCCCGGGCCACCTGAGCCGCAGGGAAAACAGCCCGGGCTTCCTCCAGAACATCCCGCTCGCGATAACGCCGCGAGAGGTGGGTCAGGAAAAGCTGTTTCACGCCGATTTCCACGGCCAGTGTTGCCGCTTCCCTGGCGGTGATATGGCCAAATTGGGAGGCCAGATCCGCCTCCGATTCAATATAGGTGGCTTCGATCACGAGGGCGTCCGCACCGTTGATATGCGGACGCAGCTTATCAATCCGCCCGACATCCCCAACCACCACCAGAGAGGTCCCAGGACGTTCCTCTCCCAGCACCTGGTCCGGTTCAATGTTCCGGCCGTCGGGCAGCTCCGCCGTCTTGCCTTCCACCAGGTCCCGCCGCCAGGGGCCTGGCGGGATCCCCAAGGCCTGCGCCTTCTCAGGCAAAAAAGGCCGCCGGCTCCGTTCTTCAAAACGATAGCCCAGAGAAGACGACCCGCGGTGGTCCACAGGGAAGGCGGTCACGGTGAAACGCTCCGACTCAAAAAAGAGCCCGGGCTTAACCTCCAGCAAAGCAACCGGAGCCTTGCCGCGATAGCCGCGCAGCACTACACCAAAGATAAGGTCATGGACCCGATCCAGGGTGTGCTGCGTCCCGTAAATCTCAATGGTATCCATCACATCCCAGCGCAGGAAAGTGGAAACGAGACCAGCCAGGCCCAGGATATGATCAAGATGTCCGTGGGTCAGGAAGATCTGGTTCAGACGTTTGAACCCCACACCAGCCTGAAGGATCTGACGCTGGGTGCCTTCGCCGCAATCCACCAGAAAACGGAATTCATCATGCTGAACAAGCAGGGAGGAGAGTCCGCGATGGATCGAAGGCGCAGAGGCCGACGTCCCTAAAAATATTATTTCAAACAAAGATGTGACCTGTAAAGGGTGTTGAGGTTATTATTCCGTACCAAAACCGGCAATCAGGCGCATCAGGCCCAAAAGGCCCAGGCCCACCTGAATGCCCTCACCGGGGGAAAGCTTGGGTTGGGTATCCTCTTTTTCTGCGCGCTTGATCAACAAAAGCGCTGCACCAGCCCCGGTCAGGGCCCCAATAACAGTACTAATGATGATTGTTTTTGTCTTCCAGTTATCATTCATGAATTTGCTTCCTTTTAAATGAAATGGATGAAGAGAATGGATCGCTGGCGCGGATCCGGCAGTTGACCGCCTATCCCCGCAAATAACCCATTCGGATGGTTGGTTACTTCTCGGAACGTCCAAACAATTCCTTGAAGAGCGCCTTTATAGAGGCCGCGACTGCACGCACCTCGAACACCGGTTTGACGGCCATGTTCGCCCAGTAGGTCACCTGGGCAGCGACCAGATCCGCATACTGCTGTCCCAGATAGGTGTAGGAGGGCAGCAAGTTCAGGATCTTGGCCAGCAGGTAAACCAGCCCAAACAGGACCAGGATAGCGACCAGAGCAAAGACAAGGGCCGGCAGGATCAGCCAGATGAGGGCCGTATCCGCTCCGGACGAGATGATGCCCCCCGGCGCGCGGCCGGATGCCGTCAGAAGTATCCAAACCATCAAGGCCAGGGTGATCACAATCCCCAATCCCAGGGGCAGATAGATCTGCCAGCGGCGTTGCTTTCGGTGCTGCAGATAACTCTTGCTTTTCAATTCAGTACGCAACTCATTCATACCCTTATTTTAACACGACTTGGCGAATAATCCAAAACAGATCAGCAGGGATGCGGTGATATTGAGGATGGAGTGTTGAATTGGGCGCCTTTTTTCAAAGCCCATCACTAACCGACCTGGGGGGATAACACCAGAGGGGTGGGCTGCAGGATCCCTGCGCTGCAAGCGTCTGTCCTCCATTCCGGAGTGGCGGCCCCCTGAACGCTCCCATCAGGGAAGTCCATGTAATGATGAGCAAAGAAATCTTCAACTGGGAGGCAAAAATCCAGGTTGCATTAATGCACCGATGGACTGAAAATCGAACATCCGCTGGAATGAATCCGGGGAATATTGGTGGATTCCCAACATCCTCTCCGGACTGAGGGATGGAAACCAAGGTTCGACGCACCAGTCCTCCGGCCCCAAACGGGGAATATCTATCAGAAAAATATGCCTGCGGTTTGGATGCGCCGGGTCGCAACAGGGGAACTTTACAGCAATAACCTTGTGATTCAGAAACGCGTTTTTCTGCCTTCCACGCCATCTCCAGGCGCTGGTTTTCAACTACCCCTCCCGGATTTTGTTTTTTATTGTATAATTAAGGCTGTCACCATCTGATGGTGACAGGATGTAAATTGAAAACTGTTCATCTGCCGCCTGCCGGCCAGGCTGCGGTCAAGATATCAAAAGAAACCGTACGAAATGTTTCGCCGGGTATTTCCCGGCATATTGATGAGTTACTGACATCCGTTTTGACGGCGCCAGCGCATCGCAAGCATGTTTTCGATCGTGCTGCAGAACCGCAAAACAAGAGTCGAAGAAAGCCAATATATACAGGAACGATAGAACCACATGCGTACCTTAAGTCAGGCTTAGGTGCCAAATTGGGGCCTTAATCAAAGGTTCCTGGCATCCGAGGAAAACTATCCTTCACTGTATTTCAACACATTAAGGATTCTTCTGATAAGACGGCCGTAGTTTCTAAGGCAGAACTACGGCTGTCACTCGTTAAGAAGAAGCATTATGGAACGGGAAATCACTGCAATCAAAGCGCAGAAATATAATCGCCAGAGGGTGAGTATCTACCTGGATGGTGAATTTGCCTTCGGGCTCTCGCGCTTTGTTGCCGCCTGGTTGAAACCCGGGCGAAAGCTGACCGAAGCGCAGATCGAAAAACTCCAGGAAGAAGACACCTATGAGGTGGCCTTCCAGAAGGCCCTGCAGTTCATCGCCCACCGACCCCGCTCGGTCGAAGAAACCCGTCGGCGCCTGGGCGAAAAAGGATTCAGCGACGCGGTCATCGAAAGCACCCTGGAAAAACTCCTGGAAAAAAAATGGCTGGATGATCTGGATTTCTCCCGGCAGTGGATCGAAAACCGGAACACCTTCCGGCCCCGCAGCGACAGGCTTCTTTCTTATGAATTGCGCCGCAAAGGCGTTCCGGATGACATCATTCGACAGGCCCTTGAGCAAGTTGGCGGCGACGAAATGGAACTGGCCTATCGCGCTGGCATTAAAAAAGCCAAACGCTATCGCCTCGAATCCAAATTGGACTTCCTTAAAAAAGTGGGCGGCTACTTAGGCCGCCGCGGCTTCCACTATGGCATTGTGAAACCAACCGTGGAACGCCTCTGGAAGGAATTCGCGCTGCCTGCTCAGGAAGAGCCGGAAAAACATTAACAATTGGAGTATGGAAAATGAATAACCCTGTTTTATTAATCATCATCACCCTGAGCGCTGCGCTGATCGGCGGACTGATCGGTTTTCTGATCAAGAAAACCCTGGTCGAAAACAAGCGCAAGGCACAAAACTTAAAAGCGGATCATATCATCGCTGAGGCCCGGGAAAAAGCCCGGGAGATCGAGTTGGAAGCCAAGGACAATGCCCTCCAGATCACCCAAAAAGCGGAGGAGGAGCTGGCCCGCCGGCGTAATGAGCTGAACAAAGAAGACGACCGCCTGCAAAAACGCCGGGAGGAACTGGACCGTCGCCTGGAAAAATACGAGGCCCGGGAATTGCGCCTCAACAAACGCCAAAGCAGCATTGACAAACGCGCCAACGAAATTGATCAGCTCTATCAGGAAACAGTTGACGAATTGCAGCGCGTGTCCGAGATGACCCGGGAAGAAGCCCGGGAATTGCTCCTGGCGGAGACGGAAAAAGAAGCCCGGGGCGACATGGCTCGCATCATCCGCCAGATCGAAAGCGAAGCCCGCATGGAAGGCAACGCCCGCGCCCGGGAGTTGATCGCCGACGCTATTCAACGGGTGGCCTCAGAAAAGGTGGCCGAGGTAACCACTTCCATGGTCAACTTGCCGAACGAGGAAATGAAAGGCCGTATCGTCGGACGCAACGGTCGGAATATCCGCGCCTTTGAACAGGCGTCGGGGGTGGACGTCATCGTGGATGACACCCCGGAGGCGGTGACCGTTTCCTGTTTCGACTCGGTCCGCCGTGAAATCGCCCGCCGGGCCTTGAACCGTCTGGTGATTGATGGACGAATTCATCCGGCCCACATTGAAAAAATCATCAAGGAAGAAAAGGAACAAATGGGCCAGGACATCGTCCAGGCCGGCGAACAGGCCGCCTACGACGCAGGAGTAGCAGGATTGCATAGCGAGGTTCTCAAAAAGCTGGGGCGTCTCAAATTCCGCACCTCCTACGGCCAGAATCAGCTTGCCCATGCGGTGGAAACCGCCAAGATCGCCAGCGTCATCGCGGCCGAATTGGGGGCGCAGGTGGAAGTTTGCAAGGCCGGCGCCCTCCTGCACGATCTGGGCAAGGCCATGGACCATAACACCGAGGGCACCCACGCCCAACTCGGGGCGGAATTCGCCCAGCGGCATGGGGTCAATGCCAAGGTGGTCAACGTCATTGCTTCCCACCACCACGAAGTGGAACAGGAATCCGTTGAAGCTGTGATCGTTGAGGCCGCCGACGCCATCTCAGGCGCCCGGCCCGGCGCTCGGCGGGAAGATCTGGAGCAGTACATCAAACGCCTGCGGGCCCTGGAAAACATCGCCAACAGTTATAACGGCGTGGATAACAGCTATGCCATTCAGGCCGGACGGGAAGTGCGAATCATCGTCAAGCCCCAGGAGATTGATGATGTTGAGGCCAATCGCATGGCCAAGAACATTGCCCAGCAGATTGAGGAAACCATGCAATATCCGGGACAGATCCGCATCACGGTGATCCGTGAAACCCGGGCCACGGAATATGCCAAATAAACGCCTGCAGGATTTAGGTCATCGGGGCGCGCCAGATGGCGCGCCCCGTTCACTTAATATAATCATCCCATCAGATCAGGCAAGACCCTGCAGATAGGGGTTATGGGCTCGTTCGTGCCCCACCGTCGTCTCCGGGCCATGGCCCGGCAAAAGACGGACCGCATCCGGCAGGCTGAGGATCTGCTGCCGGATGCTCTCCAACAGGATGTCCAAATCACCCCCTGCAAGATCAGTGCGGCCGATCCCCTCCCGGAAAATCACATCGCCGCAAAACAGGACCCCCAGATCCCGGCAGTAAAACATCACATGCCCGGCGCTGTGCCCGGGGGCATGAAGGACTTCCACCACTGGGGGGGGCTCCCCATCCGGTGCCAGGGACAGCCCCATACCGTGGGAAAAGGCAAGATCCGGCGCGGGAAGATCCGGTATTTGCATGCCAAACTGCGCTGCACCGCCCTGATTTGCATACCAGGCCCGATCAGCCGGGTGCAGTCCGATGGGCAGCGGCGGATCAAACGCCTGAGCCACCTCCCCAGCCCCCGCCAGATGGTCAAAATGGCCGTGAGTCAGCCAGACCCCCTGCAGCCGCCACCCCCTGTCCTTTGCCCTGGCCAGGACAAACCGGCTTTGGAAACTGGGATCAATCACCACCGCCGGCCCGCCCCCCGCCTCCCCCAGAAGATACACATTGTTCGGCAGCGGCCCCAGTGTCATCCGGAGCATTTCAAGCGTCATCTTCCACCTCAACTTCCACCAGGGATACGCCCTGCCTGCTGTCTCCGCCCCGGGCCCTGAAACGGACCTGCAAAATGCTAAAAAACAGAGTCAGCGCCAACACTCCCAGGCTGACCGGGAAAATCAACCAGGGCTCCCGGTCGTATAAAAAACCAGCCAGAGGCGGCGCCACCACAAAGGAAAGACTGTTCAAGGACTCCACAACGCCAAACGCCAGCCCCACCTCCACCTCCCGCACCGCCGGACGCACCAGGGCCACCGTCATAGCCCGGCACAGGCGGAACCCCCCCAGGAAGAAATATCCGAGCCCATACCAGAAGAGGGTCTCACCCCGCCACAGCATCAGCGAAAACAACACCAAAGCGCCCTGGCCGAAAATCAGCGCCAAACCAGCCGGAAGCTGGCCAAAAACGAGCATGAGAATCACACCACCCAACGCTCCCAGGGATCCCAACTGCCCGATCCGGCCCAGGGAAAGTCCCCGCTGGTTTTGCAGGAAATTGGCCGCCAAGGGCTGGGGCAGAATGACGGCAAACATCACCAGGAAGATCAATCCCAGCATGCGTAAAAACCGGATGTTCCGGAAAAGATGGGGCTCCTTCGCGTCCACCTCTGCCGAGGCGATCGGCTGTCTGCGGGCAAACAGGATGATCCCCGCTGAAAGGATAAACACCACCCCGGAGCCGTAATAGACGCTGCGCAGGTCAAAGCGTTCCGCCACGAACCCACCCAGCAACGGGCCCAACACCCCGCCGATATTATAGGCCGCGGACACAAAGCTGATGGCCCGACCCACGGACCATTGACCGCGGGCGCCCTGAATGTAGGTGTTGAGGGGCGCCAGTACGGAGGAAGTCACCCCATAGAGCAGCAGCCCGGCCACATAAAACCCCAGGCTGGGAGAAAGGGCCATGACCCAGGTGGCTGCCAGCCCGGCGATCCAGGAGAACCACATCAACGGGCGCCGCCCCCAGCGATCGGCCAGATAACCGGAGGGGATCTGAGAAACGGTCATCACAATCCCATTGATCCCCAGGATTGTGCCGATCAGGATCGGATCGGCGCCAAACTCCTGAATGTAAAGGGGCTGAAAAATGTAGAACATCCCCTCGCCAAGGCCCCAGGTGAGCATGGCAGCGGAAACAATCTTCAGATCGCGTGACATGGCGCCTTCCTATCCCCCGATGAAGTCTTCCAGGGGCAGCACCCGCCGGGGCAGATCCGTCAGGCTTTCCAGGCCAGCCTCCCTAACCACCACATCATCCTCAATCCGCACGCCTCCCTTGCCGGACAGGTAAATACCCGGCTCCACGGTGAAGGTCATACCCTGAGTCAGAGTCAGCTCATTCTCAGCATAGATATAGGGGGCTTCGTGGGCTTCCAGCCCCAGGCCATGCCCGGTGCGATGGATGAAAGCAGACCCATAGCCCGCTTGAACGATGACCTCCCGCGCAGCGCGGTCCACCGCGCCGGCATCCAAGCCCGGTCGCCCGGCCTGGCGCCCGGCCCGGTTGGCGGCCAGAACCACCCGACCGATTTCCAGCAGCTCGGGATCCACCTCCCCGAAGGTGAAGGTGCGGGTGATATCGGAAAAATACCCTGCAAAACTTGCGCCCCAATCCACCAGTAAGACATCCCCGGGAGAAAGGGCCCGCTCCGTAGGTATTGCATGGGGGTTGGCGCTGTTTTCCCCCAGCGCGACAATCGGCTGGAACGGCAAGGAGGGATCCGATCCCCCGCGCAGAAGCTGGACCACCAGCGCGTTGGCAATCGCTTTCTCCGACAACCCTTCCCGGAGTTCTTTTAAAGTCTCCAGAAGGGCCCGTTGGGCGATCTGTGCAGCGCGTTTCATGTTGTCAATTTCTTCGGGCGTCTTCTGAAGGCGCAGCCGGGCAAACAGATCCCCGGCTCCGACGATCTCCGCCCGGGGTGCAGCCTGCTGCAGATGACGCAGCTCCAGAAAGCGCAGTTTAGTCGGTTCCACCCCAATTTTTCCATCCGACAGCCGGATCGCCTCACAGGCATCATCAAAAGCGCCTTGCCAGGCGGCCGGGTCATCCCCAAAGGGAAAGGCCTTCATGTCCCCGGAAACCGACGAGAGCTTGCCTTCTTCCAGGACCGGGAGCACCAGAGCGGCATCCCCGGCGCGGTTCACCAAGAAGACCGTGGGACGTTCCATTAAATGAAAGTGTAATCCGGTGAGATAAGTCAGACTGGGGCCGGGGTTGAGCGCCACAGCATCCAAACCGGCGGCGTCCAGCAATTCAACGAGTTTTTCCAGGCGTTGCAACATCCATCAACCTCCATTGGATCAAATTTGGCTTATTATAACCCACCCGGGGGCGGTGACATGACAGAGAGAAATCCATCAAAGCCCAAAGGGAAGATCCCGGCCCCACGGAGGAGCCTCTGTGATGCCATTGCTTTACCAATTTCATCTCACGGTCCCCGCAACAGAAAAAACAACCGCTGCCCCCCATAAACTTGCGACAAACGCCTTGACTTTCCCCGCTAGGTCAATATAATTAAGATATAATTTATCATAATTAACAGGAGTTTTTGGAACAATGTTTACCTGCTTGTGTCTGGTGCGGGGTCGTTAGCCACCGCCCGGACAGTCGAAACGAACCAATCTCTTTCGAGCCAGCCGGTTTGGGCGGCGGAGCGCCCTGCAAAATTTGTTGCGGTGTCACCCTCTCGCCGCTTTTGAACTTAATTAGGCTGGCGCAGGTTTTTAACCCAGAAAATCGGAGAACGCCCATGAAGATATACAACAACATCACAGAACTGATTGGAAATACCCCCCTCGTGCGCCTGAACCGGTTGAATCCGGAAGGTGGCGCCGATGTGGTCCTCAAATTGGAGTACTTCAACCCGGCGGGAAGCGTGAAAGACCGCATTGGAGTGGCCATGATCAACGCCGCCGAGGATGCTGGCCGCCTCACGCCGGAAAGCATCATCGTGGAACCCACCAGCGGAAACACAGGCATCGCCCTGGCCTTCACAGCAGCGGCCCGGGGCTATCGCTGTGTGATCATCATGCCGGAGAAGGTCAGCTTTGAACGTAAAATGATGATGAAGGTCCTTGGCGCAGAGCTGATTCTGACCCCCGCAGAAACCGGCATGAAAGGCGCCATCGAAAAAGCCCGCTCCCTGGTGGACTCCGACCCCCATTATTTCATGCCCAACCAGTTTGAAAACCCTGCCAACCCGGACATTCACCGTCGGACCACGGCCCAAGAGATCTGGCAGGACACCGATGGGGCCGTGGATATCCTGGTGGCCGGGGTAGGTACCGGCGGCACAATCACCGGGACAGGGCAGGGTCTGAAAGCCCTCAACCCGGAACTTCAGGTGATCGCAGTAGAACCGGAAGCCTCCCCCGTGCTCTCCGGGGGCGAAAAAGGATCTCATCCGATCATGGGGATCGGCGCTGGGTTCATCCCGGAGGTCCTCGACACGGACATTCTGGACGAGATCGTCCAGGTGGGCGGCGAGAAGGCCTTTGAAACCGCCCGGCGTCTGGCCTCCGAAGAAGGGCTCCCGGTGGGGATCTCCTCCGGCGCTGCGGTCTGGGCCGCCCTCCAGGTTGCCCGACGACCGGAAAACGCGGGAAAACGCATTGTCGTGATCATCCCCTCCTTTGCGGAACGCTATCTCAGCACGCCGCTGTTTGACGACCTCCGCACTGGTTGAAAGGAAAACCAGCATGGAACACACCAGCACCCTCCAATCTCAGAAGAAAGCAGAGAAGACAACGCAAAAGAAACCCGGCCTTTTCGCCCTGATCAAAGAGGACATTCGCTGCGCACTCGACCGGGACCCGGCAGCCAGGAACTGGCTGGAGGTTCTGATCAATTATTCCGGCCTCCATGCCGTCTGGTATCATCGCGTGAGTCACTGGCTGTGGCAGCACAAACGCTATCTGCTGGCGCGTGGGCTTTCGCAATTCGCCCGAGGTCGCACTGGAATCGAAATCCATCCCGGCGCAGATATCGGGCGGCGCTTTTTCATTGACCATGGGATGGGGGTGGTCATCGGAGAAACCGCCGAGGTTGGGGACGACGTGACCCTTTATCACGGAGTCACCCTGGGCGGCGTGAGCCTCGAAAAAGGCAAACGGCACCCCACTCTGGGGGATGCCGTTGTGGTGGGCGCAGGCGCCAAGATCCTGGGGGCAATAAAAATCGGCCCCAGAAGCCGGATTTGAGCCAATGCCGTGGTGGTCAAACCCGTCCCAC
>DAOTUG010000055.1:0-3846 GCA_034437335.1 Anaerolineaceae bacterium
ATCCAGTCAAATCCGGCCTGCAGGGCCTTGTCCAGCAAAGTCGCTCGGAGGAACCATGTACACCCCGGAGGGGCCTGAACCAGCAATGCGCCGGCCCGTGCAGCAAAATAATCCCCCAGAGGCCCCCACTGATAAGCAGACAACGGGTGGTCATCCGCCAGGCCGTAGGCCCCCACCCGGAAGGGCGGGATGCCCTCTGGCCGGGGTTCTGCCCCCACCAGATCCAGATACAGCAGGGGATCAAAACCCAGGGAAAGCTCCGGGGCAAAGCTGGCCAATGCCCGGATGGCCCAATCCGAAACCGAGCTGACCTGAATACGCTCCCTGACGGGATCAATCAATTCAAGGAAACGCCGCAGGACGGCCCGGGTGAGGGGGGCGAAGGGTTTGAGATCAATCTGCAAACGCCGGGTATCTGGATGGTCCTGCAGCAATCCCAGGGCCTCCTCCAGAAAACCCACCTTTTCACCCGTAATTTCGCCTCCCACCCGATAATGCAGTTTTTCAACCCGGGACCGGGTGGCCCTGGGGGCATCCCCCTGGCCGTCGGTGTCCCGAGCCAGATCGCGGTCGTGCAGCAGGGCAAAGCTCTGATCAGAAAGGGGAATCAGATCAATCTCCACAGCCCTGGCGCCCTGGGTAAGGCAGTTCGCCAGAGCGGAGAGCGACCCCGGCGGCGCATCCATGGGATCCGCATTTCTGCAATTTGCGGCATGGTGGATCAGGGTGACAGGTCGTTCACGGACATCAAGGGTTTCGGGGAGCATAGGTTCTCCTGTGAAATCAACAAGGATCTTCAAGGCTTTATTTTAACCGCAAACAGAGGAAAGATAAAGCCACCCCCGGACATTGTGAGAGAGTCCGCGTCAGGCAGTGCGGATTCCCGACCCGGAACCCCAATGCAATCGCACATGGACTCATCAAGCTGTTTGTCCAATTACTGACCCCATCCTCATTCGAAGCCAGCAAGCGCAGCGAGGACGGGCCTCCTGGCCCTTTGCACTGCGCTGATGGGGCAGCACGGGCCTCTTGGCCCTTTGCACTGCGCTGATGGGGCAGCACGGGCCTCTTGGCCCTTTGCACTGCGCTGATGGGGCAGCACGGGCCTCCTGGCCCTTTGCACTGCGCTGATGGGGCCTGATGCCCCTCAGCTTGTGATGCCCCTCAGCTTTCGTGATTTGATTTGGTCCAGGCAGGTCACTGACTCTCAATGTCCCAAAATGTCCGCGGTTGAAATTGAAACATCCCGCTTTCTTGAGATACTTTAGTTTTGATGCAATTGCCCTGCCGGAATCCCGGACTCGGCATCAAAGCACATGTGGTATATTAACCTGTGTTGCCTCAACAGACCCTATGCAGCAGTGCATAGATGCCTGCCTTACTGCATTCTTGGAGGAAAAGAAATGAAACAAAAATTAATCTTACTGCTCTGCCTGGCGGCCTTGATCCTGAGCGCCTGCGGAACAAAAACAGAAACGCCAACCCCAGCCGATGATGAAGCCTTTGCCCTATACCTTGTGGCTGATCCCCAGATGGCCGGGGCGGACCTGGCGCAATACGACCTGGAGGAACTGCCCCTGGCTGAGGACCCCATCCTCACCACCGAGGACATCGCCAGCTACAATTGGGAATTTCATGCCCTCAACCTGACCGATACAGCCTATCAAAAGCTCCTCAGCATCTTTGCGATGGGGATGCCCATGAGCGGCGTACCCTTTGTGATCCTCTCCGGGGGAGAACGCATATATGCCGGAGCTTTTTGGACGCCCATGTCCTCCCTGAGTTTCGATGGGGTGGTGATCCTCCAGCCCCTCGACCCCGCCGGCGGGACCCTCTATATCTCCCTGGGGTATCCCAACGCAGATCAGTTCACCGGCGAAGACCCCCGCAATGATCCGCGGCTGAAATCCGCCCTGGAAGCGGCAGGGATCCTGGAGGATTGAGCTGTCAGGAAACCGGTGGAAGGCAGGATTAACACAAAAATGAAATTTTAAGGTTATTTTAGTAATTCTCTGGTGGAATCGGCCATAACCCATGCTACAATAGAACTGGTTTGAGAATAACTCAAACCAGTTCCGGTTTTTTGAGTCGGCTTCCCCGAGGAGTGCGTCCTCCTGCCAGGAGGCAAACACCGCAAGAATCCGATTTAACATAACTGTTTTTATTTCAGGGGCAGGGAGAAAACCAAAGCAAAGCACAGCATTGAAGTATCGCAAAGTGCTGACTGGAACCTGCACACAAGAGAAAATGAAAGAGGGAAATATGAGACTCGCGAAAATTCTCAGCCTGAGCCTTGTTATCGCCATCCTGTGCCTGGGCTTCCAACCCATGGAGACCGTCCACGCCCAATCCACGGTTTTTGTCCGGGTGGGCGGCAGCGACGCCGACTGCAACGGCACCGTGAATGTGGATCACAGCGCGGGGGTAGAACCAAACTGCGCCTTCGCCACCATCCAGCATGCCGTGGATACCGTCAACCCAGGCGGCACAGTCCAGGTGGCTTCCGGCACCTACAACGAAAACAACATCCGCATCACCCAATCCGTGGCCCTCATCGGGGATCCGGGAGACACCTCCGAACCGGGGGGAGAAGGCCCCGGACCAGATGCGCCGGTGGTGGATGGCGGCGGGGCAGCCAATGTCCCCATGGTTGACATCCTGGCCGATGACGTCACCATCCAGGGCTTTCAGATCCAGCATGTCCACGATCCCGACCCCGGCGTTGCCGTGGGCATCCGCGGCGGGATTGGCGTTGTTGGGGACAATGTGACCCTCCTGGACAACCGCATCACCGATACCCAGTGGGCTGGCATCATGTACTGGACGAATGGGGGCACCCCGGCCAACAACTGGACCGTCCGCCGCAACATCGTGGAACACGGCCCCTGGTCTTCCAACACCAATGTCTACGGCATTGAATTGACCAATGTCGCCCAATCCGACATCTCCTACAACATCGTTTCCGGAGGGTATATGGGCATCATGGTCACCGCCCAGGCCTGGAACTCGGATGCCCTGACGGAATATGTGACCGTGACAAACAACCAGCTCCTGGGCGGTTTTGCGAGCATCCAAAATACCCTTTATGCCAGCGGCTATTCCGGAAATGAGAGCATTCTCCGGAACATCACCGTCACCGAAAACACCTTCGCCGGGAATACGGGCGGTGCGTATGCCTGGACTTATGGCCAGGGTGGCGGGACAGCTTCCATCTATAACCTGAATATCTCGGATAACACATTTGATCTGGCCAGCCCCGCGGACAGCATCCGCATGGTGTACATGTTGAATGTGGGCGGTATCAACAGCATCACCGGAAACACCTTCACCTTCAGCGGCACACCGGCAGCGAGCTGGGCCCACGGCGTGGACATCAACGGATCCGCAACCGGAGATTTCACCATCATGGACAACGTCTTCGATGGCGCCGCCGCCGGGGAATCTGGAGTCGGGATCCGCCTCCGGGATGGCCTGCCAGGGACAGCCTCCGTGAACATCACTGCCAACGCCATAGAAAATTTTTCCGCCAGCTCAGGCCGGGGAATCCGCACCAGCAACCTCGCCCCTCAACTGGATATCACAGTCTATGACAACTGTTTTGATAACAACACCTATGCCCTCGTCCACGACGCCCAATGGTTGCTGGACGCAACGGAGAATTATTGGGGCGATCCAACCGGACCCTACCATCCCACCCTCAACCCGAGCGGAAACGGCGATCCGGTGTCAGACGCGGTGACCTTTGTGCCCTTCTTCAACACATGTAACCTGTTCCAACCCACCCCCACCCCAACGGCGACCACAACCCAAACCCCAACCCCCACCGAGCCCACGGAGGTACCCCCC
>DAOTUG010000056.1:0-9359 GCA_034437335.1 Anaerolineaceae bacterium
CCTGGTGGAGCCGGAGCTCACGGGCGACGACCTGAAGGCGCTGGGGCTAGAGCCGGGGCCCCTCTTCGGTCGATTGCTGCGGGCCCTGCGCGACGCCCGGCGGGAGGAATTCACCATCTGACCGGGGGGACTTTCCGGGTCCGCAGATCAACTCAGGGAGCCATCGCAGGGCCCGGGGATTGCCAATGAAGGCATCTACGGATTCCCGCAGGTCCTGACAATCAGGGATGAAGTAATTATATCAAGAACAGCCAGGCGCGTTTTGCATGGTCTGATGACAGCAAAGATGAGAGGCTGTCTCCTGCGAAGACCGAACAGCTGGTGCGGGGAGGATCGCCACCCAGTGTTTCGCCATCCATGAGGCGCCGCGACCCCATCCCCGTCCGAAATAGGCGCGCAGCGCCTGGCATCGGTGTTGCACCCCAGGGGAAAGCCATGCCCGACGCTCCCGCGCCCAGGAACTTTTACCAACTGGTCATCGTCTATAAGAATGCGTTATCATTAATCCACATGTCAAGGAAAAGCCAATGCAAAACATCCTTAAGAAGCAGAGTAAAGGCGTACCCGGGATGCCCTCACCCCAGAACAAAACACAGCGAAGATCAAAACTGTCCGTCCTGTGGGCCAGCCTGGTTGCTCTTGCGTTGATTTTGCCAACCCTGGCCATCGGCGCTACCGTGGTGATCTTCCAGGCCTTTCAACTGAACCTTCCTGGTGTGACCTTGATGGATAAGGATGTGGGCCTGATGACCCGCCAGCAAACAGAAGACTGGGCCGAGTACATCTGGAATCAATCCCATCAAATCACCTTGGCAAATCCGGAGGATCCATCCATAACCTATCTGCTCTCTCCCCAGGAATTGGGATTCTGGGTGGATGCAGCGGCCACAGCCGATACCATATTTGCTTTCGGCCGGGGAAATCGCCCCCTTGCAGATATCCAAACACTCCTGCGAAAGGACGAGGTCACCCTTCTGCCAGTACTGTATTTTGATCCGGATGCAGCCAGGAAAACACTCTTGGACCTTTCTGAGGATCTGACCATCGCACCTGTGAACGCCAGGGTGGTCTATCAGGAAGGGGCCTGGACGACCCTGCCAGGAACCACAGGGGTCACGGTGGACATTGAGTCAACCATCCAGACCCTGTTTGACAACGCCTACACCATCTTTCTCTCCGGCCAGGCAGCATTCTTCATGAAACCTGTGCCGCCGGAAATTCAGGACCTCAGCCCGGTACTGCAGGAAATTGATGCCGCTGCGGCCCGGGAATTGCGCCTGGAGGCCTATGATCCCATGCTGGATGAAACCCTTGTCTGGACCGTGCCCGAAGATGTCAAGAAAAGCTGGATCCACGTGGATCCGGAAACCTTTGCAGTGACATTGGATCTCGACAAGGAAGCCATTGCCGCCTTCCTTTCCAACTGGCAGCAAGACCTGGGAACAACGCGATCCCTGGCCGTGCCGCCGGACCTGGAGGAAATGATCCGCAACTGGGAGCATGGGGAACTCATGGAAACAACCATCGTTCACAACCCCACCACCTATTCCGTCCGGTCAGGGGACAGCTTATGGTCCATCTCCTTGGATCTGGGCATCCCCATGTGGTATATCCTGGAGGCCAACGAAGGCCTGACCACCGACAATCTGGAATCCGGTATGACTCTGACCATCCCGTCAAAGAATATCCTGCTGCCCCTGCCCGTGATTCGGGGCAAACGCATCCAGATTGACATCAGTGAACAGCGTATGTATGTATATGAAGCAGGGGCATTAATCGCCACGCATATTATCAGCACAGGGGTGGAAGACTCTCCCACCATGGCCGGGGTTTTCCAGGTCCAAACCCATGAAACCAATGCCTATGCTTCCAATTGGGATTTATACATGCCCCACTTCATGGGAATCTATGAGGCCTGGCCGGGTTTCATGAATGGAATCCACGGCCTGCCGCTGCTTTCCAGCGGGCAACGGCTGTGGGCCGGCAACCTGGGCAGCCCGGTCTCCTATGGCTGCATCATCCTGGGACTGGAGGAAGCGGAAACACTGTATCAATGGGCTGAAAATGGCGTTGTTGTGGAGATTGTGCCCTAGCCCGCATCCGGTGATTGTAATCAAATCTTAATCCCTTAATTAGAACGTTTGTGCTATAATCGAGACATCTCAACAAAGAAGGATGTCTCTGATGAAACATGCACGCAAAGCCATATTTCCCGGGTTCCTCCTGGGCTGTTTGATCCTGATCGCCCTGGGGAGCATTGCGGCCAGACGAATGCCCCCCATCCAAACCCCCACGGCCACCCCCCAGGGGACCAGTCAGCAAACGCCAACCGCCTCACCAACCAGGGAGGTCACCCAGCCGGAAGCCGATGTCGGCGCTCAGGCAGCCAGCGCAGCTGACCATGCCACCGAAGCCCCTGAAGCGTCAACCCAAACCCCGCCCGCGCCGAGTCCCGTTGCGCCGACCGAAACCGCTACCCAGGCGTCGGGGACCGAGGCCGAAAGTCAGAACTGCAGTCTGAATCCGGGGCTGCCCCAGGACGTGCGGCAGTGGTGCGGATTGATTGAATCATTTGCCGAAGAGTATGGGATGCCCGCAGGATTAATTGCCGTTGTCATCATGCAGGAATCCTATGGCGACCCCCTGGCCTATTCCAAGAGCGGCGCTGTGGGACTGATGCAGGTCATGCCCAGGGACGGTCTGGCCGCGGAACTTTTATGCAATGGGAATCCCTGTTTCGCCGACCGGCCGACCATCGAGGAACTGCAGGATCCGGCTTTCAACATCAATTACGGCACCCGCATGCTGGCCAACCTGTACAGCAAACATGGCAGTTACCGAGAAGCTTTGTTCCGCTATGGCCCCATCAATATGGGTTACCGCTATGCCGATATCGTCCTGGGTCTGTGGGAAAGCTATCCTTGACCCACGCCGCCAGAAACAAGCGACATTCGGGCTGCCTGCCAAGCATCGCAGGCAGCCTTTTTTTGAACTGAAAACCCCGTCCAACGGATACATTCTGAGTGGAAAGGACCCTCGAGTCTGAATAAAAGCTAAACGAATCATAACAGTTCCTAAATCATTGACTTTTCGGCAAGAAAAATGCAAGATTCCCGGTAACCCTGGCAGGTGGACAATTTCCTTGGAATGCAACTTGCAATCTAGAGAGGAAAGACAACCATCGGCTATAATCTTCCTATCAACAGCCTATGCAGGACTGTAGAAACCCGCACCCATGGGAATCAATCTTTTCGAAATTTTTGAAATACTCACCAATGCACCTGGCTACCTGATCTACCATCTTGTCGTCAGTATCGCCCTTCTTCTGACGGGCGGCATCGCCACCGCCAAACTGGATCGGGGCCAACAAGGCAGAAGAGCCCGCCACGTTTTGGTGGGATGCATTGTTCTGCTCCTTCTGCAAGGGATCCTCTTTGGCAGCAGCAGCCTCAGCGGAGCCGAGATCTTCGGCATCCTGACAACCTATGCAGTCATTGAACGGGTCGTTGCCGCGCTGAGCATCATCTGGGTCATCTGGACCTTTGTGGAGAGCGATAAACAATTCCTGACCAACAGCCTGATGATCCTTTCCAACCTGACAATCATCTTTTTGGGTGTGGCCACCGTCGTGTTTCTCACCTTCCAACCCCTGATGGAAACCTTCAACAACACCTGGGTGGATATCTCCTGGCAGGTGACCAGCCTCCTCCTCATCATCATTGGTCTGCTGTTGATCCTCATGAACCGGAGTCAGACCGGTGTTGTGGGGGGTGTGATCCTGCTGACTCTGGCGGCCGGACATATTGCCCAGATTCTCATCATCAATCAGGAGAGCGCGCTGGCCGGTCCGGTCCGTCTGGCACAGACCATCAGCATCCCTTTAATGCTGGCCCTGGTCCAACGATTTTCAGGCCCGGTCCAATCAGAAGCTGATCTGGCGCCTGTGGAGGAAGAAACCCAGGAAGAACCAATTGACACGAAACCGAAGTTGATGAATCTGCTGCTGAATATCAGCCTGCAGGAAACCCCTGAGGAGCGCTTCAAGGCCATCGTGCGAGCCATCAGCCTCAGTGTGATCTCAGACATCTGCTACATCGTTCATATGCCCAACGAAATAGGCGAAATCAAAGTGGATGCGGGATACGACTTGATCCGGGAGGAGTTTCTCCGACCCGCCAGCCTTCAACGCGGTCAGATCCCCTTGATTATCAATGCCTGGGAAGAAAACAATATCCTCCAGCTCCCCAGCAACTACTCCGGAACACCCGATGTGGTCACCCTGTATGAGCTGATCCAGTACCATCGGATCGGCAATCTGCTGGCTTATCCCCTCAGCATGCCAGACCAGCCGGTGGTGGGCGGGTTGATCTTCCTTTCCCCCTACACCACCAAGGAATGGGATCAGGAGACCTTTGAAATCCTGAATGAGATAAAGGCCAACCTGGCCCGGATCTTCTATTATGCGGACCAGGAAAACAGCTACCGGGATGAACTGGAGCAAACCCAGGTGCATCTGGGCATGATTAGAGAAGAAAAAACAGCCCTCGAAAAAGAGCTGGTGCAAAAACAGAGCGTGATATCCGAACTTGAGAACGACATCAAGCGGGTCAAAGCCAAATATCAAATGGAAAAAATGGAATCGGTCAAACAAATAGAAGCCATGAAACAAAAAATCGAACAATTGACCTCACAGACGGAAATCAGCCAGAAATCCCTCAAGAAAATGGAACAAACCAAGCAAATTCTCCGTCAATTAAAAGAGGATCGGGATAGATTGCGGACGGAATTGGCCCGGGCTGAAGCGAAAATAAAGCACCTCACCATTCACGCCGGCCAGACCGGACCAACCCGGCTTTCAACGAACAATCAGGTCATCAGCCTTGATTCCATTGCGGCCAACGTGCGTATGCGGGTGACAGACGCCCTCCAGCGTCAGAGCGTGAAACTCGAGATCGTCAACCCGGATGGACACCAGATGGTCAAGGTTGATCCCGAACTTATCCAGACCATCGTCGCCAGCCTGGTGGAAAACGCAGTTTTTGCCTCCCCTATTGGGGGATCCATCCAGCTTCGCCAGAACCTTTCCATGGAGACGGGCATGCTGATCATCCAGGTGACCGACCTGGGCGAGGGGCTGACCTCTGAGGAACAGGCCGCCCTGTTCAACGCCAGAAACGAAGCCATTCCCGGCATCGGCAGCGTTGAAGCCATCCGCAACGCGGCCCGCGCCATCCGGGTGCTGAATGGAAAAATCTGGCTCAAGAGCAAGAAAGGCCAGTACACAACCTTCCGGGTCCAATTGCCTGTCCGAATCTTGGACTGAGCCCAATCAATCCGCCCTTTGCATAAACTCCACAACCCGCTAAAATAAAGAAACAATCCGATTCCCGCTGACCTGGCAAATGCTGTCGGACGGCGCGGCGGTAGGAGCCTATGAAAAAAGCGAAACGCGATCAGAAAGCCACCCTCAGAAAATACGAGCTGGTCACCATCATCATTTTTGCGATCTTGGTGTGTCTTCTCGCGTTCATCATCACCACCGGCATCATTGTCAAGAACACCCCCCGTCCGGCCACCGCCTCCGCCATTCAAACCCAAATCGTTCTGAACGCCACCCCCACAGTCACGCCCTTCCAACCCGAACTGGCGCCCGGGCTGCCCACACCCACAGCGCTTCCCCCAACGGAGACCCTGCCTGAAGTGACTCCCACCGCAACGCCAGAGCCCCTGAAAAAACCAGAAGGCCAGGTTAATATCCTCCTGATGGGTTCGGACATCCGCCCCGATGATTTTGGCTTCCGGACAGATGTCATCATGTGGGTTTCATTAAATCCCCAAGACGGCTTTGTGAGTGTGGTGTCCTTCCCGCGGGATCTGTATGTGAATGTCCCCGGGCGCGGCAGTGAGCGGATCAACACCCCTTTTCAGTTTGGCGGTTTTGACATCCTGGCGGACACCTTCGAGGTCAATTTTGGCGTCCGGCCCGATCACTATGTCCTGGTTGATTTCAACGGGTTTAAGGCCGTGGTGGACGACCTGGGCGGGATTGACGTCATCACCGCACAAAACCTGACGGATGTCTGTCCCCGATGGATTGATCCGGATGGACAATGCAGCGTGGGCCCCGGGCTGGTCCACATGGATGGCGAATTGGCCCTCTGGTATGCCCGGTCCCGTTCCTCAACCAGCGATTTCGATCGCGCCCGGCGGTCTCAGGAGGTCACCGAAGCAATCTTTCGGCGCTTGATGAATTTGAACGTCCTCCTGAAGGTGGATGAACTGTATCAGTCCTATCGTACCTATGTCGAGACGGATCTGATTCCCACCGACATCCTCCCCCTGCTGCCCCTAGCCTCCCAGGTAATGGACACCTCCGATATCCGTCGCTATGTCATCGGCCCGAATTTGGTGACCGACTGGATCACCCCCCAGGGCGCCATGGTCCTCCTCCCGCACCATGACGAAATCGAGACCATTCTGATTGAAGCTCTGGCCCTTCAATAAGGGAATTGACAATCCGAGGATTCGGGATTAAAATAACTTAATTATCTGACTACACGAATTTTCTCATCCTGAGAGGCGTTATGGCAAACACAAATTCTGATAAGAAGAGGACGCCGGCGCATCTGACCGAAGAAACGCTCCTCCAACCCGCAATTCAGGCCTGGCGCTTCTACTTGAATGACCAGGGACGGTCTCCTCACACGGTCAAAGCCTTCACGGCTGATCTCAACCTGCTGGATACTTTCCTGCCCACGGATAAAACCCTGGGGGATATCTCGTTGAAGGATTTGCAGAATTTCACCCACTGGCTGGAAAACGACCGCGGGGTGCCATGCAGTCCCAAGAGCCTGGCCCGGCGGATCACCTCTGTGAAGAGCTTCTTTCGCTGGCTCCAGCAGAATGGGGTCATCCTGGTGGATCCGGCGGACAAGCTCGTCCAGCGCTCGGTGACCAGTCCTCTCCCCACCATCCTGTCCCGGGCTGAGGTCCAGAAAGCCCTGGAAGTGGCGGATGGATTCCGGGAGGCAGAGGAGCCTGACGCCCGGCCCTACACACTGTTGAAACTGCTCCTTGAAACCGCCATCAAGAAGGGCGAGTGCCGGACAATAGCCCTGAACCATCTGGCGCTGGAAGACCCCGACAACGCCTATGTCTTCATTCGATATACCAATCCCCGCTATCGGTACAAAGAAAGAAAGATACCCCTCTCCAGAGACTGGATTGAGGCGTTCAATGCCTATGCCGCCCAATACGAGCCGGAGGAACGGTTGTTTCCCTGGACAGCCCGTCGGCTGGAATACCTTTTGGAGGATATCACCGAAGCGGCCGGTTTTGATAAGCGCATTTCCTTTGACATGTGCCGTTGGACCAGTGCATTGATGGACCTGACCGACGGGGTGGAACCGGACAAAATCCGCCAGAAACTGGGTGTTTCCAAAATCCAATTCCGGGAGGTCCGGAGAAAACTGCGCAAACTGGCCTTGCAGCAGGGATATGACCTGGCCGAAACCGATGACGAGGATGACTAACCCCTGATGAACCAACCCCATGCCGGTCGGGGACCGGCATCGTTCTCCCCAGCGCGTTTTTTATCCATCCCCCATGCGCCGCGCCGTGCAACGCAGAACGCCCCGGGTTTCCGGGCCTATCTTGGCCAGCCCTGACCGCCGCAGTCCCACCACCCAGAGAATTTTCCCTTCCGAACAGACCAACGGCCAGCGATCCCGCAAGTGTGCGGGGATTTTTTCATTAATAAAGTAATCCTTCAGCTTCTGCGTATGCCCTCCCATGCCCAGGGGCTGCCAGCGGTCGCCGGGACGACGGCCGCGCACCGTCAGGGGCCGCTTCAAAGGCGCGCTATCCAGCCAAACCGTCCAGGGGCCCGCATCCAACCAGGGCTGGTTCCTCGGTGGTGCTTGCTTTTCCGCAACTGAGATCGTCCAGCCATTTTCCAGATTCAGTTCTTTCCCCGGGGCAAGGGGCGCGTTGAAATCCACAGAAGGCAAGCGGGGTGCATCCCAATCCGGCAAAGGCGCATCCCAGGTTTTAATGATGAGGACATCGGCAATCACCGTCAGGTCCAGACGGGCCAGGAAATCCACCGGCCCGCCCTGATTACGGGCTCGGATGAAGGTCAGAGCCCTTTCCAGGGCCTCCAACCCCACATCACGCACGTCCGGACGAAGGGTAGCCACAGCCTGCCGCAGGATCCGCCGCTGCAGCGCTGCGGGTTGCGACAGAAAAGCCGGCAGACAAAATTGAATCCAATCCCCCGATTCCCTGAGCCGGCAGGCTTCCCATGCCTGCCCGGTCAGCGCGGAAAGGAAATCCTCCTCGGTGCGCAGGACATCAGCCATGCGCCAGAGGACCCGCCGAACTTGTGGATTGTAGGATTCCAGCCGGGGAATCAGGGAGTGACGCAGGCGATTGCGGAAAAACGTCTCATCCCGGTTACTGGGATCCATCCGGGGCGAGAGACCCGCTTCGGCCACAAACGCCTCAATCTCCTCCCGCCAATGCCCCAGAAGCGGCCGGACGAGGGGAACCGCTTCATCCCACAGAGGCATACACCGGCGGTAGGCCATTCCCGAAAGGCCAGGCAATCCGGCCCCGCGCAGGAAATGCATTAAAACAGTTTCCACCTGATCATCCGCATGGTGAGCAACGGCCACAGCCTGGGCCGCCAGGTGACGGGCCTGATCAAAAAGAAAGCGGTATCGCACTGTTCGGGCCGCCTCCTCCAGAGATTGTCCTTCCGCGGCTGCCGACTGGCGGACGTCAATCCGTTGATGGACAAAGGGCAGCCCGTAGGATTCCGCCAGAGTTCGTACAAAGACAGCATCCGCCGCGGAATCCGGCCGCAGCCCATGATCGAGGTGGGCTACCGCCAGAGGGTAATCGAGCTGAAAAAGGCCATGAAGCAGGGCCAAACTGTCCGCTCCGCCGGAAACACCCACCAGGATCAGCCGGTCAGGATCCAGACAGCAGGCCTCGTTGCAGGCCTTGGATAATCGTGTGAGGAACATAAGCACATTATAGCACCATGGCCCGTACCTATTTAACCGGATCCTGCGGATGCGAAAGGCCGTTAGCTGCAGCCCCACCATCGGAATTGCAAATCGTTCATCGTCCCATGACCCTCATGGGGAGCCCCCCCTGAAACATTCGACGGAATTGGGGTATACTTCGCTTGGGATTAAACTGACATGACAGAATCCAAATGCATCATCGGTCTCACGGGGAACATCGCCACCGGAAAAAGCGTGGTGCGGCGCAAGTTGTGGGGCTTAATAAGAGAAAAACAGCTTGTTCGTGGTTGTTTTGCGGGAGACGATTCAAAACAAAAAGGCCACGCA
>DAOTUG010000057.1:0-2716 GCA_034437335.1 Anaerolineaceae bacterium
GAAGTGTTTGTCGGCGGGAGCGTGGCGGTCGGATCCGGCTGGCCGGGGGTAAAACAGGCCAGGCCCGTCAGGACAATAAAACATAATGAAAATATCAACATCTTAAGATAGGGGGAACGCATCGAGCTGCTCCTTTCAATGGCTTTTTTCAATTGATGGGCTGTTCGGACAAAGTCTGGGTAATCAGGAGTTGAGAATGAACTTAAATATTATAACAGAAACCTGGCAGCCATTATGATTTCAATGCACGATTCCCCTCGGCTTTCTTCCAGACCTGGTACAGGGCCAAATTTCCGGGTTTGCCGTCGGAGAGAAAGGTTTCCACCACCGAAAAACCCGCCCATTCCCCCAGGGATTCCAGGTCAGCCACATCAAAGGTGTGGACATAGCGATAGCCCACACCCTCACCGCCGCGCCATTCCAGCAGGACGTCCCCGGGGTCCACATCGGAATCAGACAATCCCACCTGGCTCCAGGGAAGGACCCGTTTTCGCAGACGCGGGCTGTTGTGCCACTGCCAGACAGAAAGGGCCAACCGACCATCCTTCCGGAGCAGCCCCGCAAGGTCCCGGGCAATCCTGCGGCGCAGGTCCCGCCCCGGCAGGTGATGAAACACCGCAAAGGAGAGCAGCCAGTCGCACCCCTCGGGGTTGAGCCCCCGGGCCCATTCCGGGTTGGCCAGGTCCCGCTGCAAGAAGCGGTAGGTGCCATCCTGAGGATAGCCCAGCAAATCCGCTGCGGACTCCAACAAGCCAGTGCTCAGGTCCAGACCCGTGTATGACCCCGAAAATCCACGGGCGGCCAGGGCCCGCGCCAGGGTGCCATTGCCGCAGCCCACATCCAGGACGGCATCTTCCCGGCCGATTTCCCGGACCAACCGGGCCACACCGGGCTGAACCCGGCCCCTGGTGCGGGAAAAGGAGCCAGCATACTCCTCATAAAACCGGCGATTGAGGTGCAATAAACGTTTCTGAATCGCTTTTCTCATCACAGTCCCAGTATAGTGAACCTGCTGCAGAAGGTCAACCACCAGACCAAAAAGGCTGTCCCTGAATACGGGACAGCCTCAACAGGTTCCAGCCGAGTGCGGCCTAGGCCGGGGGCATTGACTCCCCGGAGGGACGATCTCCCTGCACCCGGTTCTCCCGCTGGCGCAGCCAGAGTCGGGCCTGGATGCTGTCCGGGGTGATCAACCCGATCAGACGCCCCGCCTCAATCACCGGCAGGACACGGCTGCGGGTGAACTTCCCCAAAGCCGAAGCCAGGGGTTCCTCGGGGTGCAGGGCCTCGGGCTCCACCCCAATAGCGGCATAGGCCGGGGCCCGGTCTCCCAAGCGGTTCAGCGCGTTCAGGAGATCCTCCCGGCGGATGAAGCCGAGGAAATGGCCATTGGAGGTGACGGGGATGGTCTGCTGGCCCGTTGTCATGGAAAGCTGAAAGACCGCGCCAAGGGGCTGGTTGGCTTCCACCGAATAGAACTGGGACACGAGAGCATCCCGCACCCGCAGGCCCTTCACCTTGACCTTGAGCGCCACAGACCGGGCTTCCGCGCCTGCGCCAGACCACACAAACAGGGCCGTGAGAATCAACCAGGGATTCAGGAAGAACCCGGCTATCCCCATCAACACGGCCACCCCCCGGCCGATGTTGGCCGCCGTTTGGGTGGCCGTGGCATAGGGCATCCGGGAGGCCAGCAAGGCCCGCAGAACCCGCCCCCCGTCCATGGGGAAGGCGGGGATCAGGTTGAAGATAACCAGGGTCGCATTCGCCGTGAGCAGGCGCATCCAGAAATTGTTGAGCAGGAGATCGCTGGAGAGGGGCTGGTTGAAAAACCCGGTCAGAACCAGGCCGCCCAGAAGAGCCGCCCCGATGACCACATTCACCGCCGGACCGGCCGCCGCAACCAGCAGTTCCTCCTTGGGATCCTCCGGCATGCGCTCCAGACGGGCCACACCGCCAATGGGCAGCAGGGTGATATCCTCCGTGGCGACGTCAAACCGCTTCGCCATCAGGGCATGGCCAAACTCATGCAAGACCACGCACAGGAACAGCGCCAGGATAAACAGGATATCCCCGGCCGCAGCCGTCAGGTCACCGCCAGAAAGAACAGCGGAAAACCCAACCCAGACTAACAAGAACACAAACGTGAGATGGATCTTCAGATCTATCCCAGCGATTTTTCCAATCTGCCATGACCATTTCATTTTTTCACCTCTTTGATAACGCACTTTTTAATGTTATAGCATCTTAGTGCTTGATTATAAGATATGTGTTGACGGATTGTAAAATCCTTGTAAAACCTCACCTCTACTAAGTCATCCGGAAAACTATCCGCTTCCTGTTATCTGCCTGTTATTATGGGCTGGGGGGTGCGATTTCAACCCCCTTTTAACCTGCCTGGTTATAATTATTAAAAGCCTTATCCCGGAGGAAAGCCATGCCAAAGAAACCTGCCATCATCATGGGTCTGATCGCCATCCTGATCCTCAGCCTGAGCCTGCTGCCTCTGCCGGCCCAGGCGGCCCAGCCGCGCCAAACCCGAGACGCCCCCATCATCGTGGACCATCGCCACACCGATCTCTCCCAAATCCCCGATGTCTGGCTGGCTGCCGCCCGGGCCCTGACCGTCCACTATGCCCACACCTCCCACGGCTCCCAGATCCTCTCCGGACTCGGCTATCTGGAGACCTATGTCGATTCCGTCAAATATGCCTAT
>DAOTUG010000058.1:0-10623 GCA_034437335.1 Anaerolineaceae bacterium
GGACACCATCCCGGATCGCCAGCCAGAACTCTCCAAATGCGCCAAATCAACCGCAGAGGATTTCTCCCCGGATGGCAGCCCCTTCCCTGCTTCAACAACCGCTGGGTTCTTTCCAGAGAAACCCGTCCAGCTTACGCAAACCTACATCCTACGAGGTCATCGCATTGCACAAATCACCCTCTGGCCGGTCCAATACCGGGCACAGACGGGGCAGGTGCGAATTTACTCCCAAATCACACTGCGGCTTTCCTTCTCAGGTGCGGATGACCGCCTTACCGATGAAAAAGGGCGAAAATATGCTTCCCTGGCCTTTGATTCCCTCTTGATTCAGAACGTTCTGAATCTCTATCAGGGCAATGAAAGTCCACTCCTAAGGGACGCAAAAACTGAGGGATATCTAATCGTCGCACCGGACGCCTTTCTCAACAGCCTGGCCTCCTTCGCCAGCTTTAAAGAATCACAGGGATTCACGGTGACTCGGGTCGGCCTGTCAACCGCCGGCACCACACCGGAAGCCATCAAAGCCTATATTCAAAATGCCTACGATACTTGGCTCATTCCCCCGACCTATGTTCTGCTGGTCGGCGATGTCAACAACGGCGCGTACACTCTACCTGCCTTCTCGGCCCAGGCCGCCCAGCAGGCAGCAACCGACCTGTATTATGGAACCACCGATGGTCAGGACTGGATACCAGATATTTTTGTTGGCCGTTTGCCCGTCCGGAATCTTTCCCAATTGAATGCAGTGATCAATAAACTGACCGGGTACGAAACCCTCAGCGGCGAGGAGGCATGGGTTAAGAAAGCCGCCCTGATCGCGTCGGACGACCCCACAAACTGGCATATCGCTGAATCCACTCAGAACGTTGTCATCCAAAACCATACCCAACCGGAGGGGTTCATCGGCAGCTTTCCCACAAACCCCAGTCCCGGGGGGGACAAACTCTACGGTCATTCCTATGCTGCAGACCGCGCCGACGTCATCGCAGCCATCAACTATGGGCGATCTCTGATCGCCTACACCGGACACGGCTCCCGCAGCGCTTGGGGCGGCCCCGCCTTCACCCAAACCGACATCACCAACATCACGGCAGAAAATGTGTTCAGTCTGGTTGCTAGCTTCGCCTGCATCACAGGAGACTTCTCCGTGACCGAATCCTTTGGAGAAACTTGGCTCCTTGAGGTTGGCAAAGGCGCCATCGCCTTTATCGGCTCCTCGGAGAGCTCCTATTGGGGACCGGATGACGTCCTGGAACGCGCCATGATGGACACCCTGTTTGGAAACGATCCCCGCGGCAATCTCACTGGAAGATTATTCTATGACGGCTTGATGGCGGTGGAAGCAGGCTATCCCGGAACCGGGATCGGCCAGAGCCAGTATTATTGGGAAACATATAACCTTCTGGGAGATCCCTCCCTGGCTGTCCTGATCGAACCAAGAACACCGGATTTTTCACTTACACTGAACCCGCCGGATATGGCTCTCTGTCAGGCAGGCGAAGAAGATGCCCTGGTCACGGTCAACCAGATTAATGGGTACAGTCAGCCTGTGACTCTGTCCCTGGACTCGCTCCCTCCAGGGGTCCTGGGAACATTTTCCCAAAATCCGGTCACTCCGTCAGGTACCAGCACCATGACACTCTCCGTTGGGTTAGACGCTGCTCCCGGAGATTATGAGCTGACGTTGTCCGGCACATCCACGGACTTGCAACGGTATCTCCAGGCGGGGTTTCACATCTTCAACCAGCCGCCAGACCTGACACGCCTGGCCAGCCCGGCCAACGGGACGGAAAATGTCCCCACCAATCCCTTATTTCAATGGGAACCCCTGCCCAATGCCCATACCTATACCATTGAAATTGCCGGGGATCCTGATTTTGAGAACATACTCATCTCGGATTCAGGGATAACCCAGGAAGAATATCTGCTGCAGCAGCCGTTGAGCACCAATACCACCTACTATTGGCGTGTTCGAGGGATCAATCCCTGCGGAGCTGGCAGCGCCTCAGCTTCCTTCTGGTTCACAACAAAGCCCTCCCCTGGGGACTGCCCCCCGGAAATGGAACCTCTCCAACTATATCAGACCAATTTTGAAGCACCCCCCGAGGATTGGACCCACTCCGGCATGGAGGATTCCTGGACATGGCAGACCGATCGCTATCTCTCCCCCTTTCATGCCTTCTTTGCAGTTGATTGGGATAAGATCAGCCTGCAGCATCTGATCAGCCCATCCATTCAACTGCCTGATCTTGAGGAAGCACCCATAGCAATCAAATTCTGGCACACTTTTGATATCGAAGAAAGCGCAACAGGCTGTTATGACGGCGCACTTCTGGAAATTTCGCAGGATAACGGGCAGAGCTGGCAAATAGTCAGCAACGATCAATTGATCACCACCTCCTACAATGGGCTGATAGCCACAAATTATAACAATCCCATGGCTGGGGCAATGGCCTGGTGTGGAACCCAAAATTGGACTGAAACCATTGTGGACCTGGACCCTGTCGCTGGACAGGAAATCCGCATCCGGTTCACACAGACCACCGATGAAAGCATCGGACAACTGGGCTGGACTGTTGACGATTTCCTGGTGCAGTCATGCCAACCCCTTCCTGCTTACCAGCCGCAGTTCTTCCCCGCACAATCCAAAGAAATCCATGAACCGGGAAGCCTGGCTACGATCCATTTTCTGCTGGAGAATCACAGCCTGAATTCCGATGCATATGCCCTGGACCTGTCCAGCGAGCATTGGGAAGCATCTCTCCTGACCCCATGTTCGGTTTTGCTTAATCCAGGAGAGACTTCAATTGTGACCATCACGGTGCTGATCCCCTCGGACGCCGTCTTTGGGGAAGCTGAAACAATCACCCTGACCGCCACCTCGCTGAACGATCCCCAGACACCCCCGGCGGAAGCTGCCGCCGTGGTGGAAATCACCGCGGGCTACCCCTTATATTTACCCTTTATTGAACAGACAAATTGATCCGGGTTCCCCCTGCTGGTGTTCCAGGAAAAAATCCTGGGTGGGTATCACGCATCCTCCCAAGGGGGAACTCAACTGTGAAAACCGTTCCCTCCCCCATAACACTGCTGGCAGAGATTCTCCCACCATGCAGTTGAACAATCTCTTTAGCAATGGACAGCCCCAACCCGCTTCCAGATCCCTCCTGACGACCGCGCGAAGGATCGCCGCGCCAAAACCGGTCAAAGACAAACGGCAGATCCGCTTCAGGAATGCCGCTGCCTGTATCCCGCACCGTCAAATGAATCATATCCAAATTACACTGCGATGCCAGTGTTATCGAACCGCCCTCGGGCGTGTAGCGCAGAGCGTTGGTCACCAAATTTCTCAGTGCCTGGCTCAAACGCAACGGGTCAGCCTGAATTGTTGCGCCCTGTTGATTGGCTTCCACACACAGCGCAATTCCCTTTTTCCTGGCCCGCGTGGTGAAACCAGCCGCCACATCCGCCAGCAGGTCTGAAACGTTCACCGGCTCAAACAGCATGGTGAGTTGGTCATTCTCCGCCAGGGTGAGGGTTTGCAGATCGTTAATCAACCGCGACAGAATGCGCACTTCCTCCAGAAGAAGGGCGATCTGCTCAGGGCTGCGGGGATAGATCCCATCCTGCATCCCCTCAAGATTTCCCTGCAAGATGTGCAGGGGCGTCCTGAGATCATGGGCAATATCCGCGGTCAGTTGCTGCCGTCTTTTTTCCGACCGGGCCAATTCCTCAACCATTCGGTTGAAGGATGTCGCCAGATTGCCAAACTCCCCTGGGTAATCCTCCGGAACCCGCACCGCAAAATCACCCCTGGCAACAGAATCAGCAGCGGACATCACCGTCACAAGGGGGGCCGCCAAACGGCGGAAGATCCGAACCAGGGAAAAGACCGCCAGAAGAGACAGCACAAGGAAAATTGCCATCCCAATGATGGGTCTGCCCCACCGGACGGGGGTATCCTGAAGAAGCAGGCTTGCCAGTCCAAAGCCTGCCAGCGCCAGCAGAAGAACCAGCAAGGCGGGCCGGAAAAACCGCCGAAACAAAAAGCGCTCCTTTGAATGGCGCCAATGGGCGGGGTGGAGTCTGTGGCCCAGCCGATATCGTTTTGGTGGGAACTCGCCCCATTGGCGCGGTGAACCTTTGCGGGTATCTTTTTTCATTGGTCCCCCCGGGGATTGAATTTATATCCGACACCATAGACGGTCAGGATATAGACCGGGTCCGCCGGGTTCGACTCCAAACGCTGACGCAGATTCTTGATATGGGCATCAATGGAACGATCATAGCCATCATAGGCTACGCCATGCAGTCGTTCCAGCAGTTGTGCACGGGAAAATGTCTGTCCGGGATGTGCGGCCATCGCAACCAGAATCTGAAACTGCAGATGGGTCAGCGCGACCGGTTCCCCAGCACGGGCCACCTGGTGCCCCCGGACGTCAATCTCCAGGTCAGCAACCCGGATGAGCCCTTCATCCCTGACAGCTCCGTGCACCCGGCGCAAGACAGCGCGCACCCTGGCCACCAATTCTCGGGGGGAAAAGGGCTTGACGATATAATCGTCTGCGCCAAGTTCAAGGCCAACCAGCCGGTCAGTTTCCTCGGCTCGGGCCGTTAACATGATGATCGGCACATCCGACTCACGTCGGATGGCCCGACAAACATCCAGACCATTCATCCCCGGCAGCATCAGGTCCAGGACGATTAAATCCGGGCGCGCCTCTCGGGCAATGCCCAGGGCAATATCTCCTCGGCCGGCAGAACGGACCTGAAAGCCGTTCTTCTCCAGATAATCCCGGGCCAACCGGACGATTTTTACCTCATCATCCACAACCAGGATCAATTCATTCATAACTGCTTTCCTTTTTCCTTTTAATTCCTATTATTGTCGAGAAAACAGTCCCCGTCAACCGGGCCACGCCAAAATGGATCAGGGGGGGCTTATCTCCAGAGATAAGCCCCCCCTGAAAATCCTGTTCACCTGGGGCCATCTTCCTGGCTGGATTCGTCCTGTGGGCCTGCGTTTGGGGACTCATCCGGGCCCGGGGCAGATTCCCCAACCCAGCCATGCCACCGCCCGTGGGCAACACCACGGCGGACCGGATGGGGAGGAAACCAATACCGGGGACCGATCAGGAAGCGGACAGCCATCATGATCAGGAAAAATGCCAGCAGCCCGCCCAGCACCCCACCCACGCCGGGGAAGCCAACGCCGATCCATCGCCAGGGGTTGCGGAAGGTTTCCAGCGCCTCAAGGCTGATCTCCGCACCAGCCAGGGATGCTCGCTGCCATCCAATGCGATAGGCAACAAAAGCGGACGCCGCCATCAGTCCGATCACAATGAGGACCCCAAGGATCCGAAAAATAATATTGCTCCTACGCCATGTTTTCATCTTCATTTTTTATCCTTTCTTGTGTAGAATGTGATTTTTCAATTTCCAGTATCCCAGTAAATTGTGAAAGAATTGTGAACGTGCGGTGAGGAGGCTGCAAGAAACGCCAGCCCGCGCGGATTTGGATCCACGCTACCTGCCTTGCGTTAGAACATTTTTTCTACTATACTGAAGACATGAGCCTTCTACGGCAACTCTGGCACTGGATAAACCCAAAAATAGCCATCCAACTGCTTCTTCTGGAGCTGGATGGGCCCAGCATGGCCTACCTACAACAGGTGGCTGTCCAATCCAATGCCACCCGGCAAGAGGTGGCCCGGGATTTATTGAAAACGGCCCTGGTTGACCGGCAGGTGGCTGAGAACAACCTGGCCCGCTGGGAAGGGCTGACTCCGCGGCAGCAGCAGGTGGCCGCCCTGGCCTGCCTGAATTTTACCAACCGGCAGATCGCCGCCCGCCTGGGCATCTCCCCGCAGACGGTCAAAGCCCACATGCGCAACCTGCTGCATCGCTTTGACCTGCACAGCAAGGCCGAGCTTCGCCAGGCACTATCGGATTGGGACTTCAGCGAATGGCAGGGGTTTAACCCGAAGGGTTAACCCGCGTTTAACCCCGGTTTACCCCCCTTTGGCCATAGGCAACCAATCCCAGAAGCCTTAAGATGGGGGCATGACACAAGGAATCACGCCTTTCCCCACGCCCAAAGCGGGGAAGATCTCCCTGCTGGTGGCCCCAACGGCCGTCACCCCTTCCCTGATGGCAATGATCGCCGCCCTGTCCCTGCGGGGGCCGGCCTGCGTCATTGATGGCGGCAACCGCTTCGATGGCTATACGCTGGCGCGTACCCTGCGTCGGCAAACGCCAAACATCCAGGGGGCCCTGGAACGGGTTTGGCTTTCCCGGGCCTTCACCTGCTATCAAATGGTGGCCGTGCTGGCAAAACTGCCCGCTGACGGCACACCGGTGATCGTCCTGGACATCCTGGCCACTTTCCTCGACGAGAACATCCACCTCAGCAAACGACAGAACCTGCTGGAACGGGCCCTGTCCTTCCTCAGGCGCTTCAGCCGCAGCGCGCCGGTGGCCCTTTGGGCTCGCCTGCGCAGCGCACCCGGGGCGGAGGATGAGCAGCTCCTGACCTCCCTCCTCGAAGCGGCCCATGACATCTGGGAGCTGGGCGCTCCGGAACGGCCTACCTACCAGTTACCCCTCTTCTGATCAAACTCGCCAACACCCTGCAAGGAGGTACCCCATGGGACGCACACTCCCCTCAGCAACACAACTGATGCAACAGGAAGAGGCCGCCCTGGCCCGTTTCAGGCGTGCGCTGCGCCGGAAGGACCAATTGGCCTTTGACGACCTTTTCACCTCTGCACAAAAACACATCTCAGCCGCAGCCTATGCCGCCCATGCCCTGCCCTTTGAGACATTCCTGATGGCCATGCTTCTGGAGGAACACAAAGAGGTGATGCGTCTGCGGGAAATCGTCAGGACACTGCAGGAGATGCATGCCTGATTTCAACGGCTGGCTGCTGGACCTTTTTGAGGACCCCAGAGAAGGTCTGGTGCTGTATTTCATTGATGCCGAAGGGGCGCGTTGGCGTCTGCACCAGCCCTTTCCGGTGACGTTCTATGTCCTGGGGGAAGACGCGCATTTACGCGCCCTCTGGCAGCATCTCAAAAAACACCCCCGCCAGATCCGTCTGAGCCGCGCGCGCCGCATGGACGTGTTCAAAAGGCAAACGGTGACAGCCCTGGCGGTCACCGTACAAAACCCCTATGAATCGCGCAAGGTGTTTTACCGCATCGCCAACCGCTTCCCGAACCTGGAATATGCCGACGCCGACCTGCAGATCTCCCTGCGCTTCGCGGCCAAAACCGGCGCCTTTCCCCTTTCCTATTGCCATGTCCAGGCCGATGAAAATGGGCGCTTGAATACGATCCAGGTGAAGGAAGATGCCTGGACCTTGAAGCCCAGGCCCATCCCCCTGCGAGAAATGTCCCTTTCGCCGAATGTCGCCCCGCATCATGCCCCACCCAGCTATCTGCAGGTGAAGGCGGGAGGGGAAATCCACCACCTCGACCTGCGCGCCTGGCGTCCGCTGCTGATCAACCTGCGCGCCCTGATCCAGCGTCACGATCCGGACCTGATCCTCACTGATTGGGGCGATACCTGGCTGCTGCCGCAGCTCCTCCGCCAATCCGAGAAGTATCACATCGCCCTGGGGTTAAATCGGGAAAAACAACGCGGGGTAGGCTGGCGCGACGAGCGGACCTATTTCTCCTACGGGCAAATTGTCTTCCGGGGGCAGCAAATACATCTCTTCGGCCGCTGCCACATTGACCGCAAAAACGCCATGTTATGGGACGATTACGGCCTGGATGGGAGCATCGAAGTCAGCCGGGTGACCGCCCTGCCCCTTCAAACCGCATCCCGAGTCTCACCGGGCACGGGAATTTCCTCCATTGAAATGCTGACCGCCCTGCGGGAGGGCATCCTGGTGCCATGGCAAAAGCAGCAGGCTGAGATGCTCAAGCCGGCTGCTGCGCTGTTCTCCGCCGACCAGGGGGGGCTGGTATACCAGCCCAAAATCGGCGTGCATACCAATGTGGCAGAGATTGACTTTGTTTCCCTCTATCCGGCCATCATGGTGCACTTCAATATTTCGCCGGAAACAATCCTGGCCAACCCCACCGCGGAGAATCTGGTCCCGGCTTTGGGCCTGGCCATTGACACCCGCCAGGACGGCCTGATTCCCAAAGCACTTCGCCCCCTGCTGAAAAAACGGATTGAGATGAAAAAACATCTGGCCAGCACGCCGGCCTGGGACCCGTTCCGCAAAAATTTCAAACGGCGCGCCTCCGCCCTTAAATGGCTGCTGGTGACCTGCTTTGGCTACCTGGGTTATAAGAACGCGCGCTTTGGCCGCATTGAAGCGCACCAGGCCGTGACGGCCTATGGACGGGAAGCCCTGCTGCGCGCCAAGGAAGCTGCGGAGGATCAGGGATTTGAGGTTATCCAGATGTATGTGGATGGGTTATGGGTGCACCACCCGCAAAAATCACAGCCCGAGGATTTTGAGTCCCTTCTGCTGGAAATTCAGGATCGGACCGGGCTGCCAATCTCCCTGGATGGCGTGTACCGATGGGTGGTCTTTGTGGGGTCCCGAGGAAACAAGAAACGCCCTGTGGCCAACCGCTATTTCGGCGTTTTTCAGGATGGGTCCATCAAAGTGCGGGGGATTGATGCCCGGCGCAGGGACAGCACCCCCTTCGTGGCCAATGCGCAAATGCATCTCCTGGAGCTGCTCGCCAGTCGGGAAGATCCAACCGAGGCCCTGCCCCAAGCCGTCCAATATCTGCGCCAGCGGTTGCGCGACCTGCGCAATGGACAGGTGACCTTGTCCGACCTGCTTGTGCGACAGCGACTGGGCCGCAAGCTGGAAGCCTACCGTTCGCCTTCCCCGGCCGCCCGGGCCGTGTTGCAGCTCAAACGAGCTGGCAAAGAAATGCGCCCGGGGCAACGTGTACCATTTCTCTATACCTTGGGCAAGCCAGGTGTGTTTGCCTGGGACCGGCCCCAAAAACCCAATCCCCGGACGGTGGATGTCGCCCGGTACCAACGGCTCCTGCTGCGAGCAGCCGGCATTGTCCTGGAATCCTGGGGATTGGACGAGGAAAAACTGACAGAAAAAGTTCTTTCAAATGCCAGCCAATTAGCGCTGCCCAGACCGGTCCAGCAGCACCCGCCCCAGCACCGCCGCAATATTCCAGGCGTCATCAACCCCGCGGTGGATCGTACCCTCAAAAGCTAATCCCATCCGGCGCGCCCCATCCTGCACTCCCACCTCCTGTTTGAGGCCCAGCCGCAATGCGACGAGATTTTTTACGTTGATATGGGTTCGTCCAAAGGGATACCGGAAGCCCAGGTCAGCGCACTGGGATTGGAACATCAAGCGGTCGTAATCCCCCCAACTGGCCCATGTCCGCTGTCGGGTAAGGTATTCGTCCTCCAGAAGCGCACAGGCCTCCGCAAAGGAAATCCCGCCCTCGAGCATCTCCGGGGTCAGCGTGGTCAGCTTGATGCAGTACGGGCTGAGGGAGGAATGTTCCGGTCGGATCAAGATCGCCCTGGGTTGGAATCGCTTTCCGGTGACCACATCCAGTTCACATAATCCAATTTCAATGATTTCACTGCGCTCCCCCGGCGGGGGATCCCCCTTCCAGCAGGTCGCTTCCACATCAATGACGATGATCCGATCAAGTCTTCGAGCTGCCATGCCATCCCATTTCTATCAATTTTTCCCGATCCGCCCGGGGCATCCCCTCCACAACCAGGTCGTAGGAGTCATCCAGCATTCGCAGAAGTTCCGACTCAGGAACGCTGTCATTCAGGATGACAGTGTTCCAATGTTTTTTATTCAGGTGATATCCTGGCCTGACCGCGTCGTACTGCTTGCGGAGGATGACGGCATCCATTGGGTCTGATTTAAGGGACACCGTCAGGGGATCCGCCTGCCAGGCAACGATAGCAAAAATTTTCTTCAGCACTTTGAAAACCAGGGCCTCCGGGCCAAAGGGCATGTCGCGTCGGGCCCCGGGTTTGCTTTCCAGATAGCGGCAGAGGGCTTCATAGTCCATCAGGGTTCACGCCTTCAAAAAGTTCGTGGTGGATTTGGCCAGATCAACCACGCAGAAGCTGCGCGGGCTGCGTCCAGCCCCGCCCAGAGCGCCAGGATTGACCACCCGGGCGCCGCGGCATGTCTCGTCCCGTTTTTCGTGGGTATGACCGTGGAAGATCCACTGATGCTGTTTTTCCCGAATGAGGTCCATCATCATACCCTCCATATGGCTGTGGGTGGCGGCAATCCGGACGCCCCCGACCTTTCCTCGAAACACCATCCCTGCATAGCTCTCGGGGTTCATCCGCTGCAACCGTTTGCGAATAGTCCCGGTGGCAAAATCCCCATTCCCGAAGGTGTAGATCACCCGGAAGCCCGTAAACTGACTCAAAAGATCCGTGTTGGTCAGATCGCCGCAGTGGATCAGGGTTTGGATATCTCGCTCCCGGAAGGCCGTGAGGGCGCTGATTAAGTTTGATACATTGTTGTGCGTATCTGAGATAATGCCGATCTTCATGAATGCTCTGCTCCTTATTACTCCGAATGAATTATAAAGTATTTTCCAATGTCCTAAGGCATTCGGCCGGATGCTGAAACCGCTCAGGCC
>DAOTUG010000059.1:0-18845 GCA_034437335.1 Anaerolineaceae bacterium
AGTGGGTACTAGTGGTTAAAAGTGGAGAAATGTGGGACGCAGTGGAGCGCCGGTCACACCGGCGCGCCATTGGTAATAAGGAGCCATAGAACGCATGTTCCTGGGGCAGTATGAGCACACCATTGATGAGAAGGGACGGTTGACCATCCCCGCCAAATTTCGGGAGGAATTGGGCGATGGTTTGATTCTCACCCAGGGCTTCGAAGGCAGTCTCCTTGCCCTCCCACCAGATTTGTTTGAGCAAATGTCGAATCGGGTACGTTCGATGAGCATCACTGACTCCAACAGTCGTGCGCTTCGCCGGTTCATATTCGCCTCGGCCAGCCTGATCGAAATAGATAAAGCCGGCCGGATGCTCTTACCATCATTTCTGCGGGATTCTGCAAACCTCGCGGATAACGCGGTATTAGTTGGCAACGGCGAATATTTTGAGGTCTGGTCACCAGAAGTCTGGCAACAACAATGTGACCTTCTCAGCGACCCCGAAGCCAATGAAAAACGGTTTAGTGCCCTGGATTTAACTACGTTACCGTGAAAGACTCAACTGACATCGGGGGTGGCATCGCCAGGAATCATGGCGATGATTTCCCTCATGAACCTGTACTTTACCAGGAGATACTGGCAGCCTTGTCCCCCGTTTCCAGCGGTCGCTATCTGGATGGCACCGTTGGGGCTGGCGGGCATGCCGAAGGCATCCTCAAAGCGTCTGCCCCAAAAGGGCAGTTGCTCGGGTTGGACCTGGATCCGGACGCCCTGGCAATTGCCCGTCAACGGCTGTCAGCTTTCAACGACCGGGTCACCCTTCGCCAGGCATCCTACCATCATTGTCCGGACATCCTTGCGGAGCTCGGGTGGCAGTCTCTGGATGGGATCTTGCTGGATCTCGGTGTCTCGTCCATGCAAATTGACCGACCTGAGCGCGGCTTTTCTTTTATGGCCGAAGGTCCCCTGGACATGCGGTTTGATCCCCACAGAGGACCCAGCGCAGCGGACCTGGTCAACAATCTGGATGAAAAAGCCCTGGCTGAGATACTTTGGGAGTTCGGAGAGGAACGCTATTCTCGCCGCATCGCCCGGGCCATCGTCAAAGCCAGACCGCTGCACGCAACCCTGGAGCTGGCAAACCTGGTCAGGAAAGCCGTACCGGGATACGAATCCCAGATCCATCCCGCCACACGGACCTTCCAGGCCCTGCGGATTGCCACCAACCAGGAGCTGGAAACTCTGGCAGCCTCGCTGCCAAAGCTGATGCGAACCCTGGCCCCAGGAGGCCGGATTGCTGTCATCAGCTTCCATTCCCTGGAGGATCGGATCGTAAAACGGTTCTTCCGCAGAGAAAGCAAGGATTGCATTTGCCCACCGGAACAACCAGTGTGCACCTGTGATCACAAAGCCAAACTGAAAGTCCTGACCAAGAAACCCGTCAGGCCCAAAGAAACCGAGCAAGACCGGAACCCCCGATCACGCAGCGCAAGGCTGCGGGTCGCTGAGAAAAAACCAATGGCATAAGTATTGCAAGGGTGTTGAACATGAAGAACCGCCTCCTACAAGCGTATAAACAGGCCCCCTGGCGTGTCCAACTTCAATGGATCGGGCTGTTTTTGCTGGGATTGGTTCTGGTTGCAGCAATTGCTGGCGTATATCTCAATATCAGCGAAAAAGCCGCCACGGCTGGCCGGCGCATCCAAGCGCTTGAAAACGATATCGAAGCAATCAACAACGAGATCGCCGGGCTGCGCACCGAACTGGCCGCCGCCACATCCACAAGCGTGATGATGGCGAAGGCGGAGGACCTTGGTTTTAATACCCTTGACCCGCTCCAGGCCCTTTACCTCACAATCCCGGGATACCACCCTGAACCACAGTTGGTTCTCGCCCCGCCGCCTGCCAATATGCTTCCAAACAGACCGGTCATTGAACCGGGATACACCTCGTCCCTTTGGGATTGGCTCGCAGAAACAATCTGGCGGGTGCCTGAAAGTCCCCTTCAGATTCAGGTGGATGTGACGCCATGAAACCAGCCTTCTACCCCCGATTCGTGATCATTGCCATACTCTTGGGCGTTGTCGGCCTGGGCATTGTCGTGCAAATGGTGCGGATCAATTACAGCGCCAGCGCCCAGGCGCTGATCCAGAAATCGGAACGCTACCAGGGTGTTGAACAGACCATTTATCCACCCCGGGGAACAATCTATGACCACAGCGGGAACATTCTGGCCACAAACCACATCGCCTATGAAGTCGGCGTGGATATCACCGCTGTGGACGATCCGGAATCCATTGCCTATGCCGCCGCTTCCCTCCTGGGTGAAGACTACCAGGAAGTTCTCGAGATTGCCCGCTCCGACCCCGAGGAGGACGGACTATATTATGTGATCCTCTCCAGTTTTGTCAGCGAAGAGGTTGTCGAGTCCCTGATTGCGCTGAAAAACGGCTATCAGGATCAGAGAGAAGCCGCCAGATCTTCCAAACCGAACCTCGACGGTCTCGTCTGGACTCCGCAGCAAAAACGCATCTATCCTGAAAACAACCTGGCAGCCAACATACTCGGCTTCTATAATTATTTCAGCCGGGAAACCGCCCAGGGCGTGTTTGGGGTCGAAGAAGCCTATAACCGCCTGCTGGCCGGGATCCCAGAATATGTCTTCATGCCCAACGACCCCTATCTGGTAGAAGCCCTTCCCAATGTGGATCCGGGGGCCAACCTGATATTGACCATTGACCGGGAAATCCAGGCTATGCTGGAAACCACCCTTTCCGAGGCTCTGACCTGGTCCGGCGCGGAAGCCGGGACAATCATCGTGGCCGACCCGGAAACCGGAGAAATCCTCGGAATGGCCAGCACGCCCTTCTTTGATCCCAATGCCTATTGGGAGTATGATAAAACCTTCCCGGGACCGACCCCCTATAATCGGGCCGTGGGGATGGCCTACGAACCCGGATCAGTCTTCAAGGTCATCACCATGGCAGCGGCGCTCGACAGCGGGGTGGCTGACCTGAACACCACCTACACGGATTCCTCCGGAGTCTATTGGGTGGACGGCCGCTGGCCAATCTACAATTGGGATGGCGGCGCTTGGGGCCAACAGGACATGACCGGCTGCATGCAGCATTCCCTCAATGTCTGTCTGGCCCATATCGCCTGCGACCTCCTGGGCGAAGAGCTCTTTTATGATTACATCCAGGCCTTCGGCTTTGGTCGGAGCACAGGCATTGACCTGGCCGGAGAAGCCAATTTCCCCCTCCGCCTTCCGGACAACAACCAATGGGCTGTCGTGGACCTGGCAACCAACGCCTTTGGGCAGGGAATTGCCGTCACCCCCATTCAAATGGTGACCGCCATCACCGCCGTGGCCAACGACGGGCGAATGATGATGCCCCACGTGGTCAAAAGTGTGATTGATCAGGGACGGCAATACGATATTGCCCCCCTGACCATCAGCACACCCATTTCCGCTGAAAGCGCCCAGATACTCACCCAAATGCTGACGATTGCCCTGGAAGAAGAAGCCTCAAATGCCCTGGTCGAAGGCTACAGTCTGGCCGGCAAGACCGGCACCGCTGAGATCCCCACCGAACTGGGTTACACCTCCGAATTGACCAATACATCCTTTGTCGGCTGGGGTCCATCGGATGACCCACAGTTTATTGTCTATGTCTGGCTGGAAAAGCCGGAAATCTCCAAATGGGGTTCCGAGGTGGCTGCCCCGGTTTTCCATGATGTCGTTGAAGAGCTTGTTGTCCTGATGAAAATCCCTCCGGACTATATCCGCATGGGAACCGCCCCGGAAGAATGAAACAGTAAAGGAAAACTCTGTGTTTAACCTGAATGAGATCATCACTGCTCTGACTGACCACCGATTGCCGGCCCTCAATGTGCCGGTCAGCAGTGTTGTGATTGATTCCCGCCAGGCAACACTGGGCAGCCTGTTCATCGCCCTTCCCGGGGAACGGGTGGATGGCCATGCCTTTGTCGAAGCGGCCTTTCAGAATGGCGCCAGCCTCGCCTTGATCCACCAGGAACCGGCGGCGGACCTCAGGGTCCTTGACCTGCGGCCAGGTCACTTTCAGCCTGAGATCGCCAGTCTGGAGCTGCCTTTGTGCATCAGGGTGGCCGACACCCTGCAAGCCCTGCAGAACCTGGCCGCCCATCAGCGCCAACAGCACCCTTTACGGACCATCGGAATCACAGGCAGCGTCGGCAAAACCTCCACCAAGGAGCTCACGGCTTCCCTGCTCTCCGAAAAGTACAGGGTGTTGAAAAACACCGGCAATCGGAACAATGAAATCGGGCTTCCGCTAACCCTCCTTGCGTTGGAGCCCTACCACGAAAGAGCCGTCCTCGAGATGGGTTTCTACGTTCCAGGAGAGATCCGCACCCTCTGCAACATTGCCAAACCCCATGTGGGTGTGGTCTCCAATATTGGGACAGTCCATGCCGAACGAGCCGGTTCCCAGGAAGCCATCGCCAGGGGAAAGGCGGAACTGGTTGAAGAGCTGCCCCCCGGCCCTGAGGGTGTGGCCGTCCTCAACAAAGACGACCCCTGGGTCCGTGGAATGGCTAAAAAAACCCGGGCTGATGTCCTTTTTTATGGTCTGGATCAAACGGCCGATCTCTTTGCCACAGATGTCAAAAGCCACGGACTGGAGGGCATCTCCTGCGTTTTGCACGATTCCTCCGGGCGACATCCGATTCGTTCGCCGATGTTGGGCGCTTTTTCCGTCTACACCATCCTCCGGGCCGCAGCCGTCGCCCGGGTAGAAGCCCTCCCCTGGGATGTCATCACCGAAGCCCTGGCCAAAAGCCAGGTGACCCTGAGAATGCAAAAAAGGGAGCTCAGGAACGGCGCAATCCTCCTGGACGACACCTATAACGCCTCCCCGTCCTCCACTACGGCTGCCCTGAACCTGCTGAGGGATTTGCAAGGCCGGCGGCTGGCCATCCTGGGCGACATGCTCGAATTAGGCCAATATGAGAAAGAAGGCCACACGAAAGTTGGCCAGGCGGCAGCAGAAGCTGCTGATCTGATCATCCTGGTCGGTGAAAGATCAAAGACCACTGCAGCAGCCCTTCGCAAAAGCGGTTTCCCCGAAGAGAACCTGCACTGGTTCCCGGATTCGGACGCGGCTGCGGAGAAAGCCCGGACATTCATTAATGAAGGAGACGTCATTCTGATCAAAGGCTCAAACAGCATGCGCATGGAAAAAATCCTGAGAGCGCTGGAGGGTAACGGATGATGGAAAACACGTCGGTTGCCATTGCCATCAGCGGCCTCAGCTTCATGATGACCGTCATCTGGGGCGAACCCCTCATCCGGCTCCTCAAACTCTGGCGCATTGGAAAGATCATTCGTGAGGATGGGCCCGATCAGCACAATGTCAAAATGGGCACCCCCACCATGGGCGGATTCATGTTCTTGATCCCCGTCTCGCTTTTGACGATCCTCTTCAATGCTGTTTCCATTTTTGGCTTCAATCTCCTTGGGCGTTCGGTCCTGCTGCCCCTGATCACCATGTGGGCCTTCGGCCTCCTGGGGATGATTGATGATTGGGAGGGAATCCGGGGGCCGCGCCGCGGCATGGGGATGCGGGCCCGGACAAAGTTCGGCATCCAGGTCCTTTTCGCCATCGCAATTGCCTTTGCTCTGCGGGATCTGCTGGAAGTCCCCCAGTTGTATTGGCCCACCTCAGAAGAAGTGATCACCTTGGGTCCGGTCTATATCCCGATTGCGGTTTTCATCATCGTAGGCATGTCCAACGCCGTGAACCTGACCGATGGGCTGGACGGCCTGGCGGGCCTGATCGCCGCCACAGCCTTTGCCGCCTATGGCTTCGTCGCCCTCATCCAGGAGCAGAGTTTCCTGGCCCGTTTCTGCTTCTCCCTGGTTGGCGCGCTGTTTGGTTTTCTGTGGTTCAATGTCCACCCTGCCCAGCTATTCATGGGCGACACCGGTTCCCTGGCTCTGGGAGCAACCCTGGGGGTGGTTGCCCTGATGACCGGTCAGTGGCTGATCATCCCCCTGATTGCCGTGATCCCGGTCAGCGAGGCTTTAAGCGTCACCATCCAGGTGCTGTATTTCAAGGCCACCAACGGAAAACGCTTCTTCAAAATGTCGCCGCTGCACCACCATTTTGAACTTTCCGGTTGGAGCGAGACCCAGGTTGTGCAGCGGTTCTGGCTTGTCAGTCTGATTTTCACCATGCTGGGCATTGCCCTGGTGCTTGTGGAGTGAATTATGCCATCTTGGGAAGATAAAACAGTGTTAATGATCGGAGCTGCCCGACAGGGGATTGCCCTTTCCCGCTTCCTGTCCGAACATGGCGCCAGGGTGATCCTCAATGATCGCAGGCCCGCAGAAGCCCTGACAGATGCACAGCAAGAATTGTCCGATCTGGAACTTACCTGGGTCACTGGAGAGCATCCCGTAGAAATCCTCGATTCGGTGGACCTGGTCTGCCTTTCAGGTGGGATTCCTCTGGACCTGCCCATCGTGATGAAAGCCCTCAGTCGGGGCATTCCCCTTTCCAACGACTCACAAATATTCCTCGAGGCGGCTCCCTGTCAGGCCATTGGGATCACCGGTTCGGCAGGCAAAACAACCACCACCGCTCTGGTAGGTGAGATCGCTCGCCGTCATTACGCCCTCCGGCATCCGGACAACACGGTGTGGGTGGGCGGGAATATTGGATATCCCCTCATCCAGGATGTGGACCGGATGCAACCTGGAGATCTGGCTGTGATGGAGCTGTCCAGCTTCCAATTGGAGCTGATGTCCCTTTCACCTCACATCGCTGCCATTCTCAATATCACCCCGAACCATCTGGACCGGCACAAAACCATGTCCGCCTACACAGCCGCCAAGGCCAATATTCTCAGCCACCAGGGTCCCCAGGATATCGCCATCCTCAACCGGGATGACCCCAGGGTTCGCAATCTCTATCGGGAGATCAAAGGCCGGATGATCACCTTTGGCCTCAACCCGCCCCATAATAAGCAAGAGTCAACCTATTTCAAACGCGGGAAACTCTATTTACAGGCCAGCGGTCAGGTGGCAAAAATCATCAAAGCGGATCTGGTCAATCTGCGCGGGACTCACAATATCTACAATGTGCTGGCTGCCATCGCCATCTCGGCTGCCGCCCGATTCTCGATCCAGGCCATTTATGAGGGCATCCTGGAATTCGAAGGGGTGCCCCACCGTCTCGAATTTGTGCGGGAATGGGGCGGGGCGTCCTGGTACAACGACTCCATTGCCACTGCTCCGGAACGGGCTATCGCCGCCATCAAGTCCTTTGAAAGCCCCTTGGTGCTCCTGGCAGGCGGGCGGGACAAAGACCTGCCCTGGGATCGTCTGGCTGACCTCATTCACCAGCGGGTAGACCATCTGGTCTTGTTTGGCGAAGCAACAGACTTGATTCGCGATGCCCTCGGTGAAACGCCACCCGGAGCGCGCCCCTACACATTGGATCAATGCCAGACCCTTGAAGAAGCAGTCCGGCAGGCGGCAGACCGGGTTGAAACAGGCGATGTGGTGCTATTCTCCCCTGGCGGGACCAGTTTTGACGCATTTACTGATTTTGAAGAACGTGGAAAGCGATTTAAGCAATGGGTGAAAGCACTTTCGTAAAGAACAAGAATAATCAAGCCAGGGGCAGACGGTCCATCCAACTGCCTTTTGATGTCCCCATGCTCCTGGTGGTGCTGATGCTGGTCGTCTTTGGCCTGCTGATGGTCTACTCCTCAAGCTGGGATTTTTCCATGGCGATGGATAAGGAACCCACCTATCTCTTCGGCCGTCAGGTGCTGTGGGTTCTTCTGGGCACCGTCTCGGCAGTCATCGTCAGCCTGATTGATTATCACCACTTTCAGAAAGTCCTGGTGCCCCTCGGGGCTGGCACCCTGCTGCTGCTGGTGGCGGTGCTCATCATCAATGACACCCGCTTCCTTTCCTCACGGACCCTCTTTGAAGGATCCATTCAGCCGTCGGAGCTGGCCAAGGTGACCACCATCATCTATCTGTCCTTCTGGCTCTATCGCCGCAAGGACTCCCTCAATGACACCCGCATCGCCTTTTATCCCCTGGTATTGATGCTGGGAATCACCATCGGCCTGATCTTCCTCCAGCCAGACCTGAGCGCTGCCCTGACCGTTTTATTCCTGGGTGGGATGCTGTTCTTTCTGGCCGGCGGGGACTGGAAGGTGATCTTGAAAGTCGTTGTCCTGGCCCTGCTGGTGGGCATCCCTCTGGTGTTTCTCTATCCAACAGGAAAAGCGCGGATAGATTCTTATCTGACGAGCCTGAACGATCCCCTTCAGGGCAGCTATCACATCCAGCGCAGCCTGGAAGCGGTCGTGCGCGGCGGGTGGTTCGGCGTGGGCATCGGCCAGGCCGACACCAAATTCACCGGGCTGCCCCTGGCCCCCACGGACAGCATCTTCGCGGTGATCGCCGAAGAAACCGGCATCCTGGGCGGCCTGTTGATGGTGGTGCTTTTTGGGGTCTTCATCTGGCGGGGCCTGGTGATCGCCAAAAAAGCCCCTGACCAACTCGGCTCCCTCCTGGCCTTCGGACTGACCGCCTGGATTGGCCTGGAAGCCCTGATGAACATGGCCGTAATTGTGGGGCTCCTGCCCTTCACCGGGAACGCCCTTCCCCTGATCAGTGCGGGCGGCTCCAGCATGGTTGTCACCCTAACTTCCATTGGGATCATTATGAATATTTCAAGAACGTCGGTCAAAAATAAAACCGAGGAAAGGAGTCCACGCAGTGCGGTTGTTGATCTGCGCAGGCGGGACGGGCGGGGGCGTGTATCCCGCAGTCACCGTGCATAAAGCCCTTTCATCAGAAGCAGACTCGGTGCTGTGGGTCGGCAGCCAAGGTGGTATGGAGGAAGCATTGGTAGAGCGATTGAAGATCCCTTTCAAAGCGATTCCTGCAGCCGGGCTGCATGGGGTCAGCTTGAAAAAACTTCCGGGAAATCTGTGGAAGCTGTTCAAAGGCTTCCTGGACTCCATCCGGATTCTGCAGGCATTTAAGCCCGATGTCCTGCTCTTCACCGGCGGTTATGTGGCCTTTCCGATGGCTGTGGCGGGCATCAGCAAGCCTACCGTATTATACGTCCCGGATATTGAACCCGGATTAGCCCTCAAAGCCCTGGCCAGGTTTTCAGATAGAATCGCGCTGACCACGGAGACCTCCCGGGCCTATTTCCGCAATCAGGAGAAACTGGCTGTGACTGGTTATCCCACCCGCCCTGGACTAAAGAATTGGGACCGGCGAAAAGCACTGGCATACTTTAACTTCAGCCCGGACCTGCCCACACTGGCTGTTTCGGGTGGAAGCAAAGGCGCCCGATCCATCAACTATGCCCTGGTGGATGCTCTTCCGGAGCTCCTCGAAGGCATGCAGATCGTCCATCTCACCGGTCACCTCGATTGGGACGTCGTGGAAGCGCGCACCAGATCCCTTCCCAGGGAGAAAGCAGCGCGGTATCAGGCCTTCCCCTATATCCACGACATGGGCGCGGTGCTGGCCGCAGCGGATTTGATCGTCTCACGGGCGGGCGCGTCAACCCTGGGAGAATACCCTCTCTTTGGCCTGCCGGCCATCCTGGTGCCTTATCCCTATGCCTGGCGCTACCAGAAGGTCAACGCGGGGTTTCTTGTGGAACAGGGTGCGGCTGTCCTTTTGCGGGATGAAGACCTTTCCAAAGACCTGGCAGACCTGGTCAAAGCCCTGATTCACGACCCGGAAAGACTCACTGAGATGGGCCAGGCCATGGCAGCTCTGTCCAGGCCGGATGCGGCGGTGGAAATTGCAGAGATTGTCCGGGCCCTGGCGGGCGCGCAGGATCAAAGGAGGAGCTGAGTGATCACACTGAACATTCTTTTCTGGATGTATGTGATACTTTTCGCCTTTATCGGCGCCATTCGTGGCTGGGCCCGGGAGATCCTTGTCCTGGCCGGGGTGATTGTGGCTATCTTCGTGGTCAATATCCTCGAAACCTTTGTGCCCTTCATCCGGGATGCCCTCAATCCGGAAGCCAGCTTCTGGGTTCGGTTTTCCGTGCTCATTATCCTGACATTCTTCGGGTATCAGGGACCCAACCTGACCCGTCTGGCCCAAAGCGGAAAGTTCGTCCGGGATAAACTGCAGGACATCCTGCTGGGGATCTTCCTGGGCGCTGTCAACGGGTATATGTTCTTTGGCACAGCCTGGTATTACCTGCATCAGGCCAATTATTTCTTTGAGTGGATCACCCCCCCGGATCAGATCAGCGATGCCGGGCAAAAAGCCTTGCGGCTCCTGGAGATCCTGCCCCCCCAATGGCTGGAGGAACCCGTGATTTACATCGCGGTGGCCCTGGCGTTTATTTTCATACTGGTGGTGTTTATCTGATGAAACACATTCACTTCATCGGGATTGGCGGAACCGGATTGTCCGCCATCGCCCGGGTACTCCTCGAAAAAGGTTACACCGTCAGCGGCTCTGACCAGACGGAATCCCCGCTGTTTAAGGCGATCAGTCAGGCCGGTGCGCGCACGTTTCTGGGCCACGACTCGGAGAATATCCAGGGAGCCGATCTTGTCCTGCGCTCCTCCGCGATCCCGGATGCCAACCCGGAAGTCCGGGCAGCGCAAAACCTGGGAATCCCGGTCTTGAAACGCTCCGACTTCCTGGAGGAGCTCACCCAGGACAAACAAACCCTGGCCGTTGCCGGCAGTCACGGAAAGACCACCACCACAGCCATGCTGGTCTGGATCCTCACCCAAATGAACCTGGACCCCAGTTACATTGTGGGCGGTGTGGTCAATCAACTTGGCCGCAACGCGGCTGCCGGCCAGGGGCCCCATTTCGTCATCGAGGCCGATGAATATGATTACATGTTCCTGGGACTGCGTCCGGAAGGGGCCATCATCACGAATATTGAACACGACCATCCGGACTGCTTCCCCACCCCCAAGTCCTACCGCAAAGCCTTCAAGTCCTTCATCAAAGGCGTCAAGCCCGGAGGCATCGTGATGCTCTGTCTGGAAAACCCCCAGGCCCAAAACCTGAAGGAAAAATTGGCCGATGGCAGCCAAATGCTCCTGGGGTACGGCTTTTCCAATGAATCAGAGTATGTGGCCTCGGATATCACCACCGAGAATGGGCTGCCGGTTTTCACCCTGCAGCACCGCAGCGGCAAAATTTCCTTCGAGAACCTGGGACGGGTATCCTTGAGTGTGCCGGGATGGCACAATGTCCTCAATGCCACTGCCGCCCTGGGCTTGCTGCACCAGCTCGGATTGCCCTTCAACGCTGCCAGCCAGGCCCTGAGCCAATTCACCGGCGCCGGACGGCGGTTTGAGATCCTGGGAGAACCTGGAGGCGTCGTGATCATTGATGATTACGGCCACCACCCCACAGAAATTGAAGCCACCCTGAAGGCGGCCAAAATTCGCTACCCCGGCCGCAGACTCTGGGCAGTGTGGCAGCCCCATACCTACTCCCGGACCCAAATCCTGGAGGACGCCTTCATCCAAGCCCTCTCCCTGGCCCATCAGGCCCTGATCCTCAAGATTTATGCGGCCCGGGAACAGAATCCCGGCTATTCGGCTGAGACTATTGCCCGTGCCCTTCCTGGTGAAACGGGGTCCTACTGTGAAAGCTTTCAGGGAGCCATTGATCGCCTCATTGAATGCGTTGCACCTGGCGATGTGGTGATCGTGTTTTCTGCCGGGGACGCCACCCAGATCTCTCAGGCCCTCCTACAAAATTTAAGCCTTAGAAAACCTGAGGATTGACAGAGACGATTAAGATGATGATAAGGAAAGCGATGAAGAAACTCAAAGCAGCCTTTGGAACGGCCCTGCAGGAGAATGTCAGCATGGCCAATTACACCACCGCTCGCGTCGGCGGTCTGGTGCCTGCTTTGCTCTCCATCCACACCCGGGAAGATCTGATCCGGGCCGTGCAGCGGCTTTGGGATCTGCAGGTGCCCTTCTTCCTCCTGGGCAGCGGCGCCAATATCCTTGTCAGCGACCGGGGATTGAATACCGTGGTGCTCCACAACCGGGCTCACAACCTGAAAATTGACACCCGATCGAAAAATCCCTCCATATTTGCAGAATCCGGCGCAATTCTCGGGACCGTGGCCCGGCAATCAGCGCTCCGGGGACTCAGCGGCATGGAATGGGCCGCGCCGGTGCCCGGCACCGTCGGCGGAGCCGTCTATGGAAACGCAGGCGCCCACGGCAGTGATATGCAGGAGAGCCTGTTGATGGCAGAAATCTTGCACAAAGATTCAGGAATTGAAAATTGGCCAGTTGACAGGCTGGCCTATCAATACCGCAGCAGCATCCTGAAGAGAGAATCTCTGCCAGCGGTGATCCTTTCGGCTACCTTCAAAGCAAAGCGCACCAGCCGGGAATTTGCCTGGGAGAAGATCAAAACCTTCCAGGCCCACCGAAAGGACACCCAACCCCCGGGGGCTTCGATGGGATCCATATTCAGGAACCCTGAAGGGGATTACGCTGGCCGGTTGATTGAAGCGGCTGGTCTGAAGGGACGCCGCGTGGGCCGGGCAATCATCAGCCCCATCCACGCCAATTTCATCATCAACCTGGAAGGAGCAACCGCCCAGGATATTTATACATTGATGCGCATCGCCCAGGAGGCAGTCCTGGAAAAATTTAACATTAAGCTCGAACCAGAAATTGAACTGATAGGTGAATTTGAGAATGTCTGAAAAATTGAACTTGGGCGTGATCTACGGAGGCCGATCCGGCGAACATGAGGTTTCGCTCATGTCCGCCCGTTCGGTGCTTTCCGTTGTGAACCGGGAAAAATACAACGTGGTCGAAATCGGCATCACCCGTCGCGGGCAGTGGTTTGTGGGTGAAAACCTGTGGACGAAGCTGAAAAACGATCGGTGCGATGAACTCACCCCGGCGGTCTTCGTGCCCGCGCCCGGGAATTCGGGGATCTACACCGTGCAGAAAGATCGTTTCTCTCTTTTTGCCCAGCTTGATGTGGTGTTTCCCGTCATGCATGGAACCTTCAGCGAAGATGGCACCCTGCAGGGACTCATGGAAATGGCGGACATGGCCTATGTCGGCGCCGGCGTGCTGGGATCATCGGTCTGCATGGATAAAGGCCTTTTCAAGGACGTCATGCTGGCCCATGACATCCCCGTCTTGCCCCACCAGGTCTTCAACCGCAAGGAGATTGCGGCAAATCTGGACGACTGCCTGGCCCGGGCCGAAGCCCTGGGAGGCTATCCCCTTTTCACCAAACCGGCCAATCTGGGCTCTTCAGTAGGCATCAGTAAGTGCACCAGCAGAAGCGATCTGATGGAAGGGTTATTCCATGCCGCCAGCTATGACCGGCGGGTCCTTGTTGAGCAGGGTCTGGAATCTCCCCGGGAAATCGAGATCAGCGTTCTGGGAAACGAACACCCCACCGCCTCCGTGCCCGGAGAGATTGTCCCCAAGGATATCTTCTATACCTATGCCGAAAAATATTTGAACGACACCGCTGAACTCCTGATTCCGGCTACCCTGTCCGAGGAGCTCATTAGCAAGATCCAATCCTTAGCCGTCAGAGCCTATCAGGCCACTGATTGCGCCGGGATGGCCCGGGTGGATTTTCTCATAGATTCACAAAACGACGCCCTCTATCTCAATGAAATCAATACCATTCCGGGCTTCACCAAAATCAGCATGTATCCCAAACTCTGGGAAGCGACGGGAGTGCCCTACAGCGAGTTGATCGAAAAGCTAATTGACCTGGCGCTGGATCGAAAAATGCAGCGCGACAAGACAGAAAGGGAGTTTCGAAGCTAATATGCCGTCACGCTCATCAGAGGAGCAAACCAGGGCTGATAAAGTCCGAGCCCGACGCAACCAACGCCGGAAGAAATCCCGTTCGGTTGGGCTTGGCAGCAGCGCCGCCAAACGCAAAACGAACCACCGGCCGACAGTGACCCGGCGGTCGCAACCCAGCGCGCCCCGAGCCACCCGTAAACGGCGGAAAGTCTATATGCCGCTTAATACCAAAGGGGCAGAGGTTGGGCTGCCGTCCCTGCCAAATATTTCTTTGGGCTGGCGCATCCTCTCCGCGCCGCTCTTTCTCTTTTGTCTGGTCGGGCTGATCAGCATGATGAGCGCAGATCTATTCACGGTGACCACAATCAAACTGACCGGCGCACAGCGTCTTAATGCAGATGATATCCTCTCACAATTGAACCTCTCAGGCCAGTCCATTGTGTCCCTGGTCCCTTCGGAGATCGAAACACAGCTTGTGGAGGGCTACCCGAGTCTGAGCGAAGTCTCCGTTTCCGTTAGTCTGCCCGCAGCCCTTACCATCCGCGTGCAGGAACGCCAACCAGTCCTTGTCTGGCAGCAGGGCGCTGTCACACTCTGGATTGATTCCGAAGGGATACTGTTTCCCCCCCGAGGTGAAGCAGAAATCCCCCTGACCGTTCTGGCAGCAGGCGATCCGCCTGGGGCCGATGACGACCCGGAAGAAGCAGCCGAGTCACCCTCAGCAGAGGCCGGGGCAGAACCAGCGCGCACCCCAACACAGACCTGGCCCCGCACCACACCGGAGTTTGTGGAGGGCGTCCTGGCCCTGAGCCAATATGTACCCTCCGGCACCTACCTGCTGTATGATCCACAATTTGGCCTGGGCTGGGAGGACCCCCAGGGATGGATGGTCTATTTCGGTAGGGACATCAGCGATATGCACATGAAACTTGTGGAATACACCCACATTGTGGACGCATTGGGAGCAGAAGGGCTGACCCCCGGCCTGATCAGCCTGGAATTTTACCATGCGCCATATTATCGAATGGAGCCCTGATTATGGATGAACCCATCATTGTCGGAATTGACATCGGGACCAGCAAAATCTGCACCCTGGTTGCCCGAGTTGAGGACGGCAGCAATCTGCGAATACTGGGCGTCGGCATTGAGCAATCTCAGGGCCTGCGTAAAGGCACGGTGGTGGATCTGAACGCTGCTGCCCTGGCTGTCTCCCGCTCCATCGAAAAAGCCGAAAGGACCTCCGGTTTTGAAATCAATGCGGCTCTGGTCAGTCTGGCCGGATCCCATGTCTCCTCCATCAACAGCCGGGGAGTCGTTGGAATCACCGGTGGGATCGTGGACATTGAGGATATTGACCGGGCATTGGATGCCGCCCAGGCCGTAGCCATCCCCCACAACCGGGAAATCATCCATGTGATCCAGCGAGGCTTCATCATTGACGGTCAGGATGGCATCCGCACCCCTGTGGGGATGCACGGATACCGCCTGGAGGTTGAAGCCCACATCATCACCGCATCCGCCTCCACCATCGAAAACCTGCGCCAGTGCGTGGCTGCCTCCGGTATTGAGATCTCTCAGTTTGTCCTCAATCCCCTGGCATCCGCAGAGGTTGTCCTTTCAGAAACCGAACGCCAGATGGGCGTAGTGGTGGTGGATATTGGCGGCGGCACCACCGATATGGCCATCTACATTGATGGCGATGTCTGGCATACCATGGTCCTAGCCGTGGGCGGCAACCATGTCACCTCGGATATCGCTCACGGTCTGCGACTGCCAATCCAGCAAGCTGAGGAGATCAAGTTGAAATTTGGGCATGCCGTCCAGTCTGAGGTCAACCCCGAAGAACAATTCAGCGTGCGCAGCTTTGGCAGCGATGCCCCCTTGCGCATCCGACGCCAGGATCTGGCCAACATCATCGAGGCCAGGGTGGAGGAGATCTTCTACCTGGTGCTGCAGGAAGTCCGCCGCTCGGGCTATGACGGGCTGCTGCCAGCCGGGGTAGTTCTGACCGGGGGCTCCAGTCAAATTCCGGGAGCGCGTCAACTGGCTTCCCGGGTGATGGGCCTTCCGGCCCGCATTGCCAAACCCCAGCACCTGATGGGGTTGACGGACCAATTGGATTCGCCATCCTTTTCAACCAGCGTGGGTTTGCTTGAATGGGCCCTTCTGATGAGCGAGAGCGACCAATACACAGAGCATCATGGACCCAAGCAAGGCAAGAACTGGGTCAAACAACTGCAAGACCTTCTCAGGCGTTTGCTGCCCTGAGAGATTCAGCATCACATCAGTATCACATCAGCATCAAGAAAGAGGAGTTTGACAAAAATGAACCAACAACAACCAGAATCATTTGCAAGAATAAAAGTAGTTGGCGTCGGAGGCGGCGGATGCAATGCGGTCAACCGGATGATTGATGAAGGACTGTCCGGCATTGAATTCATCGCTGTGAATACCGACGCCCAGGCCCTGCAGTTCTCAAAGGCGAAGATCCGGGTCCGTGTGGGCGATAAATCCACTCGGGGCCTCGGGGCGGGCGGCGATCCCAAGATCGGCCGGCTGGCCGCGGAAGAATCGGCCGAAGAGCTCTATGAAGTGCTCAAAGGCTCCGATATGGTCTTTGTCACCGCCGGACTCGGCGGAGGTACTGGCACCGGCGCCGCCCCCGTGATCGCCCAGATCGCCAAGGAAATTGGGGCTCTGACCATCGGGGTTGTCACGCGACCCTTTACCTTCGAAGGCAGCCACCGAGCCCGGGCCGCCGAAGACGGCGCGGCTGCCCTCAAGGAACACGCTGACACCCTCATCATCATCCCCAACGACCGGCTCCTTCAGATTGTGGACAAACGCTCCAGCCTGCAGGAAGCCTTCAAACTGGCCGATGATGTGCTCCGCCAGGGCATCCAGGGCATCTCAGAGCTGATCACCATCCCCGGTCTGATCAACCTCGATTTTGCCGATGTCCGCACGATCATGTCCGAAGGCGGCGCCGCCCTGATGGCGGTGGGCCAGGCCTCCGGAGAGGATCGGGCCCGGGTTGCGGCTGAACAAGCCATCTCCAGTCAACTGCTTGATGTCACCATTGACGGCGCCCGGGGCATCCTCTTCAATGTGACCGGCGGCAACAGCCTGACCCTCTTTGAAGTCAGCCAGGCGGCTGCCATCATCAAAGAAACTGCCCATCCGGAGGTCAATCTGATTTTCGGTGCGGTGATTGATGAGAGCATGGGTGAAAATCTGCGCATCACGGTCATCGCCACCGCCTTTGAAGGGAATGCCATGCAATCCACCATGGGAAAACGCCGCAGCTCCCATAACGATTACGCCCAGCAGCGGCCCCTGCCCAGCATGGTTGACAAGAACCCGGAAGAAGAGGAAGCCACATCCCGCAGAGAATCCGGAGATTCCTATGAATTTCCTACCCGGATCAACACCGATGATCTGGACGTGCCGGCTTTTCTGCGAAAACGCAATCAAAATTGATCTCAGGTTCGATATGTGCCCGACCCCCACATATTCCTCCTCTGAGAATCGATGCTGATTCTTATTGGTTGAAACCCTGCCCCAGGAAACTGGTATGCTTGGGGCACGCCTTTTGCCAGACCCATATATGGGGTGTCCGATGCTGAGCCCCCCAGATATGAGGCGGCGAGAAAAAAACGCAGGCGGTTTTCGCCTGCGTTTTTTCTTTTCTGGATCCTTCTGCGCTTCAGAACCTCGTCCTTCGCCAGTTTCGGACCCACAGGGACCAAAAAGACCAGCAGGTGACAATTTGTCACATCCTGCTGGTCCCTATGCTTCGGTTGGACTGACTGCCGGTCGGGCCTCAAACCAGATTGGACCTCACGCCGGCTGCGTATCACCCTTCCAACGTTTCCTCCAGATGGGTCAAAATTTCTTTGGCCAGTTCCTGCAGACGATCCTGCGCAAGCCCCTCTGCATCCAGGGTCAGCGTAAAAGAAGGGGGCTGAGTGGGTCTGGCGGACAGATTGGCTGCCACTTCAACACCTGCAACTGTCTTTTTCGCCAGAGACAACCACCCCATGGGGCGCTTCTTCCAAACCTCAAATCCAGCTTCCGCAAAGGCCTTCAGGGAAGCCTCATACACATCTGTGGCCGATTTTCCGGAAATCTCACCTTTTTGTTCTACCGTTGCCATTACCCGCTCCTCTCAAAGATCCACACCGAGGTTTTTTAAGAAGGCCTCAGAGGCCTCCCGAACATCCTCCGCCGTGGTTAATTCCAGGACCTTCTCAGCCAGATCCTGACAGGCGGCCAGTTCCAATTTGCGCAGCACCTGCTTGATAATCGGAATTCGGGCGGGAGACATGCTGAATTCATCCAGCCCAAGACCGAGTAAAATGGGCGCAGCCAGAGGTTCTCCCGCCAGCTCACCGCACAGACCCACCCATTTCTCCTCCCGGTGCGCGCTGTCAATGGTTTGTTTGATTAAGGCCAGAACCGCCGGATTGAAGGGACTGGCAAGGTGCGCCACTCTGCTGTTGGTGCGGTCCACCGCCAGGGTATATTGGGTCAGATCATTGGTGCCGATGCTGAAGAAATCAATTTCCCTTGCCAGGCGGTCCGCCAGTAGTGCCGCTGAAGGGACTTCGATCATAATGCCAAATTTGACATCCTCGGCGAAATCCAGGCCCTCGTCCCGAAGCTGGGTTTCAGCCTTTTGCATCAGGGCCTTTGCCAGACGAATTTCTTCGATGCCGGAGACCATCGGAACCATGATGTGCAGGTCCACATCCACTCCTGCCCGCAGCAGGGCCCGGAACTGGGAGAGGAAAATCTCTTCCGCGCCATCCACCATCCGAATCCCGCGCCATCCAAGGAAAGGATTCAACTCCTCCGGCAGATCAAGATAAGGGATAACCTTATCACCGCCGATGTCCAGAGTGCGCACAATCACAGGCTGGTCTTTATAATTGGAGAAAACTGCCTGATACGCCTCAATTTGATCAACCTCTCCGGGAAGACTGTCGCTGTCCAGATACAGAAACTCTGTCCGGAAAAGCCCCACCCCTTCTGCG
>DAOTUG010000060.1:0-8972 GCA_034437335.1 Anaerolineaceae bacterium
CAGTATGGGACAGGAAGAAGAGGCCAAGAAACGGGAAAAAGTCTTCCCTCCCTATCAAGTAAATCAGGATCTTGTCCAACTGGCGCAGCCAAAGGTCATTGTCATGCATTGTCTGCCAGCACATCGCGGCCACGAAATCACCGACAACGTGGCTGATGGTCCGCATTCCCGGTTGTTCCCTCAGGCAGAAAATCGGATGCACGCTCAAAAAGCCGTCCTCCTCGAACTCCTTTCCCAGGGGGGTAACGATGCCCAATAGTCAGTATTTTATTGACCTTGAGGAAAACTACGGCGCGCACAATTACCATCCTCTGGATGTTGTCCTTACCAAAGGCGAAGGGGTGTGGGTGTATGATGTGGACGGGAACCGCTACCTGGACTGCCTCAGCGCCTATTCAGCCCTCAACCAGGGACATTGTCACCCCCAAATCAAAGCAGCCATGCAGACGCAGCTTGAAAAGCTGACTCTGACCTCCCGGGCATTCCGCAACGATCAGCTCGGATTACTGTATAAGAAACTGCATGAGCTGACCGGATACGAAAAATGCCTGCCCATGAACAGTGGTGCTGAGGCGGTTGAAACCGCTATCAAGGTTGCCCGAAAATGGGCTTACCTGACCAAGGGTGTGCCACGGTTCGATGCGGAGATCATTGTCGCCGAGGGCAATTTCCATGGCCGCACAACCACCATCATCTCCTTCTCTTCCACAGCACTGTACAAAGAGGATTTTGGGCCCTTCACCCCCGGTTTCAAACAAGTGCCATATGGCGATATGGATGCCATAATATCGGCCACCAATGAAAACACAGCCGCCATCATGCTGGAGCCGCTGCAAGGAGAAAACGGTATCATCATGCCGCCGGATGGGTATCTCAGCCATGTAGCATCCCACTGCAAATCAGAAAATATTCTTTTCATTGCTGATGAAATTCAGACAGGTCTTGGCCGCACAGGCAAGCTTTTTGCCTGCGACCATGAAGACGTCCGGCCTGATATCATGGTGATTGGCAAAGCGCTTTCCGGCGGATTTTACCCGGTTTCTGCTGTATTGGCGGACGAACCCGTCCTGGGTCTGATCCAACCCGGGCAGCATGGATCAACTTTTGGCGGTAATCCCTTGGGCGCTGCAGTCAGCATCGCTGCTCTGGATGTCCTTGTTGATGAAAATCTGATCGAGAATGCTCAGATGATGGGTGCGTACATCCAGGAATATCTGGAAGAACTGCCAAAGAAAAATGTCAAAGAAATTCGAGGTAAGGGGCTGCTGATCGGTGTGGAGTTGAAGCATGAACTTGGAGGCGCACGTCCTTTTGCAGAAGCGCTGCAAAAAAGGGGAATCCTGGTGAAAGAAACCCATGAACATATCCTGCGATTGGCCCCACCCTTGATTATTGATAAGGAAACTGTAGAGTGGATGTTGCCGATCCTCAGAGAGGTCCTCCTGCTGACCTAGAACAGGACAAGGGAAGTAAGCATGAAACGTTTTGCAAAAATTGTCTGCACCCTGGGACCCAGCAGTAATGACAAAGAAACGATTCGGGCGTTGATTGAAGCCGGGATGAACGTTGCCCGGCTCAATTTTTCTCACGGCACCCATGAAGCTCACGGAAAACTCATCAATTTGATCCGGGAAACTGCAGACGAAATGGGCGCACCCCTGACAATACTTCAGGATTTGCAGGGACCGAAGCTCCGGATTGGAAAACTTCCACAAGGCACGATCAATCTGGCTGCAGGGGACCAGGTCACCTTAAGTTCCTCAAAGGAGTTCGTCACAGACGAAAAGGATACCTTCATCCCCTTCGAAATTCCTGACTTGCACAAAGCGCTGAAACCAGGAAACCACATCCTGCTGGATGATGGGCAAATTGAGATGGAAGTTGAATCTGTCAGTGGAGACCGCATCGAAGCCACAGTCACCTTGGGAGGTGAACTGCGCTCCAATAAGGGCGTCAACCTGCCCGGAGCCAGCCTGACCATTCCTGCCTTCACAGATAAAGATCGGGTTGATCTTGAATTTGGATTGGAAAATGGTGTGGATATGGTGGCCATTTCCTTTGTCAAATCATCCCAGGATATCCTGACTGTCCGGGAGGCAATTGAGAACCTGGCGCCAAAAAACAAACTGGTACGCACTCCGATCATTGCGAAGTTGGAACGACCGGAAGCCCTGAATGATCTGAAAAGCATCATGGAGGTCACCGATGGGGTGATGGTTGCCCGGGGCGATCTGGGGGTAGAAATGTCCCCGGCAGCCGTCCCGATTGCACAAAAGGAGATCATATCCAGCGCTAACGCCCACGCAAAAATGGTCATAACCGCAACCCAAATGCTGGATTCGATGATCAATAATCCCCGTCCAACCCGGGCAGAAGCAACGGATGTCGCCAACGCAATCTTTGATGGAACCGATGCGGTGATGCTATCCGGAGAAACAGCGGCAGGGAAATACCCGGTGGAAAGTGTCAAGATGATGGATTCCATTATCCGGCGTGCAGAAGCTAACCGGCATGCTTGGGGAAAAACCACCACAGAAACCGCTCAGATAAAGTTTGATGACGCCGTATCCATCACAAGGGCCGCCAAAGAGCTGGCCCAGGACCGGAATGTTGTGGCCATTGTCGTCTTCACCCAATCAGGAAAAACGGCCCGGTTGATGTCCAAGGCGCGGCCGGATGTGCCGATTTTGGCCTTCACCCCAGAGATGCGCACCTATCGCCAAATGGGCCTATTCTGGGGGGTCACCCCTCTGCTGGTGCCCTACGCGGATACCCTGGAAACGATGATTAAACACGTGGAAACCGCCATTGCCACCTCAACAACCCTCAAATCAGGGCAGCAGGTGATTGTTATCTCAGGATTCCCTGTTGGCGCACTGCGCCAGCCCAATCTGGCTCTGCTCCACACCCTGGGAGATTTCTAATACCCCTGCCCTTCCAATCCATCGGTAAAACATAACACCGGAGCACTGAAGCGCCCCGGTGTTTTTCGCGTTTTGGGCAGCGCCCTTTATCGCATACTTTCGTTGATCGCTTCCAGGGACTGCGGATCCGGTCGCAGCCTATCAGAGTCCATCCGGTTCATTGGTTCTTCCGTCAGATCAAGATAATCGTAGAGAGAAGGCTGGTCTGGATCAACATAAATCAATCCGGTGACAAGATAATGTTCCCGTTCCGCTTTTTCAAGAATGTGCATTGCCTGCCATTTATCCGTGGGATCATATTCCTGCTCCAATTTCTTCAAAACGACCACTGAACCGTCATGGAAGGTCACCTCTTTGGTCTCTCCTTCCTTGAACTCATCCAGAATGATCGCTTTCCGGGTGGGAACGTAAGAAATATCATGCAATGGCGCTTCGTGCTGCCGTCCCCACTGATAGGAGTGCAGGGTATCCTCGCGATTGTTGAAGCTGACACAGGGGCTGATGATATCCAGAACAGAGGTTCCTCGATGGCTCAGGGCTGCTTTGAGGAGTTCCCTGACCTGATTTGGATCCCCGGCAAACGAACGGGCCACAAAACTTGCGTTGCCGATCAAGGCCTCCTTGGCAATATCAATCGGAAGAAAGGGGTTCTCTCCTTGATACTTCAACTCCAAACCCTTTTCAGCGGTTGCTGAGAACTGACCTTTCGTCAACCCATACACGCCATTATTCTCCACAATGTAGACCATGGGGAGGTTACGCCGAATAAGGTGCTTGAACTGACCAAGTCCAATGCTGGCCGTATCGCCATCGCCTGAAACACCAACAACTTTCATGGATGTATCAGCAAAAGCGGCACCCAGGGCCAAAGAAGGCATGCGTCCATGCAATCCATTAAATCCGAAAGACTGGCTCAAAAAATAAGTCGGGCTCTTGCTTGAACATCCTATCCCGCTGAATTTCACAATCTTGCTGGGGTGAATGTTCATCTCATAGCAAGCCTTCATTATCTGCGCTGAGATGGTATTATGCCCGCATCCGGGGCAGAGCGTGGAGCGTTCACCCCGATAATCCCGTCGGCTAAGGCCAATTTTGTTCAGGTTTTCTGTTTTTTCAGCCATATCAGTCACGCTCCTTTGCAGTTACTGAATTGACAATCCAATCAGCCGTCATCGGTAGGCCGTCAATGTGGCAAAGCGAGATCAAACGATCCACCATATCGCAGTATTCTAGGGTCAGAATTTGATGCAGTTGACCATCTCTGTTGAGCTCCAGGACATAGTTGCGAGTATGCGCCTGAATGAATTTTTCCACCGCCGCAGATGGCGGCAAGGCCCTGATTCTGAGAAAATCAGTTTTGATCCCCAAATCAGCCAGCTTATCCTGAGCTTCCAGCAGGGCAGGTTCCGTAGAACCAAACCCAATCAGACCAATCTCCGTATCACCCATGCTGCGGATTTCCGGTTGGGGAAGCTGTTCGCGAGCCAGTTGATATTTCTTCTTGATCCGGTCCAGCATCGCCTCCCAAACAGCAGGGTCTTCACTGTAGTTGCCAAATTCATCATGTCCGGTCCCCCGGGTGAAATACGGCGCTTTTGGATGTTCATTGCCCATCACGGTACGGTAGGGCACCCCATCGCCATCCACATCCAGATACCGTCCCCATTCCGTGGCAAAGGCTTCGAGGTCCTCCTCCCACAGAATCTTGCCCCGCTCAATCGGTTTGTCAGGATATTCAAGACGTTTTGTCATCCATAAATTCATGCCGAGATCCAAATCACTCACAATCACAATCGGGGACTGGAATCGTTCGGCGTAATCAAAGGCCCGCCAGCCAAACTCAAAACACTCATTCACTGAGGAGGGTAAAAGTAGGATTTGATCTGTGTCGCCATGTCCCAGGAAGTAGTGCATCGTCAGATCCCCCTGCCCCGTCCGGGTTGGCAATCCAGTGCTGGGGCCCACACGTTGGACATTCCACAGAACAAGGGGCACTTCCGCATAGTAGGCAAGACCCAGGTATTCCGTCATCAGGCTGACCCCGGGTCCTGAGGTGGACGTCATGGCGCGGAGACCGGCCCAACCAGCCCCAACCGCCATACCGATTGCCGCAAGTTCATCCTCCGCCTGCACGATGGCAAAATTGTTCTTCCCTGTTTCTTCATCCTTGCGGAGCCTGGGAGCAAAGATGTTTAATGATTCGGCCAGACTTGTGGCCGGGGTAATCGGATACCATGCACAAAACTGGAAACCGCCATAAATCGCACCCAGAGCTCCGGCGGTATTGCCATCAATCATGATGTATTTATCCAGAGGGTCCATTTTTTCAACGCGATAGGGATCTTTTTTCTCCAGATTCGCATCCGCCCAATCTGCCGCCAGTGTAACAATATCAAAGTTGGATTCGGCCACGGAAGGCTTTTTCTTGAACTGGGAGAGAAGGGCTTCATGAACCTTGTCCAGGTCAATCCCCAACATTTCCGCCACAATTCCAACATAGACCATGTTCTGCATATATTCCCGCAGATTGCGAGGGACATCCGCTTCTTTGATCAGATCCTTGACCGGCATAGGATAAACAATCACATCATCCCTTGGGACGGGCAAGTCAATGTGGTCGGCAAGAAAAACCACCCCCCCTGGAACATCATAGGTCAGGTCTTCAGCGAAGGTCATTGGGTTCATAGCCACGATGATATCATCATGGGCTACCCTGGCCAGATAGCCATCCTTCGAGACCCGTATAGAAAACCAGGTTGGGAGGCCCTTGATGTTGGAGGGGAAGATATTCTTGCCCGAAACCGGGATACCCATGTGAAACAAAGCCCTCAACAAAGTGGTGTTTGCGGTTGCGCTGCCAGACCCATTGACAGTACACACTGTCATACAGAAATCATTCACCGGATCTTGCTGATTTGCTGCCTTCTGCTGCTCGGATTCCTTATCCGTTTTCATGCTGACTCCTTCCAAAAGTCTATTCAAAGGGTAGTTTTGTGCTGTTTTGCTCCCGTTGAAACAAGAGGTCCATATGTGCAATCAGGGCCTGGTAACCGGACAGAAAATCTCCCTGGGCAATCGCATCAACCATTTGCTGGTGATACGACCAAACCCGCTCAAGGTATTTGCGGTCCTCGTAAACACTCAGGCCTACCGCTTCGTAAATATCCCAGTAAGCTTGTAAAATGCCGGTGACAAAATCATTATTCAGACGCCTATGAATCGTCAGATGAAGCTGTTTATGTTCTTCATGAGGGATTTCAATAGGGTCCGAATTCAGTTTGTGGAATGCATCCTTTACAATCTGCTGCAACTCGCTGATATCCTCGGGCAGCAAACTGCTGACTGCCTGATACCAATACGAAGCTTCAATATGGTTCCGCATATCAGAAAATTGTCTAAAATAATTTCGGTCCAGACTGACCGCATAGGCCAGACTCTGAGTCACTGCCGAGGCAAATTCGTAGGGTAAACACTTAATCCCCGTTCTGGGTTTTACGTCCACATAGCCCAGAGATCGAGCGACCTGTAGCTCCTCCCGCAAAGAAGAGATACTGACCCCAAGATTTTTGCTTAAGTCATTCAAACTCGGCAGCGTTAAGGAACCCGCTGCTGCTTCGCCCGCCAGATAAGCCAGAAATCTTGAGAGATGCGAATCAAGAACCTTGTGATCTTCCATGTTCACCCAATTCATACGATTAATCTGATGATTTATTTAGCTAGAGTATATCATGCAGGTACCAGGGCGTCAACAAGGTCTTAATGATTCATCTGCCAATCCTGAATATGCGTCCCGTTCTTTTTGACGGGTGGGGGCTTTTAAGGCAATCACCCGGCCTCATTGGGTTAATTGGAATATGGCTTATGGTTAATGTTACAATATGAAGCCGTTAAAACCATAGGATGAACCAATATTTTTTTACAGGATCTATGATGAACATCACAAACGCCATTGCAGACCGGCTGAAGATTCCCCGGGAAAAGGTGAGCCGAACCGTAGATTTGCTCCTGGATGACAACACGATTCCCTTTATCGCTCGGTATCGCAAAGAAATGACTGGCAATCTTGACGAAATCCAGATCAGGGACATTCAAGAGACATTACAACAAGTTAGAAAACTCGCTGACCGCCGAAAGACGATTCTGGAGACAATCGAATCCCAGGGGAAACTTATCCCTGAATTGGAGCGGCAAATTCAGGAAGCCGACAACCTTACCCGATTGGAAGACCTTTACCGGCCTTTCCGTCCAAAGCGACAAACCAGGGCAACCCGTGCCCGGGAAAAGGGGTTGGCGCCTTTGGCAGAGATGATTATCGCCCAGCCGATCCACCAGGGAACCATCAAAGACCATCTCCTGCCGTTTCTGAACGAAAATGTCCCTGATATGGAAGCAGCCTTGGAAGGTGCGAAGGACATTGTCGCTGAAGTCATCAGTGAGAATCCTGATGTCAGGGAAGTGGCCCGTGAGAAAGCGCTAAAATTCGGGAAAATTTCCTGTCAGAAATTACACGATGCTGAGGATCCTCGACGGGTCTATAAAGATTATTATGATATGGATTTACCAATTCGGTATATAAAACCCCATCAAGTCCTGGCGATAAACCGTGGAGAAGGCGAAAACGTCTTGAAGGTGCAGACACGTTTCAAAGAGGGAGATTGGCGCCTCGCAGTTCGGTCAGAATTCCCTCCGGACCGGCGCTCTGTCTTCTTTAATGCCCTCAATGAAGCTGCAGAGGATGCAGCTCAAAGGCTTCTTCTGCCTGCCATAGAGCGGGATGTCCGTCGTCAGCTCACGAAAGAAACAGAAGTTCATGCCATCCAGGTCTTCGCAACCAATCTGGAGGCACTTCTCACACAACCACCCCTGGCCGGACAAACCATCCTCGCTGTGGATCCTGCCTACAGAACAGGATGTAAACTTGCGGTAATTGACCCCACCGGGAAATGTCTGGTAACAGGCACCATCTATCCCCACCCCCCGCAAAATCAAAAGCAAGCCGCCCAAGCCCAGCTCCGTGATTGGATTGATCAATATCAAGTCTCGCTAATCGTCATCGGCAATGGTACCGCCTCCCGGGAAACAGAGCAGATGACAGCTGAGATAACCCGGGACCGGGATGGTTTGAGCTATCTGATTACCAGTGAAGCCGGCGCCAGTGTTTACAGCGCCAGCGAGTTAGCCCGCAGGGAATTTCCAGACCTGGATGTCAGCATTCGCGGCGCTATCTCCATCGGAAGACGCGTTCAGGATCCCCTGGCAGAGCTGGTGAAAATTGATCCGCAGTCTATTGGCGTCGGCCTCTATCAACATGATATCAACCAGAATGATCTCAGGAATGCCCTGGAACAAGTTGTGGAACGGGTTGTCAATACCGTGGGGGTGGACCTCAACACCGCGTCACCGGCCCTGTTGGCCCATGTCGCCGGCATCGGTCCCAGCCTTGCAGAAAAGATTATCCAGCATCGTGATGCGAATGGTCCCTTCTCAAATAGAAAGGAGCTTCTGAATATTTCTGGATTGGGTCCAAAGACCTTTGAACAGGCTGCTGGTTTTCTTCGCATCCGGAATGGGGAAAATCCCCTGGATGCGACAGCCATCCACCCTGAAAGCTACCCCATTGCCGCAAGAATCCTTCAGAAATTAGACTTGCCAATGGATGCATCATCAGACCAGCGTATTCACTGCGTCGCCCATTTTATTGAAACATCAGATTTACATGCATTGGCCCGGGATCTTGGAACTGGAATTCATACGTTGGAAGACATCCTGGAAGAAATCGCCAGGCCTGGTCGAGACCCCCGCGAGGATCTTCCCAAACCGGTTCTGAGACAGGATGTCATCACCATGGAGGACCTTTCACCGGGAATGCAATTAACGGGTACAATACGGAATGTCGTTGATTTTGGCGCCTTTGTTGACATCGGTGTCAAAACCGACGGGTTACTCCACCGATCGCGGATTCCAGAATCTTGCCAGCTTAAGGTGGGGGATATCATCACTGTATCCATATTATCCATTGATAGTCATCGAAATCGGATAGCCCTGGAC
>DAOTUG010000061.1:0-7111 GCA_034437335.1 Anaerolineaceae bacterium
CACACCCTCTCAACGCCGCTCCATCAAACCATCCGCAAACCAGCTATGCTATAATCCAAAAAGAATTAATCTGCATTCACCAGCCAGGAGCACAGGATGGCACGCCGACCAACCCAAAAAAAGGCATCAAAACGCAAGAAATCCGCTTCCAGAAAAAAGACGACCAAACCCGTCTTCCCCAATATCCCCCCGGAAAGGCGGATTGACATCCTGGGAATCGTCCTGGCCCTGATCGGCCTCCTGACCCTCATCAGCCTTTTCACCCAAAACACGGGCAGTGTGACCGCCTGGTGGGTCACCAACCTCAGCAAGTTGATCGGGTGGGGAGTCTATATCCTCCCCCTGGCCTTGGTCACCCTGGGATTGTGGATGCTCCTGCGGAACATCGAAAAATTGCCTGCGCTTTCCTTTGAACGCCTGGTGGGCATTTTTCTCTTTTTTGTCAATCTGACGTTCTGGTTTCATCTTGTGCTGGATGGCGGCATGTCCGAGGCCCAGACGGGACTGGGTGGAGGCTATCTGGGCAGCTTCATTAAAACCGCCCTGGTGCAGATGCTGGGCAAACCCGGCGCAGTGATCGCCGGGATCGCCTGGCTGTTGATCAGCCTGATCCTGACTCTGGACCTGGCCATGTCCAACATCCTCAAGTGGACCGGCAACCTGCTGAAGTCCCTGTTTGAGAAAATTGGGACTGCCCTTCAAAAACTGCAGGCAAATTCCAGAGCGCGCCGCCAGCAGAAGCGACACCAACCCAAACCCTCCGCGGAAGAGAAGCCCCCATTGCAGCAACCGACCGGCGAGGACGACACGCAGCCCGTCAGGGTGGGCACCACCAGGGCCCCGGCCCAGGCCGCCACCCAACAGGAGAGAATTGATCTGTATTACAATCAGATGAATCGCCAGCCTGTGTGGGTGCTGCCGGACCCGGAACAGATCCTGGAGCCCGGAAAACCCACTGCCAGGGAGGACGAAAACGACCGGCAACGGGCCCGGGTGATCGAAGAGACCCTCAAATCCTTTGGCGCGCCGGCCTCAGTAGTGGATATCCGGCGCGGTCCGACCATCACCCTTTTTGGGGTGGAGCCTGATTTCATTGAAACCCGCAACGGCAAGATGCGGGTCCGGGTTTCCAAGATCACCGCCCTGGCGGACGACTTGGCCCTGGCCCTGGCCGCGGCCCAGATCCGCATTCAAGCCCCCGTCCCCGGAAAAGGATACATCGGAATTGAAGTGCCCAACCGCCAGGTCTCCCTGGTTTCTCTCCAGGAAGTGCTCAAGAGCAGCGCCTTCGACCAGCTTGATTCTCCATTAAAGATGGTCCTTGGCAAGGATGTGGCGGGAAATCCCGTGGCAGCCGACCTGACAGCCATGCCCCACCTGCTGATCGCCGGCACCACCGGCGCCGGTAAATCCGTCTGCATCAATATCATCCTGACCTGCTTTCTTCTGAACATGACGCCGGACGAGCTTCGCCTGATTTTGGTGGACCCCAAACGCGTGGAACTGACCGGGTATAACGGAATACCTCACCTTCTGGCGCCGGTGATCGTGGATGCGGATCATGTGGTGGGCGCATTGCAGTGGATGATGCGAGAGATGGACAAACGCTATCGAAAATTCTCGGAAACCGGCGCACGCAATATCCAGGACTACAACGCCCGATGCACGGCCAGCGGGATGAAAAAGCTGCCTTACCTGCTGGTGGTGATTGATGAGCTGGCCGATTTGATGATGCTGGCGCCCGACGAAACTGAACGGGCGATCACCCGGCTGGCACAACTTGCCCGGGCCACCGGCATTCACCTGATCATCGCCACCCAGCGCCCCTCCACTGACATCCTCACCGGGCTGATCAAGGCCAATTTCCCAGCCCGGATCGCCTTTGCCGTAGCTTCTTCGGTGGACAGCCGCGTGATCCTCGACCAGCCAGGGGCCGAACGCCTTTTGGGCCGGGGAGACATGCTCTTCCAGGCGCCAGATGCTCCCGCGCCCGTCCGCATTCAGGGCGCCTTTGTGTCCGACGTTGAGATCAACCGCCTCACCGCCTACTGGCGCGGCTTTACCGTCCAACCCGGCGCACCCGAACGACCCGACCAGCCGGCAGCCTTTCAGACCAGGAAAGGCGTTCCCCTCAAACAGGCTCCCCTGTGGGAGGAAATGGAAGAAGAGCAAAACCAGGATCCCAAATTTAACGAGGCCCTTGAGATCATCCGGCAGGAAGGCCAGGCATCCACATCCATGCTGCAGCGAAAAATGCGCATCGGGTACACTCGGGCTGCCCGCATCATCGAATCCATGGAGGAAAAAGGTCTCATCAGCGAGCCAGATCCCAAAACACAGATCCGGGACGTCCTGGATATGGGCGAAGAATCCGCCTGATGGTCTCCCGCAAGAAACGCAGACCATCAGAAACCCGGAGCCAGGAGGATCGAGCTCCCTATTCATGGGAAAGCGTCTCGGAAATCTTTCAACTTGATTTGACAACGGGGGCAATCCCGGTACAATAGAGTGAGCTGATTATGAACAGGTGTTGATAATTGGCGCCTGTTTGTTTGGCAGCACGAATTCAGGGTTGCCAAGTTATCATTTAACCTTTATAATCAGTTAGAAATTCAACTGTGGAGTTATGTAATTTATGGACCAAAATGACGTTGTGAAAACCAAGGGGGAAGCCGAAAGTGAAGAGCCCATCAATAAGATGGAAGCCCTGCTGGAAGAAGAAGGCCTGGCAATAGATTTCCCCAAACGGGGTGAAATCCGCACCGGCACAATTGCCAGCATCAGCGACGGGCAGATTCTTGTAAGCGTGGGTGCCAAATCAGAAGGCATTCTGGCCGGCAAAGAGCTGGATTCAATTGATGATGAACTTCTGGAAACCTTTGAGGTTGGCCAGGATATCACCGTTTTTGTCGTCACGCCGGAGGACTCAAACGGCAATCTGATCCTCTCCTTCACCCGGGCGCTGGAAGAGAAGAACTGGCAGACAGCGGAAGAGCTGCTGGAATCCGAAGACCCCTTCGATTCCAAGATTGTGGGCTACAACAAAGGTGGGTTGCTCGTTCCCCTGGGCACCATCCGGGGTTTCGTCCCTGCCTCCCAAATCGGCCTCAGCCGCCGCCTGACGATCACTGGCAACTCGCCGGATGAACGCTACAGCGAAATGGTCGGCGAGAAAATTGAGGTGTGTGTCATAGAAGTTGACCGCGACCGCCGCCGGCTGATCCTCTCCGAACGCGCCGCCAGCAGCGAAACCCGTGAATCCATCAAAGAACGGGTGATCGAAGAGCTGGAGGAAGGCGAAACCCGCACTGGTCGTGTGACCAGCCTGGCGGATTTCGGCGCCTTTGTGAACATCAACGGCGCCGACGGCCTTGTGCACCTTTCCGAGCTCTCCTGGGATCATGTCAACCACCCCAGCGAGGTGCTGGAAGTGGGCCAAGAAGTGGATGTCAAGGTCATCAGCATTGATGTCGAACGCAAACGCATCGGCCTTTCCATCCGTCGCCTTCAGGATGATCCCTGGGACGATCAGGTGGCTGAGTTGACCGAAGGCCAATTGGTAGAAGGAAAGATCACCCGTCTGACCAATTTCGGCGCCTTCGCACGCTTGCTCCTTGACGACGTTGAAGGCGACCTGGAAGGTCTGATTCACATTTCCGAAATCAGCGAACGCCGGATCGAACATCCCAAGGAAGTCCTTCATGAAGGGGACGTTGTGACCCTGCGGATCATCAAGATCGAAGATGATACCCATCGCATCGGGCTCAGCATGCGCCGGGTTGACTCCCCTGCCTATACCGACCTGGACTGGAAGACCCTGACCGAGGAATTCGATGTGGATGAGCTCTCGTCTGAGGATGTCGAGGAACAAGAAACCGAAGAATCCTCCGAAGCTGAACCCACAGCGGAAGCTGAAACGGGAACCAAAGCGGAAACAGAAGAGGAAACAGAAACCAAGGCGGAAGCGCAAGAAGAAGCAGAACCAGAAGCAGAAGCAGAAGCCGAAGCAGAAACAGAAGCCGAAGCAGAAACAGAAGCCGAAGAACCAGAAGAAGAATAAGGGATTAATCAATAGGGCGCACCGGCCTGACCGGTGCGCCATGCATTTAAGGGTTATGACACTGATCATCGATTCCCACGAAGATTTAGCCTGGAATATCATCAATCTGGGCCGTGATTATACCCAATCCGCCTATGCAATCCGCAAGGCAGAAAAAGATACCCCCATTCCCAATTTCAATGGTAATACCCTCCTGGGGTGGCCGCAATATCAGGCGGCCCATGTCGGCCTGATATTTGGCACCCTGTTCGCCGCGCCTCGCCGCCGGGACAAGGGAACTTTTGAAACCCGCACCTATGAGACCCCGGAAGAAGCCCACCGGGCCTATCGGGAGAACCTGGATGCGTATCGGCGTCTGGTGGATGAAAATCCCGGCAAGTTCACCCTGGTGATGGACCAAAAAACCCTGCAGGAGCACCTCACAATGTGGGAGAAACACCTTCAAACACCCCAGGATCCGCCGCCCCCGGTGGGCATCATGATCCTGATGGAAGGTGCAGAGGGCATCCGGGAACCCGCGGAAGTGGGGGCCTGGTTTGAGTGGGGTGTGCGCCTGATTGGCCCGGCCTGGGCGGGAAACCGCTATTGCGGGGGCACCCGGGAACCGGGCCCTCTGACCAAGGAAGGCTTTGCCCTTTTGGAAGCCATGGCCGAGTTTGATCTGATCCTCGATATCAGCCACATGGACCACCAAGCAGCTCGCATGGCCCTCGACAGCTACCCCGGCGCGGTGATCGCCTCCCATTCCAATGCAGAAGCTCTGATCCGCGATATCCCCATCAACCGCCATTTGAAAGATTCTGCCATCCGCCAGCTTATCGAACGGGACGGCGTCATGGGGATCGTCCCGCTGAATGCCTTCCTGGAATGGAACTGGCGGGATCACGGAGGACGAGGAGGCATCAGCCTGTCCATCGTGGCTGATCAGATTGATTATATCTGCCAGATGGCGGGCAACACACGCCATGTCGGCCTGGGCACAGACTTCGATGGCGGCTTCGGGGTTGAGAACGTCCCCCACGAGATAGATACCATCGCCGATCTCCCGGAATTGCGGCCCCATCTGCTCAAAAAAGGTTACAATGAAGATGATATCCACCGGATTTTCAGCGGCAACTGGTTGAGAATTCTCCAGCAACACCTACCGGAATAATGGAAAAAGACGCAGCCCCACGTTCCAACATGGAAAAACCCGAAGCGCCGGACCAAAAGGACGCAACCGATTCGGCTGAAGAAAAAACCCCAAAACTGCCCCCTTACCCCAAACGAAGCATCCGGTTAGGCCTGATCCTGACCATCATCGGCTACCTGACCTTTCTTCTGGGAGCCAGGCCCAGCCTTTTCGGCCTGGATCGCAGCCGGGTCATCGGTTTTGTCCAGATCTCTGTCTTCCTCATCGGCCTGGGCATCATCACCCTGGGCAGCTACCTGACATTGAATGCCCTCTGGCCCCCCGGAAAGAAAACCATCGCAGCGGACATCGGCACCCGCCTGATCAGCACTGGATATGTTATTTGCGTGTTCACGGGTATGGCGGACATTTTCGGACTCGGCAGCCATCGCCTGCCAAATGTTTTTTTCGGTCCCCTCCAAGCCCGGGGAATGGCCATCGGTATGGGCACCATCGCCTTGGGGTTTCTCCTTCTCATCCGCTATAAGCGGCCGGAAAAGGACAAAAAAGAAGAAGAGACGCCCCAGGACACGACCAACCAGAAAGAACACCCACCGGCAGATCTCGGCCCGGAAGAATATCAACTCTCCGGAGGTTGATCCATCACCCGCAGCATTTCCGCATTGGAAGAGAACTTGAAAAAGGGCAGCCCGCGTTCGGCTGCTATTTTTTCCTCTGCCGCCTCAAGACGGTGCACCTGTTCCAAATCCACCAGGGTGCGTCCCACATCCGGAAGTCGGGAGAAGACCTTTCCCACATCGGGAACAGATCTTGGTGACAAAGTCTCCAGATATTGCAGAACAGCCCGGGCGCCCCGTTCTGCATCCCTGCGCGCCAGACCGACAATCCCCGCACTGGCCCGCCGGGCCCAACCGCTCACAAAAACATCCTCACAGGCCGCGCACAGTTCCGGATTGTACACCTCATAAGAAATCCCATCCACCGGGAAACGCGGGTCAGGAGAGGTAGCGAAATTCCCGTGGGAAACGGGTAGACCAAAATCCGCAGCCACCCGGGAGCCAATGGAGAACACAACGGTATCGGCTGGAATGGTTTCAAAACAGCCCGTTCCCCTGGAAACCACCCTGCCCTCGGAAAGCCTCAGGGTGTTTTCTTCAAAGATGACAGCCTTCACACGACCCTGAGCATCCCCCACTAACCGCCGCGGTGACCGCAGAAAAGAAAGGCGGACCTGAAGCCTATCGTCACATCCCGCTGCCTTTTCCCGGGCGGCCGTCAACAAGGCAAAGAATTCCGCGACATCCCGTCCCACCGATTCGGCCTCCCCCCTGGCCAAAGCGACCGAATCCTTAATAGCCGGCAGATCCAGACAGCCCGCCACGGGCGCAAGAGTCTCCTGATCAAATTTCACCTCGGTGGGGCCCCGACGGGCAAAGGCCGTCACCCGCCTGGCCTGCGTTTCCTTCTTGAGATAGTGCACAACATCGAGCATTACATTCCCCACCCCGATGATGGCCACCGCCTCGCCAATCTTCGGCTTTTCCAGGCCGGCAGCAGGGAGTTTGTTGTAATAAAAGACCACATCATTGGCATGGTATACGCCGGAAAGATTTTCCCCCGGGAGACCCAGCCAGTAGTTGTGCTGCGCGCCGATGGTAATAACAATGGCCTGAAAGCCAGCCTGCCGCAAATCATCCAGGGTGAGATCCCCGGCCTGACCCACCAGCAAATTCCCGCGATAATGGACTTCAGGCATTTCCAATATCCTGTTGAATTGCGCCTTGAGACCAGACCGCATCTTTTCTTTGTCCGGGAAGATGCCATATTCCACCAGACCCCCGGGCTTGATATCCCGGTTGAACAGCACGACCTGAACGTCCTTCCGGGCCAGGTATTGGGCTGTGTAGAGACCCGCCGGG
>DAOTUG010000062.1:0-11385 GCA_034437335.1 Anaerolineaceae bacterium
TGTTCTCCACCCTGTACTTCCCCATTTTCTTTCTGACCATGTTCATCGAAGAAAATGACCTGTTGATTCGCTATGGGGATGCCTATGCCCAATATATCCAGGAAACCGGACTGCTCTGGCCCAGAAGAAAGGACTCCCCATGACGGCCTCCACCCAACGCGAAAGATGGTACCGCCTGGCTGGATGGCTTCTGGTCATTTACGGCGGAATCGAAGGGCTGGACACCCTGGCTGTGGCTGCAGCCGGACTAGGCTGGCTCCCGGAGGTTTTTCCCGCCTGGGCCCTCCAGGTAGATCCCATTCGGGGATTAATGGCGAACTCCCCGCTCTGGTTCTTGCCCCTGTTCTTTTTCGTCACCTTCTTCCGCCTCCTGGCTGGCATTGGCCTGCTGAAAAACCGTGAATGGGGCTTTTGGGCTGCCGGATTCATCAGCATCCTCACGGTGATATGGATGCCCTTCTTCCTGCCCATCAGCGCCCTGGACGGCCTCCTGTTGATCCCCATCATCACGGGTCTTCTCCTGGGCCGGTTCGGCAGCGCGCCCTTGCAACAGCGGTGAAGGCCCACTGCGCAAAGAGCCGCTCTTCTGAGAGCGGCTCTTTGTAGTCTGGCAGAGGTGAGCGATTTACGGCCCAAAGCAAGGATCCGGCCTTTCAACCCCCTCCCGCGCCCCGCACCAGGCAAAGACCTCATCATACTGGCCGATGAACTGAGTTTCATCCACCCAGTAGAACACAAAGGGACCGGAGTCAAAGGGCGAAGTCCAGGTGCCGCTGGCCATAGAGCGGTCTTCATTCAAAACCCCATTGATATCCACCGTTTCTCCTGCCAATTCCAGGGAGCCGGTGAAATTATCCCCCGTCACCTGAATGGTCATCACACCCTGTGCAAAAAGCGATCCGCCGCCTTCAACCCAGGTTGTCCAGGCGCCTGTCCAATCCCGGGTCGGCGTGGGGGTGGGGGGCGGGTCCCAAACCGGCAGGTTGTTCATGGGGCCCTCGATAGTAGCATAGTTTCCCCACAGCCAGCAATAGCCCCCCGGCTGATCCGGATTGCGGATCACCCAGTATTGGCCATCCGCGCTGCGGGCCACTACCTCAGCTTCTTCCCCAACCGTCAGAGCCCCCAGCCAATCATAAATTTTTCCGGGTCCCACACGGCAGTTGGTATCCACGCTGACGCGAATCACCGGAACCGAGCGGGTGGGTGTGGTTGTCTGGGTTGGGGTAGCGGTTTGGGTTGGCGTGGCCGCTGGGGGTTCCGGCGTGTTTTGCGCAGTCTGGGGGTCCCCATGGGCCGTCTGGCCTGCCGCATCACTGGCCTGGTTCTCCGGCAGCGCGGCCATCGTCTGGGCCACCAGGGTCTCCGCCATGCTGATTGGCATCAGAGTCTGGGCCACCAGGGTCTGAGCCATACTCTCGGGGTTCTGTTCCGGAGCAGCCGCCATCCCCGGCAGCGTGCAGGCGCTGAGGAACAGGATTGCCAGGCTGAAAAGAACAAACAGGATAACAACGCGGGTTTTCATCTCAAAGGTCCTTTCGCAATGCTGATGTTCATCCAACTGTCTTCATTGTAGAAGCAGGCCCCCCAAAAAACATGGGGAGCCTGTCACAACCATCAGCAAGCGACCGGTACTGGTGTACCTGGGTTCAGGGCCTATTCGGGCCGGTCGGTGGGTTTGCGCACAAAAAACATCACCAGACTCTCGACCCACAGCAGGAGCAGCCCCGCATGGAAACCCACCAGCGGCGGTGTCAGAAAAAATGTTTTCCAATCCGTCACATAACGGGGATCATAGGCTGCAAGAGACATCGGACGCAGCAGCTCAAAAAAGCGCGGCCAGGTGCGAAAGATCCACACTGAGCCCAATGCCATCCCGAGATTCGCCAAAATTAAACCCACCAGCATAATCAACACCTGACGCCTTGTGAGGCGAAAAACAAAGATTCCCAGCACGAAAAAACCAACCATAAAGGTCACAATGGTGATGAAATGTTCTGCCTGGAGGGGTGCAGGGATCCCTAAACTGCGCCAATCCCAATACCAGAGAAAGGCAGAGATCAGAATTAAACCACTCCCCAGGAGGAGGAAATGCCATTTTCTAAGTCTGTGTGGTTTGGCCATCGGCTTCCTTTCAAGCGGTCAAGTGGGGTACGTCAACAGTTATCATGCAACCAGTATCGCTATTCTAGCATAAGCAGGGCAATAACAGGACGCCTAACCCCGGATTATTTGACCAGTCCTGAGATCGTCCGAAATTGGGGATGGTCTGCCGTGCGGACCATCTCAAAAAGGGCCATCTCCACACTGGATAACACCGCGCCAGCTTCGTGGAGGCGGTGCAATGCCAGCCGGTGATTCTCAGCCCTGCGGGAGAAAATCCCATCTTCCAAAACATGGACGGTGTACCCGGCGTCCAGGAGATCAAAGCCCGTTTGCAGTACGCAGACATGGGCCTCAATCCCGGCCAATAGGACCTGTTTCCTCTCAAGCCGCTTCAGGGCCACCAGGAAAGCAGGCGCTCGAAGGGCGCTGAAGGCCATCTTGGAGATGGGATCCTGATCCGGTAACGCTTCCGCCAGGGGGGAAAGCAGCGGCCCGAGCTTCTCCGGCGCCTGCAGGGTGGCCACCACCGGCACATCCAGGGCCTGGCAGCCGCGGATCATCTTGAGGGCATTGGGCGCCACCAGCGCCGCCCGATCCACAACTTGGGCCAGCCGTCCCTGAAAATCCACCATGACAAAAACCGCATCTGAACTGTTGAGCATTAGACCTCCTGAAGGACCATCCATTGACTTGAATTACCTTTTTCAATGATATTGCAGCACCCTGTTGAAGGGGATGTTTCCATATATAATACAACATATGAAGAAAAAAGAAGCAAAATCCACCAAAACCAGCGCGTTTGGTACCCCCGGCCGCATCAGCCACGACTCCTCGGACTTCTATGAAAGCCGCCTGTATGCCGGTATCCGGAAGGGCGAAAAAGTCCCCTACACCGAGACAGCCGTTCCGCCTGAAGCCCTGGACCGTATCTTCTGCAAATCCAGCGAAGAAATGACAGAGCTTCCCGACCAGAGCGTCCACCTGATGGTGACCTCCCCGCCCTACAACGCCAGCAAGGAGTATGATCAGGATCTCAGCCTGAGGGAATACCTGGACCTGCTGGCACGAATCTGGCAAGAAACCTACCGGGTGCTGGTGCCCGGCGGACGGGTATGCATCAATATCGCCAATCTCGGTCGCAAACCCTACATCCCGCTCCACAGTTTCATCATTGAAGGGATGCTTGCCGCGGGCTTTCTGATGCGCGGAGAAATCATCTGGAATAAAGCCGCCAGCGCCAGCCCGTCAACCGCCTGGGGAAGCTGGCTCTCAGCCAGCAATCCGGTGCTGCGGGATGTGCATGAATACATTCTGGTTTTCAGCAAACAAAGCTTCCGACGGCCCAAAGGCGATCGAAAGCCAACAATTCGGAAAGCCGACTTTCTGGCATGGACCAAGTCGGTCTGGGAGTTTCCCGCCGTTCAGGCGCGGCACATCGGCCATCCGGCGCCCTTCCCTGTGGAACTGCCCCACCGCTGCATCCAACTGTACACCTTTTCAGGCGATGTGGTGCTGGACCCCTTTGCCGGCAGCGGAACCACCTGCTTGTCCGCGAAACAGGATGGTCGCCATTACATCGGGTATGACGTGAACGCCTCCTATTGCACACTGGCTGAGGAAAGGATCAAAGAAGCTGCGGAGATTGATTGATGGAAGAAAAAAAATTGCTGAAGGAATTTCAATTTGCAGTCATCCTGTTTTGTTTCTCATATCTGACCCTCATAGGGCTCCTTTATCATGATGATCTTCAAATACCCTTTTCCACTCCCACAACCCTTCCGGTCCTGGGGGTCTTCATCCTTTTCCTGACATTGAGGTTCTCTAACCTCACCCTGAGCAGAATCATTCCGGGACTAAGTGCCAATCAACAACAACAAGAGAATAACGATGCCTCACACTCCCGGTTCAGCGAATTCTCCCTGCAATTGCTGGCGTTTTTTGGCAGCATCATCGGCGTCTGGTTGATTGAATACAGCCTTGCCTTCCGGGACGCCAGATTAGCCTTCGGGCAATTGCTGGCGGTCATGGCCCTGGCTTTGTTCAGCAAAAGGATAGTGGACAAGCATCAGGTCAAGACATCCGGAAAGATCATTGCGGTAAAGGGAGTCCTCAACCTGTTCGGGATCGCCTCCTTCACCATTCTCGCTTTTCTCGCCCTGGAGTTGGGCACCCGGGTCCTCATCGGGGTAAAGGCGCTTCCCAAATTGCCGACCATGGCAGAACTATTTGAGGAGCGGCCCAGACCCTTGCCGGAAGAAGCCAACTATCGTATGCAACTGGAGAGTAACCTTTTTCCAAACTCGGGCTACACAAATGACGACTCGCTGACTCTCTGGCTCCCGGCTGATTTTGATGGCGAATATTATTCAACCCGCAACAATATCCGGACAACCTCTGATCAGCCAAACACATACGATCACAGCATTTATGTGTTCGGCGGGTCCACAATATTCAGCCTTGATGCCCCCGATTACCTGACCATTCCCAGCTATCTGCAGCGCATGGTCAACGAACATGCGGACACTTCCTACCGGGTGGTTAACCTGGGCGTGATCGGGTTCCACACAGTTCATCAATACACACGATTGTTGAATCTTGATCTTCAACCCGGGGACATCGTGATATTCTACGACGGAGAAAATGATACCATCCGGTACACAAGTTTTGGAAACTATCAGCATAACCCCACGCCGGCCGCAGTCCAGGTGATTATCGAAGGGAAAACAATCCGAAACCCCCGGCTCTCAAAATTGATTTTTCGCTGCCTGGAGAAAATCTATCAATTTCTTGAAGAAATCTCAAACTATTCCCGCTTTGTGCAATATATGCGCTCATTCAATTGGGATCTGCTCAACACGCCGGTCAATGATCCCACCTGGACTGAGAAATTAGTTGACCACAGCGTCTCAATGTATCACAAAAATATTCAGTGGTCCCATGCCGCTGCGACGGAGCAGGGAGCCGCCTTCATCCACTTTATCCAACCAACACTCTTCGCCCAAACCGAATTCACACAACACGAACAAAAACTCATCAATTCCTTCGGCACAGATTATTCCTACCGGTTTATCCAGGAGGAGATGATCGCCCGGAACCACCTGTTGACCGACCAGGGTATCCATTCAGTGGATCTGACCAGTATTCTGGCCATTGAAAATCGGCCTGGAGGTGCAGACATTTATTACGACCACTGTCATGTCAACTACATTGGGAACCGGATTGTGGCTGAGGCCATCTTTGAGGAATTGCAACCGTACCTGAAATGACCGGTGGCCCCCTTCAGCGGACGTCCACAGCCTGGGACAGCCGCGCAATGGCATTCTGAATGTAATCCTCCCGTTCGATGATCACACGGATCGCCCCCTGGGGACAGACCTCCGCACAGTTTCCACAGCCGCGGCAGTCCTCCGATATGACCGCCCGACCATCCTGCAGAGAGATGGCATTGATAAAACAGACATCATCCGTGCATTTTCCGCAACCGACACAGCTCTCCGTGACCTCAACCCGCACGCCGGGCATACGCTCAATTTTCTTCTGCAGTTTGGGGGCCAGATTTGGTAAGAAGCGAAACAGACAGCAGCAGGGACAGCAATTGCAAATCGTCATCAACTTGGTGGACGGCGTCACACCCATCCAGACCGCATCAATCTTGTCGCGCCCGATCAGATGCACCAACCCGGCTTCCCGAGCCCGGGCGACATGGGCCAGGGCGGTTTCCTCATCCACGAGATGGCCAAGCTTGGGATTGATATCCAGAACGGCCTCTCCCAAAAATATGCAGCCAATGTGGTGATCATAGGTCTGGCAATTCGCAGCATCCCGGCAAATGCACTCGTCCATCAGGAAAATATACCGCGCCTGTTTGATGAAATGCTCCACAACAGCCGAGGGGGCAACAAGATTCTCGGCCTTGGGGATATTCTGGTCAATCACCACGCGGTCCTTGGGCAAATAGAACAGGGCATCCCCGGTCCGGTGACCGTTGAACAACGCTCGTTCCATCAATGCGCCCAACACAGGCCATTTGGTCATCTCTGCACCGGCAAAGCGCAGATTAAAATTCTTTTTTAGAAAATTGACAAACCAGAGGGGCCTTGCCATGACGTCTCCTCAATGTCCATCCCGGTCTTCTCCAAACCGATAAAAGTTAAACAGGATGGCCTCATTCAAAATGCAACCGTTAATCTGTCTATACCTTCTTTTTGTCCAATTTCCACTAATTATATCTTATTTCTACAAAACAGACGAACTGCCCGGTGCCGGAGCAACCGCGCCGGACTCTCACAAGGTTGAAGGATTCCAAGGCGTTACAAAACCATACCACAAATGGACCGTTCACACAGAGATCTTCACGGGCCGGGCTCCATTGAAAGGGCCAGTAGCCCGACCTGGAACACCCTGGCACAATATATCCTGCAATTATACTGTCAATTACCAAAAGGAAGAAAAATGGCCGGGAGCGAAAGCAGCTTATCAAAATCCGGGTATGTTAACAGAAAGCAGTCAGGAAAAACTGCGTAAGGGATTCCCTCTGTGTCCGGAGCCATCCCGTCCCCATTGACTGAAACTCGTTATCTTCACCAACCTTTTTGGGTCTGCAGCAACACCTGTGGGTTGCGCAGGCCCTTGCCCTTTCTTTCAGCCTAGGGTTTGACGCGGCCTTTCCTAATCCGACCAATGCAGACCAGGGCTGCAACCAGTGGCAGACCCAGGGTGGTAAAAGGACAAATGCCCCCGCTGCTGTTGCCATCTGGCTGGGTATCCTGACCGTCGCTCTCCTCCCCCACCCCGCCTGCCGGTGGGCCGGCCACAAACGGGGCTTCACCGGAATAGACGCGGAAGCCGTCCACCCAAAAATTCCCCTGGACGGGTTCCATGCTGTCCAGACCAAAGGCAAAACTGATGATCCGGGTAGGGTCCAGAGCCGCCAGACCGCTCTCACCATACCAATCCGATTTGACAAAATCCGCCCAGGAAAAATGCACAACCTCCCACCCCCGCGACCCCTTCTCTGTGGTCATAAAATCCACTTCAAAGGGCACCGGATCATCCAGTCCGCCGGAAAAAATCATCAGGGTGACTGTCTGACCGGCCCGGTCGGCATGGAGATTGAACTGGACCCCATCTCCAGCAGACCAATCCAGATGGGCGTCAAACTGGTTTCCACAGGAGGCATACCCCTCAGCCCCCAGGGAATAGTTGACATGCAGGCTGCTGGAACCGGAGGCGAACCACTCCTGATCCAGGCTACAGGTGATGCTGGAAACTGTCCCATCTGAATCTGTGTGCCAGGAGGTTTCTTCAAGATCCTGATCTCCCACGGTGAGGGCGGAATCCGGTTCAGATTCCTCCGCTTCAGGGACCTGAATTTCCTCGGCGGGCATGCCTTCCACCACCGGCGGGGGGTCCCCACCGAAATAGGTTTGGATGGCCTGATCCAAAAAACCGACCAGGATCGGTCCGTTGGTTTCATTGGCCAGGGCGTTGGGGTGCGCATCCCAATCATCCACCCGATATTCAGGCCGCAGGTAATTGTCCGGGCCGGCCAGAAGGTCAAAAAAATTGAAGGTGACCAGGTTGGGATGCCCCCCAAGAAAGGCATCCGAGGCCATCCAGTTGGCGAAAACCCTGGCCCTGGCTGCTTCATCGGGGTTGGTATTGTTAGGCACCTGGGGAGGCGGTGTAAAAGCCACAAACAACTTCTCAGGATACTGATCCGCTCGGTCCCGGATGGTCAAATAATATTGCTGATAGGCGGCCAGTTGGGTTTCATCAGAAATATTGCTGGCCGGGAAACAGGATTTGAACGCGATCACATCATACTGCATCAGATAACTGAAGGTATTATCCGGTGGATCATGCAGCGGTTGGGAAAAAATCTCCGCCAGGCCGTCCGGATCGGTGTTGTCCCCGGGGACATTGAAATTTTCTCCGGTCCAGGTGCCATCCGCCAACCGGAGGCCATCGCCGTTGTAGCCGTGATCAAAAAACGCATATCCAAGGGCGGAAAGGCCCTCCCTGACGCCGCCCTCTTCAATCAGATTATGCCCAGTGGAATGGTGCAGGAACAGGATCCGGAAAGGCCTGTCTTCCTGAGCTGCAACGGGGGCGGATACCGGCAGAGTCAACAAAATAAGCAACCACAGGACCACAAGTCTTAACATCCATTTCATGGCTTACCTCCCGGAACAATCCATATGGCAAGGAAACTATACTTCTATTATAGAAATTTTTTTACGTCAGGGCAAGAAAATCAAGGTGCGCTTGGACCATAGCAGGCTAACCACCAAAACCATATTAAAAAGGTAAAATAGTCCCATGTTGAAAAAAACCCCCCTCCTGTGGAGCAGTCTGATCCTGACGCTTTTCCTGGCGGCCTGCATGCCAACCCAGAAAACAACGCCCTATCTTGCGCCAGGAAGTGACCCCCTCAGCATCCTGCCGGCCACGCCGCTTCCCTCCCCCAGCCCCACTGCAACCCGCGCCCCTTCCCCTACACCCACTCCGGATCCAACCCCTTTCACCGCCACAGTATGGAAGTCCCCCCCTCAGGTGCCAATTCTGATGTACCATCGCTTCAACCCGGACCCGGAGGCTGTTTCGGAGAACTTCATCACCGCGCTGTCGGATTTTGACCGACACCTGAATGAACTTTACGAAGCCGGATTCAGCCTGATAGCTCTGGATGCCTGGCTTCGGGGCGAGATCCACACCCCCGTGGGTAGACGGCCCCTGATTATCACCCTGGATGATCTGTTTTATGCTGATCAGATCTCCCTGGATGATACCGGAAAACCAGCGGAATACTCCGGCATTGGACGCTTGTGGCATTTCTCCCAAACCCATCCGGAATTTGGTTTTCATGCTGCCCTGTTCTTCAATTTTGGGGATAAGGCTTACAGCAATATTTATACAGACGGCCAGTTCTCCGTTGGCGATGGCTGGCGCACCGACCGCGCCCGGGCCATCGTCTGGGGCATTCGCAACGGGGCCCTTCCTTATAATCACACTTATGAGCACCCCTTCTTGAACACCCTGGAGCCGGAAGAAATACAATGGCAGTTGGAGGAAAACGACCGGGCATTGCGGGAAGCCCTGGCCTTGGTTGGAGCGGAAGAACTGGCCGCAGATCTGCCCAACATCCTGGCCCTGCCCTATGTCATCTGGCCGGAAACAGAAGAAGGACGGGAGGTGCTCTTCAATTACCAATCCCCGGAGGGCGTGGGGGTTTCCGCCATCCTGGAGGGGGATTACGCGGAAAACACCCGGCTCTTCCCAGCCCCCTTTTCCAATGACTTCGATCCCTGGCACGTCCCGCGGGCGGCCGGGAGCGATGAAGCGGTTGCGATGATCCTGGAAAAACTCCCGGAAATCCCAGCAGCCGCCCAATGCCCCCTGGGAGAATTCCCCGAGACGGTCCTCGCTGACGGCAACGGCGACATCTCAGTCCGGATTCTTGAATTGACGGATGAGGGTGTCTGTCCATTCGGCTATTACATTGTGAAAGACCATGTCTTTCACGTCGAAGAAAACGGAATTATCCAGATTCTCCCCTGATCCTCCCCCGATAAAGGACAACGACTGATGTTTGTGTATCTCAGTAAGCTGCTTCCATTATTGGTCTATCCCCTGGGACTGACCGGAATCCTGCTGATTCTGGTCCTCGTCCTTGAAAAAAAGCGTGCTTGGCGGCGGGGGTTGCTCCTGGCAGCCCTGGCGCTGCTGTGGCTGGGAAGCAATCGCTGGATCAGTTTTGCCCTGGCGCGCTCCCTGGAATGGCGCCATTTGCCCCCGGATCCCATTCCCCACACCGAGGTCATTGTCCTTCTGGGAGGCGGCACCGAATCGGGAGACCCGCCCCGCCCAATGACCGAAATCAACAGCGCGGGGGACCGGGTGCTTTATGCTGCCCAACTCTATCACCAGGGCGCAGCGCCCCTGATCCTTGTCAGCGGCGGCAACCTGAATTTCAGCGAAGCCCGAGGCAGCACCCCGGCCGAGGAGATGATCAAGGTACTCTCACTGACCGGGGTGCCGGAGAAGGATTTAATTGTCCAGGACAATTCCCAGAACACCTATGAAGATGCCCTCTATTCCGCGGAAATGCTTGAGGAAATGGGGGTGAACAGGATCCTTCTCGTCACCTCTGCAATGCATATGCCCCGGGCCGCAGCCCTTTTCGAAAAGCAGGGGCTGGTGGTCATCCCGGCTCCCGTGGACTTTACCGTGACCGAAAAAAATTGGGCCAGCGTGTTCCAACCCACTGCCGGAGAATTCTTCCTTCACCTGCTGCCCAACGCGAGCGCGCTGGGGCTGACCACCACCGCCATGAAAGAATACCTGGGGATGGTCGTCTACGGCCTGCGCGGCTGGTTGTAAATCAGCCTGCCATATACGCCAGGCTGAGGGTACCGGGCCCCGTGTGGCTGCCCACAACCGGGCTGACAAAGGTTGTGACCGTCTCCACCGGGCTGAACTGCGCCTCAGCGGACCGCATCAAGGCGGCATTATCCTGGGGGGCTGCCGCGTGGAAGGTGGAAATCCGCACGGGCTCGCGTCCGGCGATGCCCTGCTCCACCAGAGTCAGCATGCGATTCATCGCCTTTTTTCGAGAAATAACCGATTCAACCAGTTCAATCTTGCCTTCCCGGATCTCCAAAAGGGGTTTGATATTCAAGGCCGACCCCAACAGCCGTTTGGCGGTGTTGATCCGCCCACCCTTGTTCAGATACTTGAGGGTGTCCACGGTGAAATAAACCCCGATTTTCGGATAGACGGCCTCAGCCAGAGCCTGACATTCCGCCAGACTGGCGCCTTCCTGAGCCGCCCGAGCCGCAGCCATCACCATGAATCCCAGGGCCATGGACACCAAACGGGAATCTATCACGGCCAACGGCGCTCCGGGGAAATTCTCCAGGGATTTCATGGCCGATTCCACTGTGCCTGAGATGCCGCTGGAGATCAACAAAGCCAGAACGGCGAAGTCCTTCTCCAGGAGATCTTTGAAGACCTGATCAAATTCAGAAACCGTCACCTGACTGGTGGTTGGAATGGTGTTGGAGTTCGCTAGGCGATCGTAAAATGCTTCCGCCTGGATGTCCACACCGTCATAATAGGATTCCCCATCCCAATGCAGCGTCAGGGGCACCACATGGATGTCGAGGCTTTGCAAAATGTCGTCTGGCAAATAGGCGCTGCTGTCCGTCAGAATAGCAACTTTTTTCATCACATCTCCTCATCTAGATCCTGGTAACAACCCACATCCAAGTATACATG
>DAOTUG010000063.1:0-22452 GCA_034437335.1 Anaerolineaceae bacterium
GTCAAGAAAATGATGTGATTAATGATCCTTATACAATATCTCAAAGATATTCAAAATTTTTTATTAATAAGGTAAAATTATGGTACTAAAAGAGTAAAGGAAAAATACATGACAACATTAGGACAGAAACTGCGAGAATTGCGACATCAAAAGGGGTACAAACTCAACGAGGTTGCCGAAGGCGCTGATCTTTCCATCTCCTTCATTTCGCTGATTGAACGCGATAAGGCCTCCATCTCTGTTGAAAATCTTCAGAAGCTGGCGAAATTTTATAAGGTCAGGCTCTTCCAGATTTTCCAGGACATTGAAGAAGAAGAAGCATTCATTGTCCGGGATGAGCAAATAGAAGAACGCAAAACCAAAATTGGCGACAAGCAAAGTGCACTGTTTTTCCTGTCGCCGGAGGACAATCTAACCTTCCGATCCATCTTGGCCATTCTGCCCCCAGGTGCAATGAAGCAAGAGGTCTATCTCAAAAAAGGTGAAGCGTTCATCCAAGTTCAGGATGGCAGTCTGGAATTAAGCCTGCCCAATCAAAAACCGATCCTTCTGGAAAAGGGTGATTCAGCACACATTACCAGTTTCAAAGGCACCCACCTTTCCAATCACAATGCAGACAAACCGGTTTATTTGCTCATTGTCACATCCGGAACAACCCAACACCTTGGAAACTCTGGCGAATCCCTGGAGATTACTCAGATTTCAAAGGAAATCAGCTAAGGATCCATTCCGTGCTTCTCTGCAAGTGATGCTCTGATTTGGGCATCCCACAGTTTCAGCGATTCTGACGGCACCAGTTGTTTTATTCATCACTCCCCAAAAACCGGGGGCAGGATTTGAATCCTGCCCTCGCGCTTCTTTTCTATAGTTGCCCAGTTCCAATTTCATCCGGGTAACGTGATTTCTTCACATGCCCTCTCATTTTTCACGAGTGGACTGAATATATTTTCGTGTCGGGAAATGGCGCCAAAGCCTGAAAAGCATCTTGAGATAGAGTGCCAATAAGAAAAACAACACGACGGGCAGATAAATATTCGGGTTCGAAATAATAAATATTCCCCCCTCTAAAATCTTTTTACCATTAAACAAGAAGCCCAATGTACCCCAAAGATCCGTCAGGGAGTACAGAAGAAAAACCCCCCAGAGAAAACCACGCACCCAACCCTTTTTTTCCAGGGACAATAAATAGATAACAACAACAATCCCCAAGGTCAACTCCCAAACAAAATCAAGGTAGACATAAACACCCAGGTACACTCCAAAAGCGACATCCAGGGCCACATAGGGACGTTCCCAACCGGGCTGCTCTAAGGGGCGAATGAGATAAGCAAGAATCACCAGAAACAAAGGCAGGAACAGGAGTTGTTTGACGAGATTCACAATCCCATTCACAAATGAAGAATAACCGAAGAGATAATATGCCACCTGTTTAATGGCATGATTGTATCCAAGAAATCCGTCCTGCATGGTTCGCCAAGGATAATTCCGGGAGAGATAGAGCGAAATTCTCATATACTCCCTGTATTGGACGGAAACATACGACCAACTGCCAATAGCGCTGGTTGCCAGGACAATCCCCAGATATCCCAGGAGGGAATATGCCAGCAAACGCAGAAAAAACTGATATCTTCCCAGGAGCAGTGGGATGAGAAGCAAAAAAGCCCAATAAGGCTTTGTCTGCACCAGAAGCACAAGGAGCACCACGGAAATAAGAAGTCGCTCTTTTATTACAGCCAGTAATAATAACGAAGCAAGAAAAGAAATGATGATATGGATATTCAACAAACTCAGATCAATCCAGAATCCAGAAAAAAGAATCCAGACAGGCAGAATGGCAACCAGCAGGTTCAGGGCTGATCGCATTTGGAAACGATGAAACAAGTGGGCCCAGAGAAAAAATAACCCCACATAAGCAGCCACATTCAGTATGCTCATCAGGAGTACCACCATCGGTAAGGGCAGGAGCAACCCCAGGGAATATAACAGAGCAAACGCGGGGGAATACTGATAGATGATAACCTCTCCACCAGCTTCAGCGGAGTACAGGTCCTTCTGTTCGACAAATCGTTCCGCTGCATCCCAATACACTTGAAGGTCCGGGGGGAGTTTGGCTGACTCAGTGGACCACCAACCTGTCAAGGCCTGGGGAAACTGCACCGGATTGAGAGTGCTGCGCATCGTTAGAAAATGAAGGCCCATTCGCCCAAGGGCCAATACAATCGCCAGACAGAGGGCAATTCGGTAGATTATCGTTTTCTTCCAAAGCTTGGTGAAGATTGGTTTAATCATCGAAATGGGCTTTCATTCTTTTTTGATCATATACCATCATTCTGAAAAATAACTCCAGGCGATTTTCAATATCAGTCAATCATTTCATAATTTTACCATTCTTTACGCATTGATTTTTGACAGATGTTTTTTTCGGTTCAACATCCGGGAGAGGGTCGCATAATACAAAACCAGGATCAAGACCAGTAAAATGGGAACATAATAATGCGGATCTGTCCGAATATAGCTGTTTTTCACCAGGACATCCATCCCAAACAGAGCCACGCTTAACACCTGCCAGAGATCGGCAAAGGCATAAACGAGAAACAGGAACCCCAATAAAAGACGCAGCCAGGCTCTCTTCTCGTATGCATAGCAGAAGACAAACACAATGATCCCAAAGGTCAACTCCCAAACCATGTCCAGCCAGATGAACACCCCTAAATACAGTCCAAAAGCTGCGTCCATGGCTATCAATGGCGCTTCCCTGGGAGAAGGTAATTTCTCCCCTCGATACAGGTTCATCAGAGCTGCACCCAGGGGGACCAACAAGGTATACTTCACAGCATCCGCAATGATCCAAACCCTTCTGCTGTTACCCAGGTAATAGATCAAGACTTGTTTGACGGAATGGTTGTACCCCAGCAGCCCATCCTTCCCTGCGCTGAAGGGAAAATCCCTCGACAAGTTTGTGAGAAAATGAAGATAGAGACGGTATTGTGCCACACCATACGTCACCCCGGCCACCAGCACGGTGATGATGCTCATGGCAACATATCCAACCATGGCAAGGAGCAACATTTTCAAGAAGAAGCGATGACGCTTGAAGAGGAGGGGCACCAGCGCTGGAAAAGCATAATGGGGTTTACTCAAGAGAATCAGGCATAAAATGACCGCGGCAGGGAGCAATTTTTCTTCAATCACATAAAAAATCAGCAGCGATGCCAGTAGGGCCATCATAATATACAGGTTCATGAAGCCCAGATCCACCCAGAACGCGGAATACAGCAGCCAGACAGGCAGAAGCCAAATCAAAGTATTCAGTGCTTTTCTTAACCGATAGGTCCTGAAATACTGGCCCCAGATTAAGAACAAGGTGATGAAGCCCAAGAAATATAGCCCCGTAATTGCACCAAGAAGAATTGGCGGCGGGATGAATACTACAGCTGAAAAAACCAAGGCGAAAGATGGAGAATACTGATAAATCATCATATCCTCCAGATCTTCATCCGGATAAAGCGGTTCCTGCTGATGGAAGCGCCAGCCGGCCTGCAAATAGACGCCCAGATCCAGGGGAAGATGATCAAAATCACCCGACCCCAAATAGCTGCTTCCCGCCCTTTCCTGGGATGCCAGAAGTGTGTTTAAATAAACGCCATGCACCCCCATGCGCACCGTCATGAGAACCAGCGTAAGGATAAGAAACAGTTTATACAGAAGAGATCTCTTCCGGATTGACCCAATGACAGATTTCCACATAAGAGAGCAGAGCTAATCCAATGGGAGTTGATAAATATCTCGGACGAAAATATCAAAAAAACCAAACCGGGACAGCATCCGGCGGACACGAGGCTTGACGGTTTGGGTCATCAACAGGTCTTTGCCCTGATGTTGTCCTTCCTTGATGGCTTCCAAAAACAACTGTAAAATCGCGCCCCCGCCGCGTTTGGTCGGGAGAATGGTTGAGGAAGCAATGACCCCATAGTCCCCTTCGATATACAGAGAGTTCGTCCCGACATCTTCACCATTCACAGAGGCAATGTAATAATACACTCCGTCCATTGACACAACCGGCTTCATCATGTCAGCCACCATGGGTGCTATGTCCAGGGGCATCTCAAAACCTGCCAGAAAAATCTCTGCAAACGTCAGGACATCCGCATCCGTTTCAATCAGCCGTACATCCACCCCGTCATAGGTTTTTGGGAGAGGATTCTCAACCTGCAGATCCAAACCGAGCCAATATTCTTTCTCATCAAAAACAAATCCCCCGGCTGTCAGATGCTCCCCCAGGTTGACGGGTTGGCAGACCGGAGATAGGCAGACCACGACTGGGATCTGATGGGGTTCATAGGTCATCCGCATATCTTCAATAAGATCATCCACATGCCTTTCCTCCGTGCGGAGCAAACTGGCGTGGTTTGCATCTCGATAAGGATATCCTGGACATAGGCTCATCACAATATCCTCACGAAAAACCATTTCTGCCCCTGGCATCATGCGCATCTGCCGCTCCAAGGCCCTGTAATTCGCCATTTCAATCGCCAGATAATCCAGATTGGGCATAAGACACTCCTTTCTTTCTGTTCAGTAACAATATCATAATAATGTCCGGATCGTTTCTATTGTACATCAACCAGCACCAAAATATTCTTAAAATACATCAATAACGGAATCATCAGTGTTAGTTGACAAATCCCGGGAAATATTGTATTATTTAGATACAAATAGTCAACATTACACTGTTGACAACACAAGAAACTTCTTACAACCTCCAATATTTCTCTCCCTCAATGGAAAAACCACTCCTTCTCCGAGTAGTTTTTTCTTGGCAGTTCAGAACCCTACACGCCACCAAAGGCTGAAAAACCGCCATCAACCGGAACCACAATTCCAGTAACGAATTGTGACGCCGGGGAAATCAACCATAAGATCGTCCCGGTCATTTCCTCAGGTTCACCAAATCGGGACATTGGCGTGGCATCCAGGATCACCTGACCCCGAGGCGTCAGGTGACCTGTCCCGTCCATTAGGAGATACCGGTTCTGATCCGTCAGAAGGAATCCGGGTGCCAGAGCATTCACTCTAATATGTTCGGAATATTTCTGGGCCATATGAACCGCCAACCAACGGGTGAAATTATCCACAGCAGCCTTGGCGGCAGAATACGAGACCACCCTTGTGAGGGGTTTGATGGCTGCCATGGAGGAGATGTTCAATATCACTCCCTTTTTCTGAGCAGCCATTGCCACGCCAAAGACCTGGCATGCATAAAATGTCCCCATAAAATTAATGTCAAAAACCGCGTTGACTGCTGCTTCCGGCAGGTCAAAGAAAGACCGGGCGTCATTGGTGGTTGCCTCGGACTGATTACCCCCTGCGCCGTTGATCAGGACATCAATCCGTCCAAATTGATCCAGAACCGACTCCCTGATCTCAACCAATCGGCCCTTATTTGTCACATCAGCCGCCATGAAGCGCGGCGCAGGACCAGACTGTGCAAGGTCCTCAATGAAATCATCCTGAGGCGTTCTTGAAATCAGAACGAGCTGCGCGCCCTGGCCCACCAGGGTTCTGACGGTTGGGGATAAGAGAACCCCGCTACCCCCGGTGACAACGATCACCTCACCAGAAAAATCAGTTTTTCTGTGATTGTTCCTCATTTTGCCCAGACCTCCTCGAGATGCTGAATGATGCAGTTAACTTGCCTATCTTGCTATAGTATACTGAATGTTACGCTCCAAACCATCGGAAAGTTTTCCAATATGATCCGAATTACACGGACCTTCGCCATTCCTGAAAGAGAAGTGGAAGAAAAATTTATCCAGTCCTCCGGACCCGGCGGTCAGAATGTCAACAAAGTTGCCACAGCCGTTCAGCTTCGGTTTGATATCAACGCGTCCAACACCCTAACAAACCCCATCAAAAAAAGGCTGCATCAGGTTGCCAGAAACAAAATCACCAGAGACGGCATCCTGATTGTTGAAGCCAGCAACCACCGCACCCAGGACCGCAACAGAAAAGCAGCCCGGAGAAAATTCGCCCATATCCTTCGCAACGCCCTCCGGCCGCCCAAAAAGCGGAAGAAGACAAAACCCTCCAGAGCAGCCAATGAACGCCGTCTGAAGGATAAACACATCCGGGCCCGTAAAAAGGAATTGCGAAAAAGCCCGCCCCCGGAATAGGCTGGACTTCGCTGAAATTGCAAAGAGATACCCTCCATAAAAACAGGAAACTACAAAGACATTCCAGCCCTAACCCGGGATGAGATGATGGAAGTTGATCATCTCATGATTAATAATTACTGGACCACCCTGATCCAGATGGTGGAAAACGGCAGAACTGACACAGCACCTCCTGAGAGGCCATAGAAACTTGCGTATCCTCGTATTGGTTGGCGCAGGCATCAATGGCGGGGGTGAAATGACCGGTCTGAGACACCTGTTTAACCTCGGCCTGCAGGTGGATCTGGTGCTCACGAAACCGAAGGAGGATGATATGATAACAGCACCTCAAAAACAATGGGCAATTCTCGAGATCATGGGCCAGCACAACTTGGATAATCCGAGTGCGTACAATCTGATCCTCAATGAAATGCTCGGGAAGGTTCACCGGATGCGCCCAGGGGAAATATTGTCCGTTGGTTCCGGAAGCTAAACCACGCGAACGCCCCCTGCCAAGGACACACCTTCCCGCCTGGGCGCCAACCATGAATCCTTCGCACACCCTTCTGCGGGCCTCCTCCACGCTGACACTGGCCCTCCCCAAAAGAGGGTTGCTGGAAGATATGCCAAAGGACTCTGCAGGCCAGGTGTATTTGGGGGACCTCAGCCCACCAGACAAACGGTTTCAGGAGATGGGCATCCCGGTCGGTCAGGTTTTCCATGCACAGAATATCACAAACTGACCTGAGATATCCCACCCTAATGAACTATCAACATTGCCCTGATTTGACTTGATTGCTTTAATGTGTATAATAGGCTGGCGATGAAATTACTACTCCGATTTGCAAAACGTTATACTTGGGCTCTGATCATCACCGTTTTGAGCATGCTGGCTCTGGTCGGCGCTCAACTTCTGATACCCTGGTTGATCCGAAGCTTGATTGCCACAGTGACTGAAAACCAGCTCTCACCGGAGACCCTCAACACCGTGAACACATTGACGGTGATCGCCTTGGTCACCTTCATCGGTAGAGGTGTGGTCCAGTTTCTCCGCAGCTACATGGCCCACATTGCTGGGTGGGGCGTGGTTTCGGATGCAAGAAAATTCGTCTACGAACACCTTCAAAAGCTATCTCTCCGGTTTTATGAAGACAAACAAACCGGGCAGTTGATGTCACGGGTTGTGAATGACACGGGATTATTTGAGCGGTTGATCGCGCATGCCATCCCGGATGTGATGGTCAATTTAATCTCCTTTGTGGGCATCACTGCAGTTCTGATGGGCTTAAATTGGCGTCTGACCGTGTACAGCATGGCCCCAATTCCCCTCGTGGTTCTGTCTCTGCTTGGTTTTGCCAAATACGTTCGACCTGCCTTCAGAAGGCGACAGGAAAAAGTTGGGGAGTTAAACGCTGTCCTTAATGACAGCATCGCCGGGATTAGGGAGATCAAAGCATTCAATCGGGAAAGCGAACAACTGGAACAGGTTGAGGTTGGCATTGAGAATTACCGACTTTCCCTGCTGAATGCGCTGCGGTTGATGGCTATCTTTCAGCCATTTATTGACCTTTCAACCTCCATCGGGCAGCTCGTGGTGATCTTTTTTGGCGGGCGGATGGCCCTGCAAGGTGTCTTGCCAGTTGCGGATCTTGTCGCCTTTTTCCTGTACCTGGAAATGTTTTACCAACCCATCCGGGCCCTGGGGATGGCCTGGGAACAGGTTCAAGAAGCTCTGGCGGGGTTTGATCGCGTTTCGGACCTCCTGGCTGAATCCCCGGATGTCACTTCGCGGCCAAAAGCGAAGGAACTGCCTGAAACCATTGCCGGCGGGATCGTTTTCGACGAGGTCAGTTTCAGCTATAAGCAGGGCGAGATGGTCCTGAAAGACATTGACCTGGAAATCCCGGCTGGAAAGATCATCGCTCTGGTCGGTCCGACCGGCGTGGGGAAATCCACTTTGGTCAGTCTGATACCACGGTTTTACGATGTGAATAACGGGTCCATCCGTTTGGATGGGACAGATATCCGGGATATCCAGGTTGAATCACTCCGAGGAAAAATCAGCATTGTTCTTCAGGACGTGTTCCTTTTCCACGGTACCGTTCGCCAGAATTTACAATTCGGCAATCCACAGGCTTCTGAAAAGGACATCCTTGAAGCGGCAAAAATCGCAAACGCCCATGACTTCATCCTCCAGCTACCGAACGGGTATGATACGATTATCGGGGAGCGCGGCGTCAAGCTCTCTGGAGGCCAACGGCAGCGTATCTCCATTGCCAGGGCGGTCCTTAAAGACACCCCCATCCTGATCCTGGACGAAGCGACCTCTTCCGTTGACACGGAAACTGAACTGCTGATCCAGCAGGCACTGGAACGGTTAATAGTAGGGCGAACCACGATCATCATCGCCCACAGATTATCCACCGTCAGAAATGCCGACAAAATTGTCGTCCTGGAGGGCAATCAGATCGTTGAACAGGGTTCCCATGACGATTTAATTCGCGCAGACGGTTTGTATAATCGCTTGTATACTATCCAGGAAAAACTATAAAATAAAAGCCGGTCAATGCTGACCGGCTTTTATTACAAGGGCAAAATAGTGTTTTCCTGATGATCCACTTGGATGAACTCCACCTGGCCCTGGGTCAGCGCAATCATCTGTTTCTCGAATAAATCCACCTGTCCATCAGGAAGCCGGACGGTCAGGGTCACATCGGCCGCAAAATCCCGATCGGTCTCCAAACCATGCAAGTCACGGATGATCTTTTCTGTTCGCTCAAAAAGCGCATATGGAATCACAAACATAACAGATGTAGTCGAGACCTTGCGAGCCAGGGGGAGCGCTTTGAGAACCGATCGCACACTATCGCCATATGCACGAACCAAACCGCCCGTCCCCAATTTTGTACCGCCAAAATACCGGGTGATCACAATAGCAATATCACCTATACCGCTTCCGGTCAGAACCGACAGGGCTGGCCTGCCGGCAGTACCGGAGGGTTCACCATCATCTGAACAATGGGCTATGGTGGAGGAGCCATGACCAATGATATAGACCGGGACGTGATGGCTTGCGTCCGGATATTTTGAGTTGATTTCCTCAATAAAGGCGCGTGCCGCCTCAACGCTGAACACCGGCGCTGCACTGGCAATGAATCGAGAATTGCGATCGAACAATTCAATTTCAGCCCGTCCCGCTGGAACGATCTTTTTCTCATGAATCATACTTGGGTATTTCCACTATTGAAACAATTAATTAACCGTCTCAGTCCTGCAAAATGAGCAGATCATATAATGGGCCCTCGGGAAGGTATGGCAGCACAGGATCACCCGGGTCCGGAAGAACAATCTCCCTGTCGCCAAGGGGCAACGGCGACTGACGCCTTTCCAAATCGTCCCCCGAGGTTGAAATGAAAATGATCCGTTCTTCATCAACGAATTTATAGTACTTTGGAGGCGCGTAGGTTGATCCACCGTTCAAGGAAATCAGTCCTTCCACAATGATGCAGTTTTGCCAATCTTCACCCAGCAAGTAGACGCGGGGAACGCCTACCATGTCGGGGGGTAAAACAACAATTTGCTCCAGCATCCTCGGTAAATTCCAGGTGTTCGCATCAATCTCAACAGGATTTTCCATGCCCTCCGGTGAAATCAGAACCACCGTCCCGCCTTTCGCATCCGGAATTAAGGGGAGTAACTCCGTCCAGAATTCCTGCTGCAGATCCCAGGACTCTGCATAGGCCTGCTGTAAATGCACACCAAATCCTGCCAAAACAGAAAAAAATATGCCCCAGAGGCCCAAGATCAACCATTTCTGACTGAAATACTTGAATAAATGTAATACACTCAGTCCGATCAGCAAAGCATAACCAATGCTGGCAGCGGTATGCACCCGGGTATCGCGTCCGTTGACGACATCTGCGCGCAGGGTGAAATTCAAAGCATAGGCCAGAAGAAACATCGCCACAGCAGCCAGAAAAATGCGGAGGGATTTTTTCCGATGGGAGAGGTGCGTTGAGGCATTCCTCTCCTCTGAAGACTGCGAGGTCTCTTCAACTGCCTCCCCAGATCGTCTGTTGGCTATCCACAGCAACCCAATCACCCCGGGACTGAGTATCAAAGAAATTATCAGAGGAAGCGTGGATAGTTCCCGGAAAAAGACCAGGATCCGCATTCCCAGAGAAACAACATTAAACAATACCCCGTTGAACAAGTGCACCAATATACGCCGGAGGAGGTCAACAGAGGAAAGGGACACCACCCGGGATTCCCCTAGAAATCTCCGCAGGAGAAAGGATGTCATGAGGAACACACCCATGATAACGATATGGGGTAGCAACCGTTTCCAAGTCTTTTTCCATGGCTCGAATAGGAAGATGGGCATCACGAGAAATGCCAGGAACACAGCTTCATAGGTGAACAACTGCAAAAAAAGGAAGAAATAGGCCCAGAAAAACTTCTTTCTCAGATAACAGTTTGCTGCTAGAAGAAAAAGTGTAATGGCTGTCTGAATCCCAAAGGAATGGGTCAACAGGGTTTGGCTCGTGTCCGCAAAGTAGAGAATCAACGCGAGGGTGCTGATGATTGCAAAGGCTTGCTTTCCTATTCTGTGGCTGAAGGCATAGAACAAACAGGAATTAAGAAACAAAATCAAAAAGGAAAGAAAATACGCCGAATTCAGCCCACCCAGTTTCCAGGAAAGAAAACTGAAAAAATAAATGAATGTTTCGTGCAAGGGACGGCCCTGTCCCTTAAATTCGGAAATTTGTTCCCAAAGTGTGGAGACCAGGTCAGAAAAATTCCAGATTGAGGTTTCAGGAATCCGTGAGTAGTCATCGGTATACAAACCAAACTGACTGGAAAGGGCATACCGCCCCACCCAGAGCAGCAACCCAAAACAAACAAGAATGAGACCATGCCGGATTTCCGGTTTTTCAATTAATTTTCCTAAACGCGCTTTCATAAGATTAACACCGTTTTTTGATGACTCTTCGTTAAGTATACTCTTTCTTATAAATCAGCACGCGGGAATAGATTATCTGCGACATCAGTCCACCTCATGAAAATTGAACAGTTGACCGATTCTTCCTGAGAAATGGAAGCATTTCTGGCCCTGTACTTACTTCATTCCGCCACTCGGATTCAGTCCCCGGTTTTAACCCGCGCACCCTTCCGGGTGTTGAAGGGGCTTCATCAACATCCCGTAGAATGACATAACGGCTCTTGACTGAAGAGCCGTCATGCCCCCACTCGGATCCGATCCCCGGTTTTAATCCGCGCACCCTTCCGGGTGTTGAAAGGGCTTCATCAACATCCCGTAGAATGACAAAACGGCTCTTGACTGAAGAACCGTCATACCCCCACGAGGATTGGCCCCCGGTTTTAACCCGCGCACCCTTCCGGGTGTTGAAAGGGCTTCATCAACATCCCGTAGAATGACAAAACGGCTCTTGACTGAAGAGCCGTCATGCCCCCACGGGGATTGGCCCCCGGTTTTAACCCGCGCACCCTTCCGGGTGTTGAAGGGGCTTCATCAACATCCCGTAGAATGACAAAACGGCTCTTGACTGAAGAGCCGTCATGCCCCCACGGGGATTCGAACCCCGGTTTTAGCCTTGAAAGGGCTACGTCCTGGTCCCCTAGACGATGGGGGCGGTTCACAAAGCGAAAGAAATTCTACCATCCAATCCGCAGATGGTCAAGGATTTCATCGCATTCTGTCATTCTTCCATTCGGTACAGATTCCCACCGCTCAAACCAAAGAATTGCCGAAATTCACCATATCCCTGGGCAATCGTCAGAACCTGATCATTGAATAATTGGTGATCCTGTAACCAGTTGCTGCCCGAATCATAAGAACGGAACAAACCATCCGGTGTCGCGGCCAGAATTTCATAGGGACGTGCGGGATCAATAAACAGGGTGTTGATTTTTGTACCCGTCAGACCCACACGCCACCAAGTGAGACCGGCATTCTGGGTTTTATAAATGCCGCTTTCCGTCCCCGCATAATACACCTCCGGATACGCCATTGCCAGGGAATATACATCGGCTTCATAATGGAAACCATCATTGCGGACATACCACCACATGCGATCTATGTTGGACACTTCAACCCCAAAGTTTCGCACGCCAACAAAGAAATAATATTCAGGCTGAGATATATCAATGAAGGAATCGTAGATATATTCACTCCAAAGGTATGTCCTTATCCAGGTTGTTCCTCCGTCATTGCTTTTCTTAACACCAGCCCCCTCCGTCCCCGCGATCATCACCAGAGGATTATTGGGATAAAAACTCAGGGTGAGAACCTCTGGCACTGCGTTAACTGCTCGTTCCTCACCTTGATCTGCAGGGATTATCATCAATGCATCCACATCCACAGGATCCATCCAGGGAAGCACATCTGGATGCGGAGCGTCGGGCAGAGCGGCGATTTCTGAAAAATCCATCACCGGCTGAGAATCGGCTGTCAAGCCCTCATTTACTGCCGTCCAGGATCCCGCGCCGTTTTCCGTACGATACAGTCCAAAACCATCCGTCGAAGCAAAGAGAACCTCCGGATTTCCAGGACGGGCTGCCAGCAAATGGATATAGCCTGTGGGCAGACCGGTGTTGACTGCCGTCCAGTTATCCCCAGCATCCACGCTCTTCCACACACCCCGGCCATAGACAGCCATATAGAGAACCGGAGGCGAAATCGGGTTGTTGACCACAGCAGTGACCACATTGGCCTGAATACCGGCATAGCTGGCCTCAAAGGTAACCCCTGTATCCACGCTTTTATACACCCCATGATATGGCAGAGCAGTGTACATACTGGCTGTCTTCCCTGCTGTGTCCACCCCCCCGTTCACATCTAAAGCCAGATCATAGACGAAACCACCTTCATGCGCAACAATTTGGAAATCAGATGCATAGAAAGGATTGTCCGTTGTATACACGCCGCTTTCTGTTGAAAGATACAATGTGTCCGGATGATTTGGATCGAATTGCAATTCGTACACGTACAACTTTTCTTCCACAGTGGAGCTGATTTTATACCAGAAATCCCCCCCATCATTGGAGTAGGAGACCCCCTGCCCATCCCAATGGCCGATATAAACCGCGCTTGTTTCGGGATGGACATCCACGGAACGGATATCAAATCCCTGCAGATTATCCCACTTCTTTTCCCAAGTGCCGGCGCCATCCGTACTCTTATACACCCCACTGGTGTGCATGGCAGCGTACATCACATCCGGATCATTCGGGTCTATGGCCAGATCGTAAACATAATCAAAAGCCAGACCATTGCTCCGATTGACCCAGTTTCTGCCGCCGTCTGAGGACTTAAAAACATACCCGGGATACACTGGATCATTGGGGGGATTATGAATTGTCGGAACACGAATACCAGCAAACACAATATCCGAATCCAGCGGATGGTGCTCAATGGCATAGACCACGGCGCCTTCCGGCCATCCAGCGGTTCGACGCCAATTTTCACCCCGATCGGTGCTTTCAAAGACTCCCTCACGATAGACGCTTGCTAAGAGATGGGTCGAATCAGCAGGATCAACCACAATGTCGTAAATGAAAGGAACAGGTAATCCCTCACTGATCTGGACCCAGGTCAAACCAGCATCATCGGATGTATAAATACCATTGCCCCAGGTCCCGGCATAGAGCCGACTGGAATCCTGCGGATCAATCGCCAGACATTCCACCGTCCCGCCATCCGGACCAACAACCGAGTAGGGTTGCTCCAAATTGTTGATTACGGGCAGATAAATCTCCTGGCTTATCTGAGCGCTGACCGCTGAGGGATCTTCCCACACCGAACTGGGAAGAGTGAAAACAAATAACAAAACCATCCAAGCAACGATAAGTCTTTTCATCATGACATCTTTCTATTTGAAAGGGATATTGGAAACCGGATTAATCCTCCAGGGGTTCGAGGATCTCGGGAGTATCATTTTTAGGAGAATTAACTTGCCTTGAGATAGGGTAGCATTGCATCTCATCGGCCGGATACAGCGCCAGGAAAGAGTGCAAATCCGAGGGATCTGCGGTCTGATCCACCCACTGCCACCTGGCGGATTCGTTCAGCATGACCGGCATGCGATTATGGTATGAGCTGACGATTTCATTGGCCGGGCAGGTCAAAATCGTACAGGTGTGCAGTTCTCCCCCCTCCGGGGCCTGCCAGTGCTCATATAGGCCAGCAAAGGTGAAGGGCTTGTCATTTTTTAGTTTAAAATAATAAGGCGTTTTTGGACCACCCACCTCCTCCGCATGCCATTCAAAAAAGCCATCCGCCAGAATCAGACAACGACGGTATTTGAAGGCTGCCCTGAAAGAAGGTTTTTTATGCACGGTTTCAGATCGAGCGTTGATCATCTTGTAACCAATTTTAGGATCATCGGCCCAAAATGGCACAAGTCCCCAGCGATACAGTTCCATACCCCGAGTCTGATTGTCCTTGACGATGAGCACAGGCTGAGAGGGTGCAATATTATAACGAGGTTGGTGAAGGTGGATAAACGGCCCAAGATCCAGCAATTCCTGCAATTCTCCCGGATCAAGGGTTAATGTAAAACGACCACACACGGTGTTTTCCCTTCTGTCAGGTCATGGAAGTCATCTCAGAAAGATTCTATCACGAATCATTCCTTTTCCGCACCCTCAGAGAAGCGGGATCAAATGAACAGAGAAAACAAAAGCCATCCGCCCAGGGCAATAAAGACCACCGTCATGCCGAGTTTGACCAGAGCGGCCTTTTCCCGCAAAAAACGGGTCAGATCTTTGGATGTCGTGCCAAAATACACCAGAATAAAGATCACCACCAGAGGTAATACAAACAGCAGGTTATAGATCACCAGAAAGGCGATCGCTCGAAGACGCAGTTCCGGTATGCTGCTCACAAAGATGATCGTCGGCAGATACACTTGACCTGTGCAGGCCAATTCGAGGAAGGAAATCATCACCCCGGCGAAGAAAGCACCCAACACATAGCTCCTGGCCTTCCGACCTTTCCGAATGGTGGTGTTAATCCGCTTCCGTAAAGGTTCCGGAAGTTTCAAAAGCATATCCCCAATGTCTCCCTGACGAGCCTTTCGATAATCAAGGAAACTCAGCACAGCCAGCACCAGACAAAAAACGCCCGTAAGAGCATACACTATGGAGGCAATCAGATCCAGAGTTTCACCCACAAGCTCCAGGATTTGATAAAGACCCAACCCCACAGCCAGATAGGCCAGGAAGACGCCAAAGGTGAACGCACCGCCCACAAAAAGAACTTCCTTACCGCTCCGGCCGCTGAGGGTCAGATAGGACACAAAGAAAATCAACGTGGCAAAGGCACACGGATTGATGCCGTCAATTAGTCCAGCAGCCACCACCGCAAGCCAGCCCATGTTCTTAAAATTGTCAATGATGGACCGCTGGCCCTGATCGGAATCATAGGATAACCAGATTGGCTCTGTCCCAGTATCAGCAACTTCCTGTAAGATCGGTTCAATGTTTTTCGGCAGGATCTCATCCCCGGTTATGACATGATCGCCGATAAACAATGCCGGCGTTTCGAGGTCCTCAGAATAGCCAACCTGCTCCGCCATCCAAAGGGCCAGATCCGCGTTATCATACACATTGAATTCCACCACCTGCATCTGAGGATATCTGGTTTGCAGATAGGCCAGATCAGCGTTCACCCGGCTGCATTCATCACATCCAGTCTGATAAAAATAGGCAATGAAGATAGGTGCATCCACCACGCACCCATCTCCGGAATCAACAGCGCAGGTTTCCTCATCCACGGGTTCCGGATCCACCGATATCAGCGATTCCGGATCCACCCCTGGAATATCCGGAAAGGGAATTCCGCCAGTTTCTAGACCCCTTTCCACAATCTCCGGTAATTCCGCTTTAACCGCTGTTTCGCCAATCAAAATCTCATCACCGATCACCAGGGTTGGCAGTTGACGCTCGGAACCGCCAACCGCATAATCATCCTCAATTGTTAACAACGCTTCGTAATATGCGGGAATGCTGGTCTCCAGCAACCGGATATCCAGCAGCGGACCATATTCTTCTTCAAGAGGGAAGAGGATGGTGTCCAAAATTGTGATGCAATGAGAGCACGAATTGGCATAGAAATAATACCCATGAACCGCCCCCTCAATAGGCGCTTCGGTTGCTTCGGGCAATTCCGGGCCAACAGGCGTTACCTGGGACACCACCGATGAAGCTGACACCACGAGTACATTTCCGGAAAATACCAGTATGAAGGAAAAGATCAGGGTGATCAGAAGCGAATACAGTACAGTAATTGAACGTTTCATAGAAGTTTCTTCCATAACGGATTGATCAGGATCAATGAAGTGGAATTATACCGACTTTCCAGACTACCTGCCAATTCCGAAAGCCCAACAATCCGGATCATACTTTCCTGGTAAAATGCACTCTCCCCGGTGCATCTCGACTATCCTCCGGCACCATCAACAAGAGATAGACCGCAGGGGTTTTTCCACAATTTTCCCAGTGATGGGCAAGATGCGCTTCAAACAGAAGACTGTCCCCCGCTGAGACGGGATAATGTTGTCCATCCACAACATAATCTATCCGACCGCTGAGGCAATACACCAGTTCATACCCGGTGTGAACAATTGGTTGGTTCCCGCTGCCCTTCCCAGGGGGGAGGGTGACAATGAAAGGTTGAAATGGTTGACCTCGCAGTTGCAACCCAAGGTCCTCCACCCGAATGCCATCCACAACCATCTTTCTGCGCCGGCCCTGGATGGTAGGTACCACCGCATAGGTCGAAGAAATCGGCTCAAAAAGGCTGGCCAGGGGAATCGCCAGTGCCTCAGCAAGCTGCTCCAGGGTATTCACACTGGGAGAGGACTTCTGGTTCTCGATCAAACTCAGGGTGTTCACTGCCAGCCCGCTGGCTTCCGCCAGAGCTCGAATTGAAAACCCCTTCTCAAGACGGATTTCCCGCAGACGCTGCCCAACAGATACCGGCTCAAATCCACTTGGGTCAAAAAAAGAATTGCTCATAGGATCAACAGGTTGACTTTTTTCATGAAGGGTACAAAGATCCACTATTGCGAACACACAAAATTATAGTTGTTAATTTCTGATATGTCAAATAATCAACCATTTTTAATGTTCTGGCCATCACAGCCCGCTTTGGAAAACAGAAAAGAACGACTCAAAAAATCCATCGGGGTCAACTTCCAGAGCTACCTGATGTGGACCAGTTTCCGCCTGAGGGACAAAGGTGGTTGTGCCGGCTTCTTCCGGTGGGCAATCTGTGGCAACTGTCACCAAGCCCCTCTCAAAACGACAAATCTGACTGTCGAAAATGGATACCGCAGCCAGGGGATCATGAAAAACAAGCCAATCCTGCTCTTCGAACCATACTGCCGCAAAATCAAGAACTGGTTCCAGGATGGGATGATTAAATCGTGACCGAACTGCATCCCAAGACAGTTTGACCTGCTGGGTGACATCCAATCCGACGGATTTGTGAACAGCAACCCCAGACTGATAAACAATGCGCGTGGCGTGGGGATCCAGGATGGCATTCCATTCCCGTGGCCAGAGATTGGTTGGCGCATCAGTGAACACACCGCACATCAAAACCAGTTGCTTCAAAGCCTTCGCCGTTTCCGGATACATCGCAAAGAGTAAGCCAATATTGGTTAACGGCCCAACAGCCAACAGAGTCACCTCTCCCGGATGTGCCAGGATGGTCTCAGCCAAAAATGGTATTGCGTGAACATCCGGAAAATCTTCCCGATGGGGCCAGTTTTTCAAACGGACAGCCTGCTGTGCACTGGGCTGTCGCGATGCTACCAGCAGAGGGGTTTCGATCCCCGGAATAATGGGTGGCGATTTTCCTGCCCGTTGACACAGGGCATCCACCATGCTGGCGCGCCGTTTGCTTTCCCCTGTCACCGTGGTTACTCCCAACAATTCACAATCAGGCTGCATGAGTAAATATGCCAGGCAAACTGCATCATCAATATCTGAACCAATATCAGTATCCAGCAGGATTTTTTCCTTCATCAAAACTCCTTTCAGTTTTGTTTGATGACAATCATAACCCATAATCATCGCCATATGCCAAAATACTCTCCCTCCCAAAAGCTTGTCAGATGAAAACAAATGTTCTATACTTGGCATATGAATACCCTGGAGAAACTCAAGAGTTTTTCGCTGAATATGCCCTTTGAGACAGCAGAGGATGCCTCAACCGGACCTGGAATGGTCCCAAGGGAACAGGAATTAACAGACTTGAAACGGGAGTTCCCCGTCACAATGGCTCATCTGCCCAACGGAAAACAGATTCCTCTGTTAAAAACAATGCAAACCTCAGTGTGTGAAAGGGACTGTAATTACTGCTGTTTCCGGAGCGGTCGGGATTTTCAAAGGGCAAATCTCACCCCGGACGAGCTTGCCGGTGCCATTGTTAAACTCTCCCGGGCAGGTATTGCCCAGGGTGTATTTCTCAGTTCCGGCATCTGCGGTGGTGGGGTGCGCACCCAGGACAGAATCATTGCCACAGCAGAACTCCTGCGGCAGAAATTCCGTTATTCTCACTACATTCACCTCAAGATCATGCCGGGCGCGGAGGAAGATCAGATTTTCCGCGCCATGCAGTTGGCTGACAGGGTTTCCATCAACCTTGAGGGGCCAGACAAAACCAGCCTCCAAAAGCTGGCGCCCCATAAGCGATTCTTCAATGAGCTCATGCACCCGTTGCGGATCATCCAGGAGATTCGCACCCAATATGCCCCGCATCTGGCCTGGAAAGGCACCTGGCCTTCGAGCTGCACCCAATTCGTCGTGGGTGCAGTTGGGGAAACCGATCTTTCTCTTCTGAACACCACAAATCACCTGCAGCAACAGTTCAGAATCAGCCGGGCGTATTTTTCAAAGTTCTCGCCGGTAGTGGATACACCCTTTGAAAACCTTCCCCCTCTGAACCCCTGGCGGCAGCACCGCTTGTATCAGGCATTTTATTTGCTGAACACATATCATTACGACCTGGAAGAGATTGAGTTCAACTCCTCCGGAAACCTGTCCCTGGAGAAAGACCCGAAAATCGCCTGGGCTGAACTGCACCTCAGGGAGAACCCCATAGAAATTAACACCGCCAGCTACCCTCGTCTGCTGAGGGTGCCAGGGATTGGTCCGGCTAGCGCCCGGAAAATTCTGGCATTGCGCAAACATGGTAAGATTCGGGAGTTAACCCAATTGCGCGGGATCGGTGTCCCCTCCCAACGGGCAGCCAAATTCATTCTTTTAGATGGCGTGGCCCCTCCTTATCAACCGGGATTATTCAATTGAGACCTTCTAAGGAAAATCTGCAGCTTAAACGGTTTATTGCAAAACCGATCGTTGTCTGGTTTTCCAAGGCTCCCACAAGAATCAAATCTCCTGGCTGTCCTGCTGGTTTCACATGGGAAGGGCAGAAAGTCATCATTAAATCCTGTCTTTCGGAGTGGAAGGACTACACAAGGCGGGGCAGGATGGCGCAAAACATGCAACCACAACATGCCCGACGTGCGGAAAAACTGGGGTCCTGGGGTGTTGGTCGCTTCTATTTTGAGATTCAGACCATCCAAAACCGATTTTTTCGCATCTATTACGACCGTGCCCCGGAGGACGCCTCTGACCGGCATGGGCATTGGTTTCTGCTTGCCGAACTGGAAGAAAAGCCAGGTGAATCTACGTGACTCGGAAATTGCATCCAAGACAATCCATTTCACTCATCATTTTTATCCTGATCAGTTTGATCATCGGACTGCCACTGAAGCCCCGCAGGGCATCTGCCCAGGAAACCCATCTGACCCACCTTCCCCTTGTGCTGAAAAACCCACAACCTGAATTCTTGACCTTTCTGCCCCTGATTTACCATCGAGGACAACCAATTACTTCCACGAGTTACTATTTGAAGACCGTGGATGGACCCTTCCTGTATAACCTGGGATGTGAACTTGGGCTCAGGGACAAAAACACACCGGGCCAACAGGACAGCGTTGCCGTTCTGGATTTCAGTTACCCCATCTGCACCGAGGGCGCTCCTTTTGGAGCGGAGCTGTTTGGGTTCGGTCCGGTCCCCTTTGACGACATCGGAGCTGCCGTCAAAAACTTTGGCTTGGGGTATTACACCTGCAGCGGAACAGACCGGGATTCCCGGCTGGTGGTTGGCGCTGGGACCAATAATAAACCCTATTCCTGTGACGGCAACAATGAAGGCGCTGCCCATGGCGCGGCCTGGGCGGCGATGGTCAACGAGATCAATGATTGGTTCATCCAACAGGGCATTTTTCACCAGGTCCAGGCCTACGCAGCCAGCGACATGGAATTAGGTTGGAACGGACCCGCATGGACCAGAGCCTGGCTGGATGCATATGATGAAGCCAACGCCTATCCAATGCTTCATTTTGGGGATGCCGCCGGCTGTCCCTACGATGACCGACCGTACCTTAACTGCGGCACAGCCAGCTTTCCCGAATGGGAGCAGGAAGACCTCTGGTATGTTTCCTGGGGATCTCCTCCCGCCCTGCCCCTGCCCCTGATCTACCTGACGAACGGCATTCACGCCAAACAATGGGCTTTTCTCAGCCGCTACAGCGTCAGCCAGCATGGCGCTCGGATGGATTTCACCGGGGTTTTCACCCAGTATCAGGCCTGCCAGCAGTGGGGGTGCAATGGAACCGACAATACCCCTGAAGAAGCTTATGTTCAGCTCTACACGGAATTAAACAAAGATCCGGCCACCAGTCAGGTCCTGCGTTGGAAAACGGATATCCGCTGGATTCTGAATGAAGAAATCCCCCTGTGGCGCACAACAAGCTGGCCATCGGCCCAACCCGGAACCTCCGGAACTGTCCCGCAAGATCCAATCCAAGCTTTGGAAACCAGTTTGGAAAATCCGGAGTTAAGCCAGGGGATGAAAACCAGCCTGGAAGAAAAGCTGCATTTACTTAAGGCCATCGCTGCCAGGGCAGCAGAAAGCCGGAACACAGCAGGGAGTAAGGATGCCAGCCTCAGAACGGCGATCATTTTCACCCAGGATCCGGTCTTTCAACAGGGCATCTTTCCTGGAGGCGATTCCCTGATCCTTCCCTATCGAACTCCGGTCAGCAATTATTGGCAGAAACGCACCGCATACGGCTATATCCAGATTGTGGCCGGCCTGTCCCCCACCAACCCCGGACAAGGCGCCTTGTTCTACTTGTTAACCACACCGGACAAGAGCCTGACCGAATTTGACCTGCTGCTGGCCCCGGAAGGCGTGGGAGCGCTTCGCATTACAGCAGCAACCGATGGAGGATTGCTCCTTTCCGCCCAGACCGGAGAGTCCCTTTTCTTTGACCTGGAACAAAAACAATGGGAAAAGCTCTCAGACTAAGGCCAATCAGAGCCAATTCTTCCTGAGTGGGTTAAAAACAAAAACCGCAGGGGGTCAGACAATTTCTACCTGGGTCAAGTTTACCTTGCAATTCTGAAACGCATTAAGGAGAGCCTGCTTCTTTTCAGGTCCCAGGGCCTTAATCACCAATCGCAGGGTGAAGGAACCATCCATATACGTGTTATTAACCGTGCGAATGATATTACCCCCAAAGTTTGACACCAACCCAGCCAGATATGCCAGAACACCGGGTTTGTTGGTATCCACCGGCCCAAAAACATTGATGGTGGTCCAACCAAGCTCCTCCTTAGAAATACCCGCCTCATCAAGGGCTTGATCCACATCCGACAACCGGATTGCGCCCCCACCCAGGGCAGAATACAGATCATCCAGGCTGGCAGCAGCCAGGGAACTTAACAAGTTTTCTAGCTTGACGCGTTCCTGAATCTGAACATCTTCCAAATCCACAATCCCGCGCGTCACCAGAAGGGGTTTGAGGCGTTTCCGGCCTTCCTCCGCTGTCTGTTTGAGGGCAACTGTCACCAGGACGGATCGCAATTGCCTGGCAGTGGACGTATTGCAGAACTGGAGCCAGGTTTCAGATGGGGTCTGCCGCTGGCCCTGGGTGATCACCTCAACCACATCCCCGGGGTTGATCAGATCGCTGAGGGCCTTGGTTTCTCCATTCACCTCCACATGGTTGATCTTGTCCAGCAAGAAATCTTGGATGGATGCGACGGCATCCAGCACCGTGGACTCATCGGGGAGAAATCGTGTTCCACCGGTGGGTGTGAAGATCTGAACTGGCTTATATTGGGAAATGTCTTTGCCGTGCTGCAGCGCATAAACAACACCCCACAGGTTTTCGCCTTGCATTTCCTCTGTTGTGAT
>DAOTUG010000064.1:0-30315 GCA_034437335.1 Anaerolineaceae bacterium
ACTTTGCTCAAATAGGACATTACTACTTTGCCCTGACAGTTGGGCTTCCAGTTGAAAACAGCGGTACGATTTCGGGTATACTTGGTGTGATGTCTGAAAAATCGTCTATCTGAGGTGCGCATGTCCTTAAAAGAAGCGTTTGAACGTTGGGAGAGAGAAACATACGGCCCCCTGGTGAAACGGTATCCGGAGCGCAGGGAGTCCTTCCAGACTTCTTCCGGTATTGATTTGCCTGTGGTCAAGCTCCCGCCAGAAACAGAAAACTATCTGGAGTCCCTTGGCTTTCCAGGGGAGTTCCCCTTTACCCGCGGGGTGCAGCCCACGATGTATCGGGGCCGTTTGTGGACGATGCGGCAGTATGCCGGCTACGCTACTGCGGAGGAGTCCAATAAGCGCTACCGTTACCTCCTGTCTCAGGGGCAGACGGGCCTCTCTGTGGCCTTTGATTTACCCACGCAGATTGGCTTTGATGCCGATGATCCGCTGGCAAAGGGCGAGGTGGGGAAGGTGGGGGTTTCGATTTCCTCTGTTGAGGATATGGCAACCCTCTTCGAGGGGATTCCCCTGGATAAGGTCTCAACCAGCATGACCATCAACGCGCCTGCGGCGATCCTCCTGGCCTTTTACATCGCTGTGGCCAAGGGCCAGGGCGTTCCGTTGAACAAGCTGCGGGGGACAATTCAGAATGACATCCTCAAGGAATATGTTGCCCGGGGCACCTATATCTTTCCCCCAGAACCTTCCATGCGGTTGATCACGGACATCTTCCAATATTGCAAGGACCAGATTCCCCGCTGGAATACGATCAGCATTTCCGGGTACCATATCCGGGAGGCTGGATCCACTGCAGCCCAGGAGATTGCTTTCACCCTGGCAAACGCCATTGCCTATATCCGGGCTGCCCTGGATGCTGGTTTGGTGGTGGATGAGTTTGCCCAGCAGCTCTCCTTTTTCTTCAATGCCCACAACAATTTCCTGGAGGAGGTTGCCAAATTCCGCGCGGCCCGGCGTCTGTATGCCCGTATCATGCGGGACCGATTTGATGCGCAAAATGACAAATCCTGCCGGCTGCGGTTTCACACCCAGACGGCTGGTTCGACCCTGACGGCCCAGCAACCGGAAAACAACATTGTCCGCGTGACACTCCAGGCATTGGCTGCCGTTCTGGGCGGCACCCAGTCTCTGCACACCAACAGCATGGATGAAGCCCTTTGGCTTCCCACAGAAAAATCCGTCCGGGTGGCCCTGCGCACTCAGCAGATCATTGCCCATGAGTCCGGTGTGGCGGATACGGTTGATCCTTTGGGGGGAGGCTATGTGATTGAATCCCTGACAGATCAGCTCGAGGCCTTGGCCCAGGAGTACATTGAGAAGATTGATGCCATGGGCGGCGCCCTGAAGGCGATCCAGGCCGGCTTTATGCAGCGGGAAATTCAGGAAGCGGCCTATGAGACCCAGCGCGCGATTGAAAAAGGGGAGGAGATTGTTGTTGGGGTAAACGATTTTTCGATCAAGGAAGAAATCGAGCTGGAATCCCTCAAGGTGGACCCCCAGGTGGAGGAGAATCAGAAGGCCCGTCTGGAAGCGCTGCGCCAGAAGCGGGATTCAGGAAGGGTGCAGGACCTGCTTTCCCAGCTTGATGCCGCAGCCCGGGGTGATGCGCCTCTCATGCCGCTGTTCATCGCCTGCGCTGAACACAAGGTGACCCTTGGAGAAATTTGCAACGTTCTCCGAGAGGTGTGGGGTGAGTATCAACCCCCCTCGTATATCTAAACTCAAAGGAGAAAACAACACATGCCGGTCATTAAGAAAATCAATCATGTGGCCATTGTTGTCCAGGATTTGGATGCGGCCATGGACTTTTGGCAGGATGCATTGGGTCTGTCTCTGGACCATATAGAAGATGTCCCTTCTCAGGCATCCCGGGTTGCCTTTCTGCCGGTTGGCGAGGGAGAGGTGGAGCTGGTCCAGCCCACAGATCAGGACTCCGGCCTGGCGAAATATCTGGAAAAACGCGGAGAAGGTATGCATCATCTCTGTGTGGAGGTGGATGATATTGAAGGGATGCTGGATCAGTTGAAGGCCAACGGCGTGCGTCTTATCAATGAAGCGCCCCTGGATCTTCCGGGCCGGCGGATGGCCTTTATCCATCCCAAGGCAGCCAACGGCGTCCTGGTAGAATTATACGAAGTCCTCGATTAAGTTCGGGGCAGTGTTCATTCAGTATTGATTGAAAGGCAGTTATGGCGAAACAGAAAATCCAACAGTGGTCAAGCCCCCCCGATATGATCATTGATCCTGAAAAGGATTATAAGGCCGTTTTTCACACGGAAAAGGGCGATATCAAGGTCAATCTATTCCAGGATTTGGCCCCAAAAACGGTCAACAATTTTGTTTTCCTGGCAAAGGAAGGATTTTATGATGACACGATCTTCCACCGGGTGATCATGAACTTCATGGCCCAAGCGGGCGACCCCACCGGAACTGGTTCCGGGGGCCCCGGGTACCGGTTTGATGATGAATTTCATGAGGATTTGAAACACAACAAACCTGGGATCCTCTCCATGGCCAATGCAGGGCCCAACACGAATGGTTCCCAATTTTTTATCACCCACGTTCCCACCCCCTGGCTGGATGGCAAACATGCTGTGTTTGGCGAGGTGGAGGAGGGAATGGATGTGGTCTTCTCCATCCCACCCCGCGATCCAAATGATGAGGATGCACCTGCAGTTCAAATTGAGTCTGTGGAAATCTTGGAAGACCCGGATTCTACTCCGTCGTAGGAGTAAAGCAGAAAGAACTGAAGTAAAGTCCAAAATATAGTAAAAAAGCTGACCTTTTAGGCCAGTTTTTTTATGAAAATGGGATCAAAATCTCTGCTTTTCACCCACTAAGGATGAATCCATCGATCATTCGATGAATTTATCATTTCACCGAATGGGTGAATCATATATCTTTGATGAAACCGCTGTGTAAGAATTTTGAGTGTGAGAATAGATACGGGAAGGAAGTGACCATAATCTAAAAAATCGAATACTAAGCCAAAAAATTCCCCTTATAGGTTCAAGATGCTTACAGAAGGAAAATGACTATCTATGAATCCCAACACAAAAACATCACCAGTTGAAGTTCTGTTTCGAAATCAGGTTCAAAAAGACCCCCAAATTAGGAATGCTTATTTACTCGTCCACTCAGACAAGACAGGGCTGCATATCAATTTAGCAGAGGGTTCTGGAGAGAACAGTCAACCAACACCGCAGCAGCCCAATTATATGGCCAGTGTTGGCAAACTGTTTACCTCTGTTATTATCAGTATGCTGCATGAAAAAAGGGAATTGTCGTTTGAGGATCGCATCAGCAACTACCTCGACTCTGGATTAATGGACGGTCTGCATGTCTATAAAGGAAACGACTATTCCTCGGAAATTCAGATCCGTCATCTATTAAATCAAACGTCGGGCCTGCCGGATAACTTCTACCCATTGTTAGAGAAGCTGCTTGCCGATCCCAACGAAGACATAAGCCCGCGAGAAGCAGTCGAATGGACAAAAGAGAATCTGACTCCCCTGGCTGGACCTGGCAAAAAAACGCATTATACCGATACCAATTACCACTTGCTGGGTTTGATTGTGGAAAACGTATGTGGAAAGCCTTTCCATGCCGTTCTTAAAGAACTGGTTTTTGATCCTCTCGGGATGAAACACGCATATATGCTTGGCTATTCCAAACCCGAAGAGACCACTCCCCATCCAGAGGCGGGTTTCTATTGGGATCAGACCCGGTTAAATGATATTAAAGGCTATGCTGGTCTTGACTATGCCGGTGGCGGCGTCGTGGCAACACTTGAAGACCTGCTGTTATTTATGAAAGCATTGGTGGGCCATCAATTGGTTTCTAAAGAAACACTCAAAACAATGAAAAGCGACAGTACCAAGCTAAACTTTGGGTTTGATTACGGTTATGGGATCTGGCAAGTCCGGACCATTCCCCTGCTTATTCCTGCAAAATATAAGTCCTGGGGAGTGCTGGGTGCGACGGGGGCATATATGTTTTACCATCCAGAGCTGGCAGCGTATGTGATAGGAAATTTCAATCATAGTGCTTGGCAAAGAAAAAGTGTACAATTTATGTTCAGGGTTATGGACAAAATACGAGCGTAATTTAAGGGGGTATCAGCACACGAAATGGCGCTGAGCTGGGGTGCAGTTTTGCTCCCTGGCCAACAGTGATATTGATTGGCATGGACAAATGTACCCTGGCCGAACTTTCTGCCTCGAATGGAAACCCCTGGATTAAATCGCATAAAATGGATAAAGCCGCTGCCGGATCATGTTGTCCGGCAGCGGCTGTTTATGTCAAAAGCGGCTCAAGGATTTCCCGGGATCAGGATTAATGTTTTTTGTGGGGGAGAAAGAAATTCAGCGCCATCCTCGGTCACGACAATGTCTTCTTCTATGCCCACATAACCATATCCCGGCACCATCAAACCGGGTTCGATGGTGTAGACCTGGCTCACTTCCAGGGGCAGATAGGGCGTTTTGCCATAACGATCCCAGGCTGGCCCCAGCAGTCCCCCGCCATCGTGGGCCAGACGGCCCACCTGGTGACCGGTGGCGTATTTATATTCCGGATAACCAGCGTCTGTGACAACAGTCCGGGCTGCGGTGTCTACGTCAATCCCCTGGACGCCTGGCTGGATGGCATGGAAGGCTGCTTCGATGGCGGCCACAACGGTATCAAATCCCTTTTGGACGGCTTCCGGTGGTTTGGTTTCCCCGGGTCTGAGGAGATAGACCATCCGTTGAATGTCCGCGCAATAGTCATTTTCCTTCACGCCAAAATCAAAATGCAGCAGGTGTCCTGGACTGAGCGCAATTTCCGTGGGGGCGTTATGACCCACCGGGGAATCGGGTCCGGAATTGACCGCCGGGTTGTTGTTTTTCGGCCAGGCATATCCCAGCCCTGCTTTTTCTACGGCAAACTGCATCATCCGGGCCACCTCGATTTCCGTCATTCCCGGTCGAATGGCCTCGAAGGCATGTTCATAGATGGACAGGGTGCTGTGTATGGCGGTTTTTATTCGGGTGATCTCGGTTTCAGTTTTGCGGCCCCGGAGGGCGCTGATGATGTGTTCGGCGGATACAAGGCGCTCCCCATAGGGGCTGTGAGCCAGAATTTCTACAAGATTCAGGTACATTCCGTGGGATAACCCATCGGCCAGGACATCATTTTCAGAGTAATTGATGGCGATTTTCTGAGGGTTCATTCCTGTGAGCTTTTCCAGGAGAACCGGCTGGATGCTCTCATCATAGATGGCCACTTCATCGAAGGCGCCTGTTTTCTCTGCTGTTTCCGCCTCAAAGCGTCCGACGATGGCCAGACGCCGTCCGGAGCGGGTGAAGATCAGAGCGCTTTGCCATGTCAGGCCGGTGTCGCCATAGATCAGGGGTAGGACCGGGTCTCCTCCGGCGCTGGTTTCCCGCACGAAGGTCAGCCACATATCCATTTCTTTTTCAGCCAGGATTGCGCAAATCTGTTGTGTTTTTTCGATCACAAGGGGGTTCATGGTGTCTCTTTTCTAGGATTTGATGTCTCCGGTAATGTTTCGCCGAAAGGTGTTGTCTTTGATGATGGTCCGGTCTGCTTCCAGGGTTTGGATTCCGAGGCGGTTTTCAGAGATGACGTTTCCGGCAACTTCATGGTCGTGGGGTCTGTATCGGGAATTGCCTTGCAGGACATCGGACAGTGGGTAGGGACGTGTGCCGTGATCCTGGTTGGCAGCAATCCTAATTCCTGTCCCATTGCGGTGGATGGTATTGCGGTTGATGCGCCAGAATTTGCTGGTTTCATTTTGAGGGAAGGCTTTCAGGAACTGGGGAATGGGTTTGCTCCAAATCAGAACACCGATCTGGTTGTCCTGAAGGGTGTTATTGATGACGTCAAACTGACTGCCATTTTCCGCGGCGATGCCCGCCCGGTGGTTTCCGATGATATGGTTCTTGGTCAATTGATTTGCTCTGGAAAATCCCAGCCAAAATCCATAATTAGAATAGCTGGCCTGGTTGTTCACAAAGTGATTGCCTTCGCTGAAGGTGGCTTCAAAGGCATTGTTGGGGCTGTAGGAGGCGTCATTGCCCTCAAACCGGTTGTGATTGCAGGATACGGATTCCCCATCCGGGGTCAGACCCGCCAGGAAAAAGCCGTCGCCGCTCATACGGGCCATATTTTCTGTGAAGGTGTTATGCGACGCGTTGTGCACGATCAGAAAGCCAGCCGAATCGGCCCCAAGGTGGCCTTTTCCGCTTTTCCGTGGTTCATATCGGCAGCAGTAATCGGCCCAGTTCTGGTGAAATGTGCTGTGTGTTGTTTCATACAAATGGAAGCCAAATCCGGAGTTGTAGCTGGCATTATTCCCCTGAACCGTCAGATCCCGACAGTAATAACTCAGCAGGCCGTTCATTTGATGCTGCATGTCGTTATTGAGGATGCGGCTGTCCCGCACCCCGGCCAGGAAGATTGCGCCCCCATAGGGGTTGTTTACCTCCCGCCAGATATCCAGAAAAACGGTATTGGCAGCCACCTCTGCAGTGTCCGTGATGCGGCAGTGTTTGATGGTCAGGTTTTGGCAGTCGCGGGCTTCAATCCCATGAAAATATCCGCTGATTTGCAGGTTCTTGATGGTCACGTCCTGCCGGCCGGAAAGCACGACCCCGACGCCCTGATGCTGGAGGCCGATCAGGGTTGCGCCGTTGCCATCCACGGTGATCCCGTCCGCTGTGATGTGTAGGCCATCCGGAAGCACAACGGTGCCGGGTTCCAGGCGGACACTTTCATTGATTTCCATCCCGTTGATTGGTTTGATGTTTTTCATCTCAGCCCCTTGCCTGTTTTATTGTCTTGGTTTGGGTCAGGACCCGGATGAGGAGGTGAAGGGCTTCCAGGGCTGTTTGGAGGCTCATGGAGGAAACCTGCCCATCCATCGCCGCTGCCTGGGCGGGCAGCGCGGGCAGGTGGATGAAACCGGCCCGAATGGGCAGATTGGCGGTTGCAATCTCGTGGCGCATGGTGTAGAAAATCTGGTTGCAAAGATAGGTTCCGGCAGACAGGGACAGGGCGCAGGGAATCCCGTTGTCTATCAAGTTCTGCTGCATCCGGCGCACAGGCAAGCCGGTGAAATAAGCCGCCGGGCCGCCTTCAACAACCGGCTGGTCCCGGACCATCTCGCCAGCATTGTCCGCAATGCGAAAATCCATCAGGTTGAGCGCTACCCGTTCCAGGGCGATCACGCTCCGCCCCGTTGCCTGGCCGAAGGACAGCACCGCATCGGGTTGCGTCTGATGGATTGTTTGGAGCAGTGCCGCCGGACCTTGTTCTTTGTCCACAGGAAGGATGGCTTTGTCAATCCGGATGGCTTTAAAGATGACATCCGGAAAGGCATGGACAAGTTCCTGACTTGGGTTGATGGGGCTTTCGCCGAAGGGCTCAAATCCAGTGATTAGGACGTGCATGGGTGCCCTCCTTTGGTTTTATAATCAATTGCCATAAAATTCTCCTCGAGGATTTTTTTCGATGGTTCGTCCAGGGCCAGGGCGGATAACACTGCCTTGATGCGTGTTTTGATCTCACCAGTGTTTATCCCTTGGCAGTGATCAGGAAAGGGGTGTATCCAGGATTGCGCGTGGGTGAAGAATTTTACGGCAGCTCCCGGTCTGTTCTGGGTGAGGCGGTAGAAGCCCCCCGCCAGATGCAGGAGGGCCCGATAAAGCTCTCGGATGGGATCCTCTGTCTGCCGCCAAGCAGTTTCAAAATATTCATGGGCCTCAAAAAACTGTCTTTGATTGAACAGGTCCAATCCTTTTTGAACGGTTTTTGGCGCCTCGCATGGTTGAGTCATCTTATCCTGCCCGTAGTTTTTGATAAGTGGATTATAGCATTGCCTTTTTCCGGAACCCTGAGAAAATATGAGGTTTCCGCCACAAATTGTAGCATTAACGCGTGCATCAGGGCAGGTTACCATATGCTATAATTTTTTCAGGTCGAAAAAGGCTTTTCAGTCGGTTCGGGATTCATTCACTGACCAACGAGGAAAAACTATGTGCCAGGACGCTCTCCCCAAGCGGCTCCACTGGGCTCGACGCTTGCAGGCAGTCAGCCAAACCGGTTTACACTATGCAGAAGATCCCTTTGACCGGGCCCGGTATGAAGGAATTGGTGCCATCGCCCGGGAAATCCTCATGCAAAACACGGATTTTGATGAGACTTTGCTGAAGTTGGAGATGGACCGGCAATCCGGCTATGCCACCCCCAAAGTTGCTATGCGGGGTGCGGTATTTTGTGAAGGTAAAATGCTGCTGGTGAGGGAGAAGATGGACGGCCTCTGGGCCATGCCGGGTGGCTGGGCAGATGTTAATGAACCCCCATCCCGGATGGTGAAGCGGGAAGTGCGGGAAGAGAGCGGATACCATGTCGGAGCTCGCCGGTTGATCGGTGTGTATGAGTCCAATCATGATTGTTACCCGCTGACATTCTGGCATAATGATTAGCTTTTGTTTCTATGTGACCTGGTGGGCGGGAGCCCGGAATCCAGCGATGAAACCGATGGGGTCGCTTTTTTTGACCCGGATTCTTTGCCTGAGATATCACCTTTTCGGACCTGCCATCGCGAAATTGCAGAAGCGATTGCCCAGTACTACGAATCTCACCGACCGGCATATTTTGATTGAGAGGACGAAATGATCATCACCAATGGAAAAATCATCACCTGGGGGGATGATAACCAAATAATGGAAGGACAGGCGCTTAGAATCCGGGATGGAAAGATAACCCGGATCGCCCCTCAGAACGATCTTCTGGCGGAGCATCCGGAGGAGAAGACCCTGGATGCGGCGGGACAATATGTGATGCCGGGCAATATCTGCGCCCATACCCATTTCTATGGCGCTTTTTCCCGCGGCATGGCCGTTCCCGGGCCCCCCGCTGCTGGTTTCACTGAAATCCTGCAGCGTCTGTGGTGGAATCTGGATAAGGCGCTGGATGTGGACGGGGTGCGCTATTCCGCCCTGGTTTGTCTGGTGGATGCCATCCGGCATGGAACGACAACTCTGATGGATCATCATGCCTCACCTAATGCCATCGCGGGGTCCCTGGATGTGATTGCGGATGCGGTGCAGCAGGCTGGCCTGCGCGCTTCCCTGTGTTATGAGGTTACGGATCGGGATGGGGCTGAAAAGGCCGAAGAGGGTCTTCAGGAAAACCTGCGCTTTCTCCAACGCATGCAGGCCAGGAATCCTCAAGACCATCTCCTGCGCGGGCATTTTGGTCTGCACGCCAGCCTGACCCTGTCGGATGAGACCCTTGAAAAGGCGGTGGATTTGTGCCCTGAGGGGGTGGGATTCCATGTGCATGCGGCTGAGGGGTTGGCGGATCAGGAAGACAGCTTGAGAAAAGCCGGCCAGCGAGTCATTCACCGGTTGGATCAGTTTGGGATCCTGCGACAAAAATCCATTCTTGCCCATGGGGTTCATCTGGATGTGACAGAAATTGAGCGGCTGGCTGAAACCGGCGTCTGGCTGACCCATCAACCCCGCTCCAATATGAACAATGCTGTGGGGACTGCCCCTGTGGAGGCCATGTTGAAAGCTGGCGTGCGGGTGGGGCTGGGTAATGACGGCTTTTCCAATGCCATGTGGCAGGAGTGGAAAACGGCATACCTGGTTCATAAACTGGCCCACCTCGACCCCCGCCGCATGGGCGGATATGATATCGTCCGGATGGCAGTGACACATAATGCACAGTTGGCAAGTCAGTTGTTTGATGGCCTGCCGGTGGGGGAGATCTCTGAAGGCGCTGCGGCGGATGTGATCTTTGTGGATTATCATCCCTTCACCCCATTGACCCCGGGAAATTTGCCCTGGCATATTCTGTTTGGGTTCCAGGAGAGCATGGTCACGGCAACCATCGTTGCCGGAACCCCCCTGATGTTTCAGAGGAAATTGTTGACCCTGGATGAAGCGGAAATTGCCGTGAACGCCAGGGAGATCTCGGAGAGCACCTGGGCGCGGTTCGAACAGATTGCAGCCGCCCAAGCTTGATGCAAAATTTATAGTACGGAAGGAAATGGATATGGATCACGAACCTGAAAAAATCACTCTGGCCCTTGTGGGGGGCACAGGCAAGGAAGGACAGGGCCTGGCGTACCGGTGGGTCAGGGCCGGCCACCGGGTTATCATCGGTTCCCGGAAAATTGAGAAGGCCCAGCGGGTGGTTGAGAGCCTGGGCGAGATGCTGGAAGACCCCGACAAATTGCTGGGGATGGAAAACCGCCAGGCGGTAGAGGCTTGTGATATTGCGGTGATCTGCGTGCCCTATGCTGCTCACCGGCCGACGTTGGAAGATCTCAAGGATGCCCTCCAGGGCAAGATTGTCATTGACGTGGTTGTCCCGATTGTGCCGCCCAAGGTTTCCAGGGTGCAGATGCCCCCGGAAGGCTCCGTGGCCCAGGAAGCCCAGGCGATTCTGGGGGATGACTGCCAGGTGGTGGACGCTTTTCAGAATGTTTCCCACGAACGATTGATGCAAGAAGGGGATGTGGCTTGCGATGTGCTGGTTTGTGGTCGGGGCAGGGATGCGCGGGAAGTGGTGTTGGGATTGGTGGCGGATGCCGGTTTGCAGGGTTGGGATGCCGGACCGATTGAAAATGCCGTGGTTGTTGAAGGCCTTACTTCCGTGCTGATCGGCCTGAACATCCAGCACAAGGTTCACAACGCCGGCATTCGGATCACTGGTCTCCCCAGACGGGATTGAGCCCATGGCCATGACCCTGACACCCCTGCAGGGAGTCCCCCTGGTCAAGCCGGGCGATGATTTAAGCTCCCTCCTGGTTACAGCCCTGGTTGAAAACGGCCTTGAACCTGAGGACGGGGATATCCTCGTTCTGGCGCAGAAAATTGTCTCCAAAGCTGAAGGACGCCTGGTCAACCTGACGGAAGTGCAACCCACCGAAGAAGCCAGGGCCTATGCCCAGGAGACAGGCAAGGATCCGCGGCTGTTGACCCTGGTTCTTGGCGAGAGCGCAGAAGTTCTGCGCACCCGCGAGAATCTGATCATCGTTGTCCACAGACTGGGCTTTGTCTGCGCCAATGCCGGCATTGACCATTCCAATGTGGAAGGGCCCTGGGGAGATCCAGCGGATTGGGTCTTGCTCCTTCCGGAAAACCCGGACGAGTCTGCCCGGCGGATTCGCAGGGATCTGGAAGAACATTTCGGATGCCGGTTGGGGGTTCTCATCATTGATTCCCATGGTCGGGCCTGGCGCCTTGGCACCGTGGGCACCGCCATCGGGCTGTCCGGTCTGCCCGGACTGGTGGACCTGCGAGGTCAGGCGGATTTGTTCTCCTATCGCCTGCAAGCCACGCAGGTTGGGGGGGCGGATGAGTTGGCTGCGGCAGCCTCCCTGGTGATCGGCCAGGCGGCCGAAGGCACCCCGGCGGTTCTGGTCCGGGGCTTTCCCTATTCCCTGCGGGAGGGTCGGCTGGAAGAATTGATCCGCCCCAAAAAACTGGACCTTTTCAGGTAGGCGGTTATGATTGCGATTATCTCCGCCCTGGATGCGGAAGCCAAAAAAACGGTGCGCGGGATCTGGCAGGAGCTGCACGATATCTGCCAGCTTCAGGGGATTTTCAATTTTCCAACGCCGCATTTTTCCTGGTTCTCAGCAGAGAATCTTCAGCTTTCCCGGGTTGAACCCATCCTTGACCAGATGGCCCAAGATTTGGACCCCATTCAGGTGGATGCTTTCGGGCTGGGGATTTTCTCCGGCGCGTATCCGGTGTTGTATCTGCCCGTTGTGAAAACCCGGGAATTATTTGCCTATCACCGCAGGGTCTGGGATCAGGCCCAACCATACACCACCGGGACGACCTTGTATTATTCCCCGGATCTGTGGATTCCCCATATCACTCTGGCAATGGGTGACCTGACGCCAGAGGCTCTGCCCTGTGCGATCAACGCCCTGGCCTTTGCCCCGCGGCAATTGACCTCCCGGGTGGATAATATCATGGTGGTGGAACAGAAGGGTCGCGCCATCGGGCAAACCCTTCTCCGGTTTGACTTTTCATAGAAAGGTTGGGACATTTTGCGAATCACGGTTCTGGCAGGCGGCGTTGGCGGGGCAAAGATGGTGGATGGTTTTGCCCAAGCTCTTTCGCCGGATCAGATGGCGGTCATTGTCAACACTGGGGATGACTTTGAGCACCTTTCCCTCATGATCAGTCCCGATGTGGATACTGTTTGCTACACTCTGGCGGGCCTCGCCAATCCCGAAACAGGATGGGGGCGGCAGGAGGAAACCTGGCGCACCTATCAGGCCCTGGTGGATCTGGGGGGGCCAGACTGGTTTCATCTTGGAGATAAAGACCTGGCACTGCATCTGCTTCGCACGGAAAGGCGCCGGGAAGGAGGAGCCTTGAGCGCAATCACCCGGGAAATCTGCCGCAGTTTTGGGGTGTCGGTGCCCGTTTTTCCCATGAGCGATGATCCGGTGCGGACAATTGTTCATACCGCTGGAGGGGAAACGCTCGGTTTTCAGGAATACTTTGTGCACCGTCACTGTCAACCCCGGGTGACGGGCTTCGATTTTTCAGGGTCGGAGGAGGCTCAACCCGTGCCGGGCGCCTTGCAGGTCCTGGCGAATTCAGACGTTGTCATCATTGCCCCTTCCAATCCCTGGGTGAGCATTGACCCGATTCTGGCCGTGCCCGGATATCGCGAGATCATCGAGAAAAAGCCCGTTGTTGCGATTTCTCCCCTGATTGGAGGAAAAGCTGTCAAGGGGCCTGCGGCAAAAATGTACGCTGAGATGGACATCCGTCCGTCCGCTGCCGCTGTGGCGGAGCACTATCAAACTCTCCTGGATGGGTTTGTGTTGGATGAACAGGACGCAGACGAATTGGAAAAAATCCGGCGATGGCGTATAATTCCTCTTGTCACAGCCATACTCATGAAAGATCGTCAGGATCGCCTTCGCTTGGCAAGGGAAGTGCTGACCTTTTGCGAAACGATTCTGAAGAGGAGCCAATAACACTATGAGCCTTTGGGCGATTGTTCCCGTTAAGCCCCTCCGTCGTGGCAAGTCAAGATTATCTGAGATTCTTTCTGAAGACGAGCGGGCTCGCTTAAATCACCAACTTTATCGGCATACAATTGACGTACTCAAGCAGGTGGACGAGATCTCGGACATTCTCGTGGTCAGCCGCGATTCGGACGTTCTGACCGAAGCTCGGGAAGCTGGCGTGCGGACGGTCACAGAGAATGGATCCCCCGAATTGAACAACGCGCTCCGGCGGGCCTCCCTTTTTTCCAAGGCCTTTTCCCCGGAGGGGATTCTGATCGTCCCTGCAGACCTGCCCATGCTGCAGCCCGAGGATGTCGCTGATTTCCTGGATCATCGGGCTGAAGCGCCGATGATCATCATCACCCCTGACCGTCGGGGAGAGGGTACCAATATGCTCTTTGTCAACCCGGCTGACCTGCTGACCTTTTCTTTTGGTCAAGAGTCCTTCTCAAACCACTGTCGTCTGGCGGAAGGCCGCGGCGCCAAGGTGGTGATTTGTCATAATGACCGCATTGCTCTGGATCTGGATGTCCCTGAGGATTATGACCGCCTGCAGGCGATGGATGCCCTGACGGTATGAACTGAACCATTTGATCATTTCCCTATTTCAAAGGATGAATGCGTTATGTTAGACAGAGTTGCTTTATATTTGCAGGACGCACACGACCTGCGGGACGGCCTGGATATTGTGCAGTATGCTGAGGCGCGCGGCTTTGAAGCCGTATGGCAGGCGGAAAGCCGCCTGGTGCGGGACGCCATTGTCCCGATGGCCGCTTATGCGGCGGTCACGGAGACCATCCAGGTTGGATCCGGCGTGATCAACAACTGGACTCGCAATATCGGCCTTCTGGCATCCACCTATCTGACCCTGGATGATCTGGCTCCAAACCGGATTTTGTGCGGCATTGGCGCGTGGTGGGACCCTTTGGCCAAGAATGTGGGCATTGACCGCAAAAGCCCCCTGACAGCCATGGAGGAAACGGTTCTGGTCCTCCGCCGGCTGTTAAATATGGAGCGAGTCACCTTTGATGGGGAGTTTGTCCATGTGAACGGTATTGAACTGGATGTGGTCCACGGGAGGCGGGAACCGCGCAATGTCCCGATTTATATCGGCGCAACCGGCCCGAAGATGCTCCAGCTCACCGGGCGCATCGCCGATGGGGTGCTCCTTAATTACTGTGTCCCTCCGGACTACAACCAGCATGCCCTGGAACAGCTCAAGAAGGGTTTGGCGGAATCAGGTCGGACTCTGGACGATCTGGACCGGCCGCAGCTTGTGGTGTGCTCTGTGGATGAGAACCGCGAAAAGGCGATTGATACCACCCGGGAATTGCTGACCCAATACCTGGCCCAGCAGCCCCATATCGCCAAAGCGTCTGGCGTCTCTCAGGATGTGGTTTCGGAAATTCAATCTATCCTGGGATGGCCGGCCACCCACGAGCAGATCCAGGAGGCCAAACATCTTGTGCCTGAAGAGTTGATTTATCGGATCACGGCCAGCGGCACGCCGGATGAGGCCCGGGCCAAGGTGCAGGAATATCTGAATAATGGTGCGACCTGCCCGGTTTTGTATCCTGTGGGCGGAAATGTCAGGGTCTTGATTGACACCTTCGCGACAAAGTAATCCCAAGATGCAAAAACAACCGGCATCCAAGTATTGTTTTATTTGTGGACGAATGAACCCCGTTGGGTTGAAGATGGATTTTTACACCCTTGCGCCGGGCCGGGTTGAGGCAACGCTTTCCATTCCTCAGACCTATGAAGGCTATCCTGGCATGGTGCATGGCGGAATTCTGGCGGCGATCCTGGATGAGGTTGGAGGCCGTTCGCATATGACCGACCCGACCCGGTTCATGGTCACCGCCCAGTTGAATGTCCGTTTTCGCAAACCGGTCCCCACGGAAACGCCCCTGCTGGCGGTGGGCAGGGCCGGGGATCGCCGCGGTCGTGTGGCGGAGGCCTATGCGGAAATTCAAGACCAGACTGGCGATGTTCTGGCAGAAGCGGAGTTGGTGCTTGTGGATATCCCGGAAGAACAAATGGCCGGGTTGGACCCGGAAGCCCTGGGCTGGCGTGTCTATCCCGATGAGGAGGTGTGATGATTACGACCTATTACCGGCCTTCCTCCCTGCAGGAGGCCCTCGATTTGCTGGCTGATGCGAAGAACACTCTCCAACCGATGGGGGGCGGAACCACCCTGAGCCGGCGCAAATCCGATGATTTTGGCGTGGTGGATTTGCAGGCCCTTGACCTGGGTACGATCGAAACCGAGGGGCAGCGAATCACAGCGGGCGCTATGGTGCGCCTGGCGGACCTGCTTGCCCATCCGGATGTGGATGGTGAAATGAAACGGGCGATCCGTTTGGATACTGCTGCCAATGTGCGCAATATGGCCACCCTGGGTGGCTCTGTGGTAGTCATGGATGGCCGGTCAGCCCTTCTGGCGGTTTTATTGGCATTGGATACATCCCTCACCTGGGAGCCGGATGAAAAGCGCATCCGGTTGGGCAACTGGTTGCCATTGCGCCGGGACTCATCCCCGGGCGCTATTCTGACCTATCTGGAATGGCGGCTGCGGCCGGTTCTGGTGTTTGAGTCCGTGGCCCGGTCCCCCAAGGACCGTCCCATCCTGATCGTCGCCGCTGCCCAGTGGGGTTCGGGTCGCACTCGTATTGTGCTGGGCGGTTTTGGCCAAGCGCCCATTGTTGCTATGGATGGGCCTGAATCCGGGGGAGTGGATGTCGCCAGCCGGGATGCTTATGCACAAGCCGACGACCAATGGGCCTCGGCCCGTTATCGTCGGGAGGTGGCTGCGCGCCTGGCCCTGCGCTGCCTGGACAGGATAGATGCGATCAACGAGAAGGAAGGCTGAGATGGAAGTCACCTTGAAGATCAACGGCACTGAATTTACCCGGGATATTCCCCCCAGGGAAACCCTGCTGGAAACCCTGCGATCGCTGGGGCTTTTCAGCGTGAAATTTGGCGGGTGTGAGAAGGGGGAATGCGGCGCCTGTACGGTTCTCCTGGATGGACGTCCCATCAACAGTTGCGCACTTCTGACCGCCCAGGCCCAGGGGCATTCCATTGAGACTGTGGAAGGCATGGGTGAACACCCCGACCAGGGCTGGAAACAGGGCAGCGGTCTGAATGTGATTCAGCAGGCCTTTGTGGATACCGGCGCCATCCAGTGCGGGTATTGCACCCCTGCTATGGTCCTGGCCGCCCGTTCCCTGCTGGACAACAATCCCGATCCATCCGAGGGCGAGGTGCGGGATGCCCTTTCCGGAGTGCTGTGCCGCTGTACGGCGTATGTGAAGCCGGTCCAGGCGGTACTCCGCGCGGCAGCCATTTTGCGGGGAGAACGGGTCCCCCCGGTGTATGGGCCGATTGACGTGACCGACAGCCTGGGAGACAAGGAACTCCCTGATGGGGGCAGGCCCCCAACCGCTGGCGGAGGCACAGATCTGCTGACCGGGGTGATGCCCAAGCTGAAGATTGTGGAGAAGGAGTCCTCCTTGCAGACGGTGGGACACCCCGAACCTAAGGTGGATGCTGTCAAGCTGGTGCAGGGCAAGCCGGCCTTCACGGCGGATTTTGAGAAACGGGATATGCTAGTGGCCCGGGTGCTGCGCAGCCCCTATGCCCATGCGGAGATCACGTCCATTGATACCTCCGCAGCGGAGGCCCTGCCCGGGGTGGCCGCTGTTCTGACATGGAAGGACCTTCCCCGGGTGGTTTATTCCACCGCCGGACAGTCGGACCCCATTCCGGGACCACTGGACAGCTTTTCCCTCGACCACAAGGTCCGCTTTGTGGGAGACCGGGTGGCCCTGGTGGCCGCGGAAACCGCGGAGATTGCTGAGGCGGCTCTGGAGCTGATTGATGTGACTTACGAGGTTCTGCCGCCCATCATTGATCCACAGGAGGCGATGGCGGAAGGCGCGCCGGTGATCCACGATGAACCGGAGTATGTCCATTTTGATGCCTCGGACCCGGAAAAGAATTTGGCGGCGAAAATCAGCATTGATATTGGCAATGTGGAAGAGGGCTTTACGGAGGCGGATCGCATCTTTGAAGCGGAATATATCGTCCCCAAGGTCCAGCAGGCCCATATTGAACCCCATGTGGTGGTGACCTATTGGGACGCGGATGACCGTCTGGTCATACGGACAAGCACCCAGGTTCCTTTTCATGTGCGGCGACAGCTTGCTCCGGTGCTCAATTTGCCGATCAAACGCATTCGGGTGATCAAACCCCGCATCGGCGGCGGGTTTGGCGGCAAGCAGGAGGTGCTGGTGGAGGATGTGGCTGCGCACTTGACCATTGCCACCGGAAAGCCGGTGATTTATGAGATGAGCCGGGAGGAGGAGTTCATCGCTTCCCGCTCCCGCCACCCCATGCGAATTCGCATGAAAACCGGGGTCAAGACGGACGGCACCATCACTGCCAATGCGATGTACTGCCTGAGCGACACCGGAGCCTATGGCTGTCATGCCCTGACAGTGGCCGGAAACACCGGGCACAAGGCCATGGCTCTGTATGTTGGCGACGAACCCTATCGTCAGGAGCCCAATATTCGCTTTTACGCCGATGTGGTGTACACCAACACGCCTCCCTCCGGCGCCTACCGGGGCTATGGCGTGCCTCAGGGTTTCTGGCCCGTGGAACGGCATATGGAGACTATTGCTCGGGAGATGGGTCTGGACCCGATTGCCTTCCGTCTCAAGAACGCCCTTCACGCCGGCGAGATTCATCCCTTCAGCAAGGTCTGGAGTGAAGGCCGGGAGCCCAAACCGGAGACAATCTACACCATCGGCCTGGAATCCTGCGTGCGTCAGGGCCGGGCGGCTATTGGCTGGGACCAAAAATACAATAATCCAGACTGGCATCAGGTTCCGGGTAAGCCCCATTTGCGCAAGGGCATTGGGGTGGCCCTGGTGATGCAGGGCACCGCCATTCCCTACCTGGATATGGGCGGCGCGAGCATCAAAATGAACGATGATGGCTCCTTCAACCTGCTGGTCGGCGCCACCGATCTGGGCACCGGTTCGGATACTGTCCTGGCCCAGATGGCTGCGGAAGTATTGGGTGTTCCCCTGGAAGACATGATTGTCTATTCCTCGGATACAGATTTCACCCCCTTTGACAAGGGGGCCTACGCGTCCAGCACGACGTATATCTCCGGCGCGGCGGTGGTGAAGGCGGCCCGGCAGGTGGCTGAGCGCATTCGAGAACGAGCAGCTCGTTTGTTTGCTGATCAGGGCCTTGCGGTGGCACCGGAGGCTATTCAATTGCAGGACCGCATGGCTGCAGCGGCCACAGGAGAAACCATTTCCTTCACCGAGATTGCCCTGGATGCCCTGCATCACAGTGACCAGGAACAGATTATGGCCGTTGCATCCCACATGTCCCCCGTTTCCCCGCCGCCCTTTGCCGCCCAATTTGCGGAAGTGACGGTGGATACGGATACGGGAATGGTCACTGTGGACCATCTGGTCATGGCGGTGGATTCCGGGGTGATCATCAACCCCGTAACGGCCTCAGGGCAGATTGAGGGCGGAATGGCCCAGTCTCTGGGATACGCCGTCAGCGAGGAAATGGTCTACGATGCCAAGGGACGGGCTCGAGAGCGGGATCTGGTGGATTATCATATTTTCAGGGCGGATGAAATGCCAGAAATGACGACGATCTTCGTGGAGACCTATGAGCCTTCACACCCCTTTGGCGCGAAAGCCGTTGCGGAAATTCCCCTGGATGGGGTTGCTCCGGCGGTGGGAAACGCCATTGTGGACGCCTGCGGAGTCAGCCTGCACAAGAATCCGGCCCTTCCGGAGACAATCTGGCGGTCTTTGAAAGGATTGCAAACCACAGAATAGGAGCGTTTGTGAGAATCGCGAAAAATCCTAATACGCCCGAAATGCGAAGTTCTGTCCAGGTATACGTGATCGGCCATGTCAATCCGGATACGGATGCCATCGCCTCTGCCTTGGGATACGCCTGGCTCCTCAAGGAGCGGGACGGGATTGCGGCCACTGCGGCCCGGGCTGGCGCCATTAACCGGCAGACAGCCTGGGTCCTGCGCACTCTGGAGCTGGACGCGCCCATGCTGCTGAATGATGCCTCCCCCCGTTTTGAATCCGTAATGCGCCGCCTGGACACCGTCACACCGGAAAAGCCCTTACACCAGGCCTGGGCCATCCTCAGTCGCACCGGCGGCGTGGCGCCGGTGGTCAATCCGGATGGCACCCCCTACGGCCTGATCACGGGCAAATCGCTGTTCAATTTCCTCAGTCGCCACATGGGGCCCAACCCCCGATACAAAGAGATGACCCTGGCGGACCTGCTGGATATCCCCTGCAGGGAAGCCGCCGAGACGGATGTGGCGCGGTACACGGCCTCCACCCGCATCCGCGATGTGATCAACCGCTTGCTGCGGGATGAGGTGGATGAATTCTGGGTGCTGGATGAGAATCAGCGCTACCTGGGGATCTGCCGCCAGCGGGATTTGCTGCATCCTCCCCGGTTGAAGATCATCCTGGTGGACCACAATGAACCCCAGCAGGCCCTGAGCTCCCTGAACGAAGCGGAGTTGATTGAGATTCTGGACCATCACCGGCTGGGGAACCCAACCACCCATGAACCGATTCGGTTCACTGTGGATGTGGTGGGCAGCACCAGCACCCTGGTTTCTGAGCTGATCGAAGATGCCGGTCTGAGCGCACCCCCGGAAATTGCGGGGCTGATGCTGGCCGGTCTCCTCTCGGACACCCTGGTGATGTCCTCCCCGACCACAACCCAGCGGGATCATCTGGCCGCGGAGCGTCTGGCCCGGTGGGCTTTTGTTTGGGGCACCTCCCTGGCCGAGGAGACCATTCAGTCCTTCGGGGAGAAGGTGCTGAATGCCGGCGCCGGTCTCATCAGCCGGGACCCCCAGGATGTGGTCACAACCGACATGAAGCAGTATGAGTCCGGGACGAATCGCTTTGCCATCGCCCAGGCGGAGGTATCTGACCTGTATGAGATCAATGATTATCTGGACCCCTTGCGGGACGCCCTGCAGGACCTGCGGGAACGCCGCAGCCTCGATTTTGCGATGTTGATGGTGACGGATGTTGTCCAGGGTGACAGCCGACTCTTGATGGTAGATGCGCCGGTGGTGCTGGATGAACTGCCCTACCGTCCCCTGACGGATGGGACGCTTCTGGCGGAGGGCGTTGTCTCCCGTAAGAAGCAGCTTCTGCCGGTTGTGTTGAGTTTGCTGGAGGATTGAAAATGGAGATTCTGGAGATCCTCAGGGCATCGCTCGAATCCGGCCGGCCGGTTGCTCTCTGCACGGTGGTTCACACCGTCGGGTCCGTCCCGCGGCACGCAGGGACAAAGATGTTGGTTTTTGCTGATGGGCAAATCCGCGGCACAGTGGGCGGGGGCGAGGTGGAAGAGCGGGTGCGTGCTGAAGCTCTGGAATCTCTGGTGGATGGCGAGACGCGCTTTTTGACCTATGATATGGTGGATGTCGCCCGGGGGGATGCGGGGGTCTGCGGCGGGTCGGTCTCGGTGTATGTGGAGCCTTATCTCCAACCTCCCACTGTGGTGGTTGTCGGCGCGGGGCATGTGGGTCGCTCTGTGGTCCACCTGGCCTCCTGGCTGGGCTATCGTGTGGTCGTATCGGATGACCGGAAATCCCTCTGCACGCCCGAATTAGTCCCGGATGCTGACGGGTATCTGCCGATGCCGATGAGCCACATCCCGGAAGAGATCCGCATTGACGCGAGAACCTTTTTTGTCCTGGTCACCCGGGGCGTCGAGGTGGACATAGAAGGCCTGCCGGCCTTGTTGGAGACCCAACCAGCCTATATCGGCCTGATCGGTTCCCGGAAGCGATGGGCTCACTGCCGGGAGAAGCTTAGGGAAGCAGGAGTTTCTGAGGAGGCAATCCGGATGATCAAGTCCCCCATTGGGCTGGACATTCGGGCTGAGACTCCGGATGAAATTGCATTGAGCATCATGGCAGAAATCACAGCCAGACGCCACGCAGGCAAGGGGACTGGCTATTCCTATCAATCACATGGAGATTAATCGTATGTGGAAAAACTATATTCTGGCGGCATCTGTAGACGAAGCGCTTTCGGCCCTTGCTGAAGGCGGTTCAGCGGCCCGTATCATCGCTGGGGGTACCGACTTGATCCTCGAAATGGAGCGGAATGTCCGGGAAGGCATTGAAACCCTCATTGATATCACCCAAATCCCAGGCCTGGATCAGATTGGTGAAGATACGGAAGGGAAGATCCATATCGGACCGCTGGTGACTCACAATCACATTCTGGCCTCAAATCTGATCCGGGAGAAAGCCTTTGCCCTCTCCCAGGCCTGCTGGGAGGTCGGATCCCCCCAGATCCGCAATCGTGGCACCCTGGCGGGCAACCTCGTCACCGCTTCCCCGGCCAATGATACCATCAGCCCCTTGATGGCCCTGAACGCCCGGCTTGTTTTGCATTCCGCTAAGGGAGAGCGGACTGTGTCCCTGTCGGAATTCTACACCGGCGTCCGCAAGACCGTTCTGGCGCCGGATGAGATGATCACCGATATCTTCTTTGAGGCCCCGGGAGCGCATCAGCCTTCCTGTTTCATCAAGACGGCCCTCCGCAGAGCCCAGGCCATTGCGGTCATCAACGTGAGCGTTGTTTTGACCATGGATGGCGCAGAGATTGACACAGCGGCCATCACCCTGGGCGCGGCTGCACCCACGATCATCCATGCCCGGGAAGCGGAGGAGTATCTGGCAGGGAAGACCCTTTCCGATGAGGTCATCGCGCAAGCTGGCGAGCTGAGCGCCGGGGCGGCCAGGCCGATCTCCGATGTGCGGGGTTCGGCAGCCTACCGCGATTATATGCTGGGGGTGATCACGAATAGGGCTTTGCGTTCCCTGCGGGACGGCGTGGATAAGGGCCAGGTGCCCGAAACGCCGGTGCTGCTGATGGGGAAATCCTTGCAGGTGGACCAGCCCCCAACGCCCTGGGACGGTAAAACGATTCGCACCCGGATCAATGGGAAGGATTATCGCTTCACATCCGGGTTCGACAAAACCCTCCTGCGGCTGATTCGGGAAGAAGCGGGTTTGACCGGCACCAAGGAAGGCTGTGCGGAAGGGGAGTGCGGCGCTTGCACGGTGTTTCTGGACGGTCGGGCGGTGATGAGCTGCCTTGTTCCCGCGCCTCGCGCCCATGGCGCGGAGATCATCACCGTGGAAGGTCTGGCCGAAGGGAACACCCTTCATCCTGTGCAGGACGCCTTCATCGAGCACGGGGCCGTGCAGTGCGGCTATTGCACCCCGGGCTTCATCATGTCAGCGGTGAAACTGCTTGAGGAGCGCCAGTCCCCCACCCAAGCGGAGATCCGCCAGGCCATCACCGGCAATCTCTGCCGCTGTACGGGCTATTACAAAATCGTTGAGGCCATCGAACATGCCAGCCAATCCAGCTTATCGGTGGATGCGGAGTAGGAGAAAGGAAACAGCATGGCTGCTGTAGGAAAATCAGTGATCCGGGTGGATGCCCGGGGCAAGGTGACCGGAGAGACTCAATATCCCGGTGATATCAACCGTCCCAATCAGCTTTATATGAAGATCTTATTCGCTGATCGGCCTCATGCCGTCATCGAATCTGTGGACACCCAGAGGGCGGAAGCCCTGGAAGGGGTGGCGGCTGTGTTCACGGCGGCGGATGTGCCGGTGAACGAATATGGACTGATCATGCCAGACCAGCCCGTCCTTTGCGGACCGGGATCCGCTAAACCCCACGCCGACCGGGTCCGTTTTGTCGGGGACCAGATCGCTGTTGTTGTGGCGGAGACGGAGGCCATCGCCGACCAGGCCCGTCGTTTGATTGAAGTCACCTATGCGGATTTGCCGGTGGTAGACACCCTGGAGGCTGCCTTGGCGGAGGATGCCGTTTTGCTGCATCCGGACCGGGACAGCAATGTCTTCTGTCAGTACCGCATCCGAAGGGGCGATGTGGCGGCGGCTTTTGCGGACTGTGATGTGGTGATTGAAGGGGAGTATCGCACCCCCGTGCAGGAGCATGCCTATCTCCAGCCCGAAGCGGGCCTGGGATACCTGGATGAGGAAGGTCGCATCACAATTCTGGTGGCAGGGCAGTGGACACATGAAGACCAGGAGCAGATTGCCCATGCCCTGGACGTGCCCCGGGAGAAGATCCGGGTCATCTACCCGGCGATTGGGGGCGCCTTTGGCGGCCGGGAGGATATGTCTGTGCAGATTGTTTTGGCTCTGGCGGTGATGCGGCTGCATGAACGCGGCATTGACCGTCCGATTAAGATTATCTGGAGCCGTGAGGAGTCCATCATCGGCCATCACAAACGCCATGCCTACAAGATCATTGCCCGGTGGGGCGCCACACGGGAGGGTTCAATCCTGGCCGCGGATGTGGATGTTTATGCTGATGGCGGGGCGTATGCCTACACCTCCACCAAGGTGCTGGGAAATGCCACCCTGATGTGCACCGGCCCCTATGAGATCCCCAATGTGCGGGTGAACAGCTACGCTGTCTACACCAACAACGTACCCGGCGGGGCCTTCCGGGGCTTTGGTGGACCCCAGGGGGCCTTCGCTGCCGAAACCCAGGTCAACCGGCTGGCTGAGGCCCTGGAGATGGACCCCGTGGACCTTCGCCTCCGGAATATGATCACAGACGAGTCGGTGCTTTCTGTGGGCACTCCCCCGCCCCCTGGCGTGACGATCAAACCGGTGACCCGGGCTTGCGCCACAAGAGCCGGCTGGAAGGAGTCGGGGGATGCCTGGCAGAAACCCCCGGCTCTGGCGGATTCGAAGGCCCTCAAGCGGGGCCGCGGCCTGGCCTGCGCTTTCAAGAATGTCGGCTTTTCCTTCGGCGCGCCGGAGGCCTGCACCGCTATCCTTAAACTGCATGGGAAATCGGAGATTGAGCGGGTGGTCTTGCATCATGCGGGCGCGGATGTCGGCCAGGGGGCGCACACCGTATTCAAGCAATTCGCGGCCGAGGCCCTGGATGTTCCCTTGGAGATCATTGAGCTGATCGTCTCGGATACTGCCCAGACCGGTAATTCCGGCAGCGCGTCTGCCTCCCGGATGACCTTCATGTCCGGGAATGCCATCCGTGGCGCAGCCGAGGAAGCCCTGAAGCAGTGGCGGCGGGAAGAACGCCCGGCTGTGGCTGAGTATGTCTACCGCCCCCCTGCGACCACACCGTTCGATCCCCAGACAGGAAAATCCGAGCCCAATTTTGCCTACGGCTATGTGGCCGAGGTGGTGGAACTGGAAGTGGACACGGAAACTGGGGATATTCACCTGTTGAAGGTCTATTGCGCGAATGATGTCGGCAAGGCGGTCAACCCCCAGCAGGTCCAGGGGCAGGTTGAGGGCGCGGTGGTTCAGGCGGCTGGGTACGCCTTGATGGAGAATTTTATTCAGAGAGACGGCCGTGTCCTGACCGACATGCTGTCCAATTATTTGATACCGACCATCCTGGACATTCCTGATACCGTGGAAGCCATCATTCTGGAATATCCCGATCCAATTGGCCCTTATGGCGCCCGTGGTATGGGGGAAATGCCCTTCATGCCCCTGGCTCCCGCCATCACAGCCGCGCTCCATGATGCCACCGGGGTCTGGTTCCATGAATTTCCCCTGACGCCGGAGCGGATCCTGCGGGGTTTGGGAAAGATCGCGTGAGATCGTATGTGCTTATCCGGGGCGGGGGCGATCTTGCCAGCGGAGCAGCCCTTCGGCTGCATCGGGCAGGTCTCCGCACCCTGATGCTGGAACGTCCGCAGCCCCTGGCCGTCCGGCGCACGGTCTCCTTTGCACAGGCAGTGTATGACGGGGTGACCCGGATCGAGGAAGTCACGGGTCGCCTGGTGCGCGCGACTGATGGGGTGAGAGCTTGCTGGGATTCGGGTGAGATCCCCCTGTTGGTGGATCCGGACATGCGGGTGGGGGAGGCTCTGCCTCCCCTGGCGCTGGTGGACGCTCGGATGCGAAAGAAACCCCCTGAGACCTCCCTGGACATCGCCGGCATCGTGGTGGGGTTGGGGCCTGGTTTCACCGCTGGCGAAAACTGCCACGTCGCCATTGAGACCAATCGAGGCCACTTCCTGGGCCGGGTGGTCCGGGAGGGCAGCCCCGCGGAGGATACCGGCGTTCCCGGCCAGGTGGGAGCCTATCGGGAGGAAAGGGTTTTGCACGCTCCCCGGGAGGGCCGGGTGGAAACGTTTGTCGAGATTGGATCTGTTGTCGCGGCGGGGACCCCCATTCTTTCCGTGGGGGGTGTTGTGGTTAAGGCCCCTTTTGGCGGCCTCCTGCGGGGGTTGATCCATGATGGTCTCCTCGTCCGGAAGGGGACCAAGGTGGGGGATGTTGATCCGCGGCCGGAAAGCTTTCGCTGCCGATTTGTTTCTGATAAGGCCCTGGCGATTGGCGGGGGCGTTCTGGAAGCGCTCCTGCATGCCCCCGCGATCCGCCAGGGCTTGTGGGATTAGACCATGGAGATCCGCCGGGCCCTGGCGCTGGCGCGGGGAGAATCCCTGGCCATGGTGGGGGCCGGGGGAAAGACTGCCTGCCTGTTTACCTTGGCCCGGGAACTGGACCCCCCTGTTTGTCTGACAACCACCACCCATCTGGGCGCCTGGCAGGCGAAATGCGCCGACCGGCACCACATCCTGCAGCTTGAAGATAATCCGGATGGGGTGCAACTGGCGGCCGACAGCGTGACCCTCGTCACGGGCCCGGAGGACGGGGCCGGGCGGTTGACAGCGCTTCCCCCGGATGCCCTGGTGCGTCTGCGCGGGTCCTTGGCGGATCGGGGAATTCCTCTGCTGATCGAGGCGGATGGGGCCCGGCAGCGACCCCTCAAGGCCCCTGCAGGCCATGAACCGGTCATCCCGCCCTGGGTGGACCGGGTGGTGGTGATGGCGGGGTTGGGGGGGCTGGGCAAACCCCTCACAGAGGGGGTTGTCCATCGCCCAGACAGATTTTCCGACCTGTCCGGCGGGGCGGTGGGTGCACCGATTGCTGTGGAGGGCCTGACCCGCGTCCTGGGTCATCCAAAAGGCGGCTTGCAGGGGATCCCGGACGGCAGCCGCAGGTCCCTGTTCCTGAACCAGGCGGAAAGCGCTGCTCTTACGGCCCAGGGAGGACACATCGCCCGGAGGCTGCTGGATCGCTATGATCGGGTGCTGATCGGTTCCATTCGCCATTCGGGGGATGAGGGCCCGGTCCGGTGCGCCTTCGCACGGATCCCGGGGGTGATTTTGGCTGCGGGTGGGAGTGCGCGCTTAGGGAGGCCCAAGCAGCTCTTATTGTGGGAGGGGATACCCTTCATACGGCAGGCGGCCCTTAAAGCCCTCCTGGGGGGGCTGGAGCCCCTCTATGTGGTCACTGGGGCCCACCGAGGACCCATTGAGACGGCGCTGTCGGGGCTGCCGGTGCGGCTGGTGCATAATCCGAATTGGGGGGATGGGCAATCTACTTCCCTCAATGCCGGCCTCTCCTCCCTACCGGAGAAATGCCTGGGGGTGATGTTTTTACTGGGGGATCAGCCCCAGATTTCCCCTATGCTGATCCACAGCCTGCTCCAGCGCTTTTGGGAGACCCTGGCGCCCGTCTGCGCACCCGTGGTGCACGGGCAGCGGGGAAACCCGGTCCTTTTCAGTCGGGAGGCCTTCCCCGCCCTGGCCCAGGTCGCCGGGGACCGGGGCGGCCGCGGGTTGTTCCGTCGCTTCCCGGTGGAATGGATTCCCTGGATGGAGGGCCGGGACATGCTGGATGTGGATCATCCCGAGGACCTGACGCGCCTCAAGGAGGCTTTTTTCAGTCCGCAGTGAGGAGCTGGAGACGATAGGAAGGGATCATTGCCCGTCAGGCGTGGAAAGGGCCTCGATGGCTGCCTGGAGGCTTTCTACCCCGGTGAGGTCTTCACCGACGGAAATATCCGGGGCCAGGGGGAAAGTCTGCCCGGGAATCCACCAAGCGCCGCTGGTGACATGAAGGCTGGATCCGTCCTGCAGGTCAAACACATATTGGATGGTGGTCTTCCCGAAGGTTGGACTGCCGATGAGGAGGGCCCGTCCATGGACCTGGAGAGCCCCGGTGATTATTTCGGCGGAACTGGCTGTTCGCCCATTCACCAGCACCACCAGGGGAATCCCCGGAAAGGGGCCAGGTTCTTCCACGGTGAACGTTTCCACGTCCTGGCCCTTGAACTGTCGTTCGAGGAGAATGCCCTCTTCGAGGAACAATTCGGCAATGTCAATCCCCGCTTCCACCAGGCCGCCGCCGTTGTTTCGGAAGTCCAGGATGAAGGCTGTTGCGCCGGCTTCCTGCAACGCGTTGAGCGCGTTCTCGATTTCCTCTGCGGTGGTGCTGGCAATGGTGTGAATCTGCACCAGACCGATGTCCGGCGCTTCGGCCACCAGATTCCATGTCACGGAGGGCAGGGGCACGGACTGCCGTTTGATTGTGAACTGCAGGATCTGGCCGTCCCGCAGAACCGTCAGGGAAACGGGCCGGCCTTCTTCTCCCCGAATCGCGGCCAGGATGGTGGTTTCTTCCAAGTCGGAGGTGATCTCCAGATTCTCCACCTGCAGGAGAAGGTCGCCGTCGGCCACCCCGGCGGCCATTGCCGGGGAATCCGGCAGGGGATACAGGCGCCAGTTGCTGTCCGTATCCCGTTCCAGGCGGACCCCCACGCCGCCGAAGCTGCCCGTCAATTGGTCAGATTGAATTTCATGCACCGCTGGTTCAACGAAAAAGGTGTAGGGATCTCCGACGGCTTCCAGCATGCCCCGGATCATGCCATATTCCAGGTTCGGTTCGGGGGGAAGCTCCAGAATGGTGTTGTTCAGGAGGATCTCCCTGGCCTGGCGCAGCAGGCCCAATTCACCCCGATATTGCGCGATGAACCGGTGGCTGAAGAAACCCACGGCGACCGCCAGGAGGACGATGACAATTTGCAGGAGGATGAAGGTGAGTTTGCTCTGCAGGGGGCGCGATTCAGATGTGTTCATAGGGTCACCAACCAGTTTTCAGGAATACGGTATAATGGTCTCACGTCACTAATCATACCTTGGAAAGGAGGTTGTGAGACCAAAAAACCGGGGACCAAAGCGCCTGGCCGGATCCCCTCGGGATCCGGTGACGAGGATGGAGGTTCCCTGATGCGAATCAGGGTTAACTGGTGAAAACCCAGGAAAATCGAGAGATCGGCGGATGCCTCCCGCTACTTCTGTAGTTGCCCCCCCTGTTCAATCCCTATGCAATTGACCCTGTTGCTGTCTGAATTCTGATCACGCGCATGCCCGGGATCGGTACGCTGCCTTCCCGGCGTGTGATGAGACCTGGAGGAAAACGTTATGTGCGGTATTGTTGGTTATATTGGTGAAAAAGATGCCACTCCGATCATCCTGTCCGGTTTGAAACGACTGGAATACCGGGGGTATGACTCCGCCGGGGTGGCCGTATTGGAGGATGGGCAGATTGAAATCCGCCGGGATGCCGGTAAGCTGAGCCATCTGGAATCCCTCGTCCGGGATACGCCCCTGCACGGGCGGATTGGTATTGGCCATACCCGCTGGGCCACCCACGGGGAACCGAACGCACGCAACGCCCATCCCCACATCGGGGCCACCGGTGATGTTGTGGTGGTGCATAACGGCATTGTGGAGAATTACCTTTCTTTGCGGGAGGAGCTGACGGCCGAAGGGACTGTCTTCAATTCCGACACGGACACCGAAACCATCGTGCACCTGGTGGAGAAATTCTATGCCCAGGGGGGAGCGCTGGCTGAGGCGGTCCGGAAAACCCTGCAGATTCTGAAGGGCGCGCATGGGATTGTGGTCCTGTCCTCCAGGGAGCCGGACAAGATCGTGGCCGCCCGGATGGGAAACGCCGGCGGGGTGGTTATTGGTCTGGGGGAGGGGGAGAACTTCGTGGCTTCGGATCTGCCGGCCATCCTGGAGCATACCCGCCGGGCGGTTTTCCTCGAGACTCACCAGATGGCGGTCATCACCCGGGATTCTATTGCTCTGTCAGACATTGAGGGAAACCCGGTGAAGCACACGGTCCAGAACATCGCCTGGGACCCGGTGGCGGCTGAAAAGGGCGAATACCGCCATTTCATGCAAAAGGAGATCCACGAGCAGGTCCGCTCCCTGACGGATACCCTGGCCGGACGGGTGGATTTTGAGGAAGGGGAGATCACTTTACATAAGTTGAACCTGCCCCCTGAGAAAGCCCGGGAGATTCAGAAGGTGATCATCACCGCCTGCGGCACGGCGGCCCATGCCGGTATGGTGGGCAAGATCCTGATCGAGCGGATTGCGAGGGTGCCTGTGGAAGTGGCGATTGCCTCGGAATTCCGCTATGCGGACCCCCTGGTGGATGAGAACACCGTGGTCCTGGCCATCAGCCAATCCGGCGAGACGGCCGACACCCTGGCGGCCATGGAGGAAGGGCGCGCAAAGGGAGCCCTGCTGTGGTCCAATGTGAATGCCATTGGCTCCCAGGCCATGCGCGTCGCCGATGGATGTATCTCCATGCAGGTCGGGCCGGAGATTGGGGTGGCATCAACCAAGGCTTTCACGGCCCCCCTGGTGGACTTGTATATGCTGGCGGTCTATCTGGCGGACCTGCGGGGGGTGATTGATGCGAGCCAGCGTTTCCGGCTGGTGAGTGACCTGATGGGCATTCCGGCCCTGGTGGGAGAGTGCTTGGAGCGGGAGGAAGACACCCTGGCTCTGGCCAGAAAGTTTAAGGATTTTCAACACATGCTCTATCTGGGCCGGGGGATTCAGATGCCGATTGCCTATGAAGGCGCCCTGAAGCTGAAGGAGATTTCGTATATCCATGCGGAGGCTTACCCGGCCGGGGAGATGAAGCACGGGCCCATCGCCCTGATTGATGAGCGGATGCCGGTGGTGGCCCTGGCCCCCGATGATCCCTGGTATGACAAGATGATCAGCCAGATCGAGCAGGCCAAAGCCCGGGGCGGGGAGGTGATCGCACTGGCGACGGACGGCGACACGCGCATCAGAGACCTGACCGAGCATATCCTGTGGGTGCCGGATACCCCCTGGCTGCTCAGCCCCGTCATCACGAGCATCCCCCTGCAGCTCTTTGCCTATCATATCGCCTCGCTCCTGGGCCTGGATGTGGA
>DAOTUG010000065.1:0-4519 GCA_034437335.1 Anaerolineaceae bacterium
ATATAGACCAGCCAAAGATCACCCCTGGCGTACCTATGGGAAAAAGATCAATGGACAACCAGTGCCTACTCCCTGATAGGACATTTCTACTTTGCTAGGGAGTAGGACATTTTAACTTTGCCTTGACACCGGTCAAACCTGAAAACACCCCACAAAGAGAACGTGTTATAATCAAGGCTTGATACGGACTAAATTTGTCTGAATATACAAATACAATCCCTGGCCCAGCTTACCACAGTCATATCCCATGGCCAGTGATCTTTGAAAGGAATACCCATGCGAACATCTTGGTTCTATCGAGTGGTCGCAAGCATCATTATAAGTATACTTCTTCTGACCGCCTGTCAAAAACCAAATTCAAACGCATCGGATGAGGCCCTTCCCAGCAGCACCACAATCGCGGCAGACCCCGGTTCCCTTGATGAAACGCCAGAGACTCCGGTAACGGCTCCGGCTGAAACCACACCCCCAGAGGTTGTGGAATCCACCAGCACAGAAGATCCGGAAACCACTCCCCAGCCCACGGCCACCCCCATCGTGGAAACGCGCCTTCCACCGGAACAATGGCGCGAATGGCCCGTTATCCCGGAGCTGACCGGGCGGGAAATGGCCATCTATCAGCACGGCCTCAGTCTGGGAAACGACCCAACCCATTTCTCAAAGGTTGGCGACTGCCAGGCCATCAAAGAAGTCCTGATGGGCATCTACGATCAGCCTGACCGGTACACCCTGACCGAAAACCAGAGCTATCTGCAGGAAACCATCTCCCACTTTGCAGGGTCCTTCAACCGGGATGGTCAGGGCGTGCGGGGCGGATTCAACGCCGCCGCTGTCCTCTCCCCCCTGTGGGCAGACCCCGAAGCCTGCCAACCGGGCGAATCCCCCATCGCCTGCGAATACCGCATCCACCGACCCAGTTTTGTGATCATCAGTCTGGAGGTTTGGTGGGAAGGGCGCACAGTGGAACGCTATGAAGAATATATGCGCCAAATTCTGGATTTTTACATCGAGAGGGGCGTTGTGCCCATCCTTTCCACCAAAGCGGACAACGTGGAAGGCGACCATCGTATCAACCTCGCCACCGCGCGATTGGCCTATGAATACCATCTTCCCCTGTGGAACTTCTGGCGGGCAGTTCAACCCCTGCCCAACCACGGGATTGACCCGGATCGGGATGGGTTTCATATCAGCTACGAAGCCTGGTCGGTGCGCAGCTTCACAGCCCTCCAGACGCTGGATGCCGTCTGGCGCGGTGTGAGAGATCAAACTCCCAGCAACGCCCCGGAAACCCCGGCTGTAACCCAGGAAGCCATGGACTTTCTCCCCATTCTTATGTCCCCCGAACCAGCCGCACCCCCGCTGCCCCCCAATGAAACCGGCATTTTCTTTTCCATGGACCAACGCAGCGGAGACGCCTATCAAAGCGCGGGAGTCTTTGCTTACATCCCAACCAACCAATCCTTTTTCCGCCTGCTCGAATCCGGTTATCGTTTGGAAGACATCAGCCCCACAGGCACAGAACTCCTTGTCAGCCAGGGCAGCCATCTGTATCTCGCCAGCCTGAATGGCGAAACAGAACAGATCACCGAGTCCCTGGCCCTCTCACCCCGAAACGCCAGCGCGTTCTGGCTGTCCAACGGCACCCAGCTCCTTGTCCTCACCGCCGAGAAGAACGCCAACACACTCTGGCTGGTAGATCTCCCCGGGGAAACATGGCAAACCATTGCCTCAGGCCCCATCACCGGTATCCTCAAACCGGTCAGCAGCTCCGTCTTCTACTGGTACCAGGGCCAATGCCCACCGGAAAGCGGTTGTGTGGACAACACCCTCTGGCAGGGTCATGCCGGGTCTGCAGAACTTTTTGTCGAAGCAAACCAGGTGGTCGTTTCCCCCGACGGCCAGCGCTATGCCTGGGCTGAGACCACCGAAGAGGACATGATCGTCCTCTACCGCCGTACCACCGACCAGTCTCTGCAGGATTTTGTCTATCTTCCCGGCAACCGCCTGTTGGATTTGGCCTGGGACCCCTTCAGCCAGCGGCTGGCAGTGCTGACGGCCACCCGCAGCGACTATTCCGGAAAATCATCCGATACGCGCATCTTCGTTGTGGATGCCAACACCATGAGTTTCCTGGAATACTTCGCCTTTCCAGGCCTGAATCCCAGCGTGCACTGGAGCGCTGATGGCGGCTCCTTATTGCTGGCATCCACCCTCAACATCGAAACAGGATATCAGGTACACCTTCGCCAGATGAATCTGACCTCCGGATTATTCGAAACCTTTGAGGAATCCCTGGCCATCACTTCCGAAGGATTCATCACCATCAGCGAACTGATGTGGACTTTTCCCTAAAACAACAGCATCCTAGTGGAGGATCATTCAATGCAAAACAAACTTTTAACCCGCGTTATCTTCGTCACACTCCTGAGCGTGCTCCTATTAAGCGCCTGCGCAGGGGGCGGAGACGCCCCCGCCCAGACCGTGGAGCTTTACCACCAGGCCCTGGTGGAAAAAGACCAGGACCGTCTGATCAACCTTTCCTGCGCCGACTGGGAAAACCAGGCCCTTCTCGAGCTGGACAGCTTTGTCTCCGTGGAAACCGAGCTGGTGGATGTTTCCTGCGAAACGGTCAGCCAGGAAGAGGGAATCGCCTATGTCACCTGTTCAGGCGCGATTTCTGCCACCTACCAGGGTGAAGCCCGGGAATTACCCCTCACCGGACGGACCTTCCTCGTGGTTGAAGAGGGCGGCGAATGGCGCCTCTGCGGGTACGAGTAGATCGGAAAGGAGCCCTATGCGCTGGCTGAAAAAACACGTTTTCACAAAGGAAAACTTGTGGGCCTTGCTCCTCTGCCTGCTGATCACCCTGCTGGTGATCTTCAGCGCTGACCGCGGGCCCCTATGGATTTATCAGGGATTCTAGACCATGCTTTTGACAAACTTACTGATCCTGGTTGCCGTCGCGCTGATCATCCGCCTTACGTTTCCAGGAAGGTTGCGCCAGTGGGCCATGCTGGTGGCTTCCATTCTGGCGATCTATTGGCTCCAACCAGCCCTGCCCATCCGACAGATGGATTTCTGGTTCCCCTCAGCCACCCTGGGCCTGGTTTTTCTGACCTGGGGCCTGACCGCTGGCAAGGAGCAATTCCGCCGGCGCGAGAACTGGCTGGCTCTGGGCCTTTCCCTGGCCGTCATCGTTCTGATCGCTCTGACCCGCTTCCTCAGCCTGGAAGGGATCCTCACCGCCACCCGACCGCCGCAATTCTTCCTGGTGGTCCTGGCCCTGCTCCTCCTCGCCGGGGTGACGGTTATTCTGACGCGGTTCCTCAAACCCGGCGAAACCGCTCTGGGCCTCGGTCTGATGGTCCTGCTGCTGGTCTTCCTGGTGCTCAAGAATCCCACCCTCTCAACCTTCACCAGCATCGGATTGCGGACCGCCTTCGCCCAGGATCCCGCCCTGGCAAAGGCCTCCGACCTGGGCTGGCTGGGTTTTTCCTATGTAGCCTTCCGCCTGATCCACACCCTGATAGACCGGATGAACGGGCGCTTGAAGGATATCCAACTGGGAGAAATTCTGGTCTATACGATCTTCTTCCCGGCATTTCTGGCCGGTCCCCTGGACCGTCTGCAGCGTTTTCGCAAAGACCTTCACGACCCCAATCCCCTCAGCGCGGAAGAGCTGCGCTTCAGCGGAAAACGCCTGGCTGTCGGGTTGTTCCGCAAGTTCATTCTGGCCGATTCCCTGGCCTTTTTTGCCCTCTCGCCCCTGAATGCCGGTCAGGTGGCCTCAACGGGTTGGCTGTGGATTCTGCTGATCGCCTATGCCTTCCAGCTCTATCTCGATTTTGCCGGCTACACTGATATTGCCATCGCCGCCGGAGCCCTTCTGGGGTTCCGGCTGCCGGAAAACTTCAATCATCCCTACCGGAAGCCCAACCTGACCGTTTTCTGGAACAACTGGCACATGAGTCTGACACAATGGTTCCGGGCCTATTTTTTCAACCCCCTCACCCGGGCCCTGCGCCGGGAGCGCAAACTCCCTCCCTGGCTGATCATCTTCCTGACCCAGATGAGCACCATGCTGGTGATCGGCCTCTGGCATGGGGTCACCCGCAATTTCCTCATCTGGGGCGCCTGGCACGGTCTGGGACTGTTCTTCCACAATCGCTGGAGCAGTCTCGTCGGACCGCGGTTGAACGCCGCCTGCGAAAAATCCCCCTGGCTGCAGCCTGTGTTGCACGCCACCGGTGTCATCAGCACCTTTGTGTTCGTGACCTTGGGATGGGTCTGGTTTGCCCTCCCCGCCACGCCCCAGGCCTGGCAAACCCTCCTCAAGTTGTTCGGAGCAGGATGAGAAACGCAATGATCCCCCACATTAGCTTCCGACTCGGAATCCTCTGCTGCTTGCTCCTCCTCCTGACGGCCTGTGCAGCCCCTGTTGTGCCGGAACCAGCAACCTCCCCAACTCCCACCGCCCCCCAGACCCGCACCCCCACAGCATCGCCCAGCCCCCAGCCGG
>DAOTUG010000066.1:0-31249 GCA_034437335.1 Anaerolineaceae bacterium
TGGTCGACATCCTCCGGAATCGGTGGTCGGCATGCGCCGGAATTCGTGGTCGATTTCCCCCGGATTATGCAGCCATAAAGTCAATGTGTTCTGAGATCTCCCAGCATTGACAGTTTTCCAATTCCACAGTCCCAAAATTCACCCAAAGCTTGGGAGAAAATCTTGACAGTATTGGTATAATATCCTCGTCTTTTGCATGTTTTTTTTCAACAACCGGTGAAATGAGTTGAGATTGGCTGTGGACAAACAACTTTCCATTGGCGATGGCTTGGAACCGCTCACCCGTGAGCGCGTCCTTGACCTGTGGTCAAAGACCTATAATGCGCAGGGGAAGCCGGATTGGTCGCATATCTTTCCCTATTACCATGAAGATATTGTCTTTGAAGATACGATCCAGCGGATAGAAGGCAAGGAAGACTTTGTGAGAATGTGCAGCCGGCTGACGGATCGTTGTGAAGCCCTCAGCATGAAGATCACCTCGATTGCGGCCCATGTCGAGTTGATTTTTATAGAGTGGGAGATGGTGACGATCTTTCGCAAGACTCCCAGCACGTCTCTTTTTGGATGCACGAAACTCAAACTGGGCCCGGATGGCCGCATCATCCACCAGCGCGATTATTACGATCTCTGGGGGGATATTTTTGTCAATGTGCCCCTGATGAAAAAAATCTATCCACGCTTCATGAAGCGAATATTTGGATGAAACAAACGGCATGAAACTACCGGAAGAACTGCAATATATCCGCAACAGCCTCTTGCCCCAAAAGTCAACGGATGCCAGAATGGATGGCAAAATCTGCGTCATCACCGGGGCAAATGCGGGGATCGGGTTTGAGGCCGCCAGGAAATGCGCCCGGGGCGGGGCAGAGATTGTGATGGTCTGCCGCAATCCGGAGAAAGCCCATCAGGCCCGGCAGGCACTTATAAATGAATCTGGGGCCAGTGTCCGGGTGTTTCTGGCGGATTTTCAGAACTTGCGCGATGTCTGTGGGGCAGCGCTGGCCATCCGGGAGGCGTATCCCAAAATTGATGTCCTGATCAATAATGCCGGCGTCTTCAACAAGCGGCGCAGACTCACCCCGGATGGGTACGAGGAGACCTTCTGCGTGATCCATCTGGCTTCATTCCTCTTGACCCGGTTGCTTTTGGGGTCCCTCGAGCAGGGGGCGCCCTCCCGGGTGCTCTATATCAGTTCAGAGGCCCACCGTTTTGGCGGATTGAAGTTGGATGATCTCGATTGGCGCAGACGGCCCTATATCGGGTTGCTGGCCTATGGCGCCGCGAAAATTGCCCAGATTCACACGGCAATGGCGCTGGCAGAACAGTGGCAGGGCCGGGGGATCACCTTTAACCTGATGCACCCCGGGACGGTGAGAACCAATATCGGCATGAACAACGGTTTGTTCTATCGCCTGTACAGCCGATACATCCTGCGCTGGTTCATGAAAGCGCCAGGCGTTTCCGGGGATGCGATCTATTTTCTGGCGGCTGATCCCGGCCTTGAAGATGTCACCGGCAGATTCTTCAATCAGACCATTGAAGAGAAGCCAGCCGGGTATGCGGTCAAACCACAGCTCCGGGGGGCTGTGTGGGATCAAACCCTGACGATCCTTGAACCCTATTTGGAAGGGACGCAATGAAGTACGATGTGATTATCGTGGGTGGGGGCGCTTCCGGATTAACAGCAGCCGCCTATTTATCCCGGGCCGGCCGGACCGTCCTTCTTTTGGAAAAAGAGGACCAGTTTGGGGGGCTGGTCAACTCCTTCAACCGGGATGGTTTCATTTTTGATGGCGGGTTGCGGGCCTTTGACAGCGCCGGGGTGCTCCTGCCGATGCTGGATAAACTGGGCCTGGAGATGGACCTGGTCAAAAACATCATATCCATCGGCATCGAAAACCGGGTCATTCGGGTTGAATCGGATCAGAATCTGGCCGAATATGAACAACTGCTCCAGCAGCTCTATCCGGAATCCCGCGCGGAGGTCTCGGCAATCATTGCGGACATGCGGAAGATGATGCATTTTCTCGATATTCAATATGGAATTGATAACCCGTTGTTCCTGGATTTTAGAGAAGATCGGGATTACTTTCTCAAAAAGGTTTTCCCGTGGATGTTCAGGTTTGCCCTGACCGCGCCCAGGATTGCCGCCCGAAATCAGCCTGTGGAGGCCTATCTGAGGCAATTCACTCAAAATCAGAAGTTGATTGATATCATTGCCCAGCATTTCTTCACGGCGACACCGGCCTATTTTGCCCTGAGTTATTTTTCGCTCTATCAGGATTATTACTATCCACAGGGGGGGACGGGTGTTTTTACCGAGGCATTGACCCAGTTGATTCAGGATCAGGGGGGGCAAATGAAAACCCATGCGAGGGTGAATGCCATCCAACCGGAGAGAAAAACCCTCTCAACGGCCGGGGGTGAAGCGTACGCTTATGACCAGTTGCTCTGGGCGGCGGATCAGAAAACCCTCTATCGGTTGGTGGATATTAACAGCCTGACCAACCCGCGCCTGGCCAGCAAGGTTGAGGAAAAGCGGTATCAGCTTGCGGACCTGGTGGGGAATGATTCCATCTTCACGCTGTATGTTTGTTCTGATCTTCCGGGAGAGTTTTTTGAAGAGGTTTCCTCGGGGCACTTCTTTTACACGCCCAGCCGGGAGGGGCAAAGCCAGGCCGGGCCGATCCCCCGAAACGGCTCGTGGGAAGAGATCCAGCAATGGCTGGAGCGCTTTTTTGCGCTGACGACTTATGAGATTTCTATTCCAGCGCTTCGCGATCCATCCCTGGCGCCGAAGGGGAAAACCGGATTAATCATCAGCGTGCTGTTTGATTATGCCCTGACGAAGCATATAGATGATCACGGGTGGGATCCGGCCTTCCGAACCCTTGCCAGCGAGTTAATCCTCAACACCCTGTCGGGATCCATCTATCCCGGCCTGGGTGACTCCGTGTTGGATCACTTCAGCGCCACGCCCCTGACGATGGAAAAACGCACCGGCAGCACAGACGGCGCGATCACCGGTTGGGCCTTCACCAATGACCTCATGCCCACTGAAAGCCGGCTGGTTAAGATCGCCAATGCGGTCAACACCCCTCTGCCCGATATCTCTCAGGCGGGACAGTGGACCTACAGCCCGTCGGGTTTCCCGGTGGCCCTGATCACGGGGAAATTGGCCGCGGATAAGATTGACAGCCGGTTGAAGCGGAGGCGGACAGCCCCTTAGACCCCTGAGCGCGAATGTATTCAGAGGAAACCGGTCAGATTTGCTTTGGCTGTGGATTCCTTGTGATGACCAGAATAGGGTTGACCACCATCACTTTTCATCCTCGGGGAGATGGGGTCAACGTTTAGCTGCGCCTTCATGATGGAGAGTCCGGATCATATTTTCCATTGTTTTGACAATCAAAAAACCCGCATCGCGATCAGCACCAGCAGGGAGACCAGCGCGCCCAGGTAGACCAGGCGGATGACCAAGCGGCGGTTTTGCTCCTTCGGGTTCAGCAGCCGGATGGTGCAGTAGATCAGGACCGCGTCCAGCAGGGCCACGGGGATCCAGTAATCCCACGCCAGCCAGCCGGCCATGAAGGGCAGCCAGCTAAGAATGACGATGGTCAAGAAGATCCCCGCGCCGATCCGCAGAGCCGTTTCACCGCCCAGGCGCAACGCCAGGGAGCGGGATCCGGCCTGTTTGTCGCCTTCGGCGTCCATCGCGTCGGCGCTGATCTCCTCTCCCAGATCAATCAGGAAGGCGATGGCCGCGTAGTACCAGAGGATGAACTCGGATGTCCTTCCCACGGCGATCGCCCCGAAGATGAAGGTCATCCCCACGGAGAGGGCCACCATCCCGTTGCCCCACAAGCCCATACGCTTGCCGCGCCAGTTGTAGAGCACGCCCACGCCCCAGACCGGGACGGCCACCGCCAGGGCCTGGAGGTGGATCAGGGCGCTCAGGACGAAGCCGAGGGCCGAGATGGCGATGAAAAACCAGACCGCCGCACGCGGGGTCACCTGCCCGGATGGAATCGGCCGGTGAGGGGTGTTGATCCGGTCGGTTTCGATGTCGAAGACATCATTCAGCACCAGGGCCGCCGCCGAAAGGCAGAAGACACTCCCAAACCCCAGGAACAGCGGTCCCTGACCCGGCCAAGCGCCCAGGGCCAGCAACTCCCCGGCCACCACGCATACCCCGGCGGCGAAGGGCAGCTCAAAGCGCAGGAGGCGCAGCAACCCCAGGATTGTTATTGAGGATTTCATGGGTGTTTCCTTTGCGATTTTTGATGCTGCTCCATTGTATCGCCAAAATGGCCGAGGTTCTACACACCGCACCCCCGGCTACTTTACGATCATGGGCAGGAAATTCAGGACCTCCACAGGCGAATCCCCGACGAAGAGGCCAAACTCGGTCAGATGACAGACGGGCATCGAGAGCCAGCCTGGCCCATGGGTGTGGGTCCCGCCGCAGTCATCGGTTATGTTGACCCAATCCTCTGCGGTCTCATCCCAGTAATACAGGCCTAAAATTTGGGGAGGACGGCCATCCAGAACGGCAGGGTCATAATGCACGGTGATGTTGAAGGGCGGATGAAAGACGGTTATTGGGGCAGCGGAGATTGAATTCCGGGCGGAAAGCTGGAAGCTGATCTGGGCGTATTCCAGGGTCCCAATGCCGTGTTCCGGCCAGCCGCGGGTCTGCAGATAGAAATTTGTCTCGGCGGCCAGGGCGGTTGCCGGCACCTCGACCTCCACTTTGCCATCTGCGCTGGTGAACGCGCCTCCGGCCGGGCCGATCACCGCGGTTGGGAGGGTGGGTGTATAGTTATTGTTGCGGAAAACGGCAAACTCGCTCAGGTAGCAGATTCCGACGGTGAGCTGGTCCGTCCCGTAGACATAATCAGAAAAGCAGATATCGTAGACGTTGACCCAAGATTCTCCCACTTCTTCCCAGAAGTAGAGTCCCATGGTTTCCTGGGGATAGCTGCCGAGGATATCCGGATTATAAGGCGTGGTGACGGTAAGGGGAATGCTGAAGGCCCTAACAGGATCGCCAGAGAGGACATCTTTGGCGGTGAGGTTAAAGGCATAATCCGCAAAATTTAGGTTCGTATAGGGATGAGCCACACTGTGTGCGGGCATGAGTGTAAACAGGGTGTTTGCTGAAACGGCATCCGGGGGGACTACGGCCTGGGTCAGGCCGTCATTGGACTGCAGGGTGCCGCCGGCAGGGCCGATGACAGCGGTGACGCCTTGAGTCTCCCGCCAGTCAGGATCTTTCAGGTTCAAAAAGTTTTCCAGTGTCTGAGAATAGCCTGTCACATTCAGATAATTGTAGCTGAGAGAAAAATAGGTGATCCCTGTTAAATTGGCCAAGGATTCCGGGATGTCGCCGGTGAGCTGGTTGCCGTTGAGGCTCAGGGAAAACAGATTGGTCAGGTTCCCGAAGGAGTCCGGGATGGGGCCAGTCAGTTCGTTTCCATAAACTTCAAAAAACATCATGTTGGACTGGTCGCCAAACCCGGACGGGATGCCCCCCGTCAGGGCATTGCCGCTGAGGAAGACCCGGGAAAGGTTGGGCAGGGCTGCCAGACTGGATGGGATTTCCCCTGTGAGGCGGTTATGTTCCAGATTGAGGGAGGCGAGGATGGTCAGGTTTCCAAAGGACTCCGGAATGGTCCCGGTCAGAGCGTTGCCGCTGAAATCCAGGGTGGACAGGGTGGTCATGGTGCCGATTTCTGTTGGGATGCTGCCGGTCAGTTCATTGTCGGAGAGTTTGAAGTGCATCAGAGTCAGGTCGGCCAGTTGAGCGGGGATTTCTCCGGTCAGCCTATTGCGGTGCAGCTCCAGGGCATCCAGGTGGACCAGGTTGCTGAGTTCTGAGGGGATGGGTCCAGAAAATTGATTATCCTGTAGCTGCAGGAGGTGCAGGTTGGTCAGGGTTCCCAGCCAGGCTGGGATCTGCCCGCTGAATTCGTTGTGGCTGAGGATCAGCCCATTGAGTTGGGTCAGGTTTGCCAGTTCCACCGGGAGCGTTCCTGAGAGGTTGTTGAAATCCAGCATGATTTCCGTCACAGCAGTTAGGTTTCCCAGTTCGGGTGGGAGGGATCCGCTGAGCTGATTATTCTGGATCGCCAGGTTTGTCAGCAGCGACAGGTTGCCAAAGCTGGCGGGGATGCTTCCGGAGAACTGATTATGGCCGAGTTCCAGAGTGGTCAGTTGGGTCAACTGACCGATTTCCGGCGCCAATTCACCCGAAAAAGCGTTGTAATCCAACCGGAGGGACTCCAACCGGGTCAGGCTGTTCATGCCGGCTGGCAAGCTGCCGCTGAACTGATTATTGTCCAGGTGCAATTTCTTGAGATTGATCAGGTTCAGGAGGGCTGGCGGAAACGCGCCGGTGAAATTGTTATAGGAGAGGGAGAGACTCTCGAGACCGGTCATCCCGCTGATCTCGGGGGGAATCTCGCCGCTCAGGTTGTTGTCAAATAACCCCAGGGAAACCAGTTGGGACATCTGGCCAAATTCAGCCGGAATGGAACCGGTCAGCGCATTGCCGGCCAGGTTCAGCACTTCCAGCGCGGTGAGCTGTCCCAAGGAAGGCGGGATGATATCGGTTAATGCATTGTTGGCAAGATCCAGCTCAATCAAGGCTGTCATGCCGCCCATTTCGGGCGGTATGACTCCACTCAACTGGTTCGATTCCAGGTCAAGATAAAACAGGGTGTTCAGATTGCCGATCTCGGGTGGAATGGCACCGCTGAACTCGTTCATTCCGAGGTCCAGGTTCGTGATCGCGGGAAGGCTTCCCAACTGCGCCGGGATCTCCCCGGTCAGGTGATTTCCCCTGAGGTTGATAGTGGATGTGGAAGTCATATTGGCCAGCTCGGGTGGGATGCTGCCGGTCAGTTCATTGACACTGAGGTCCATTTCCTTTAGAGAGGAAAGCCCGCCCAGACTTGCGGGGATTATGCCTTCAACGGTGGTGGCGTAAATCTGCAGGTACAACAGATTGGACAGGTTTCCCAAGGTGTCGGGGAGCGTGCCAGAAAGGTTATTTAAACCCAGATTGAGGCGAAGGAGTTGGCTCAAATTGCCCAGAGAGGAAGGCACAGCGCCGGTCAGCTCATTTCCTTCCAGCCACAGATCCAAAAGGCTCGTCATACCTCCCAATTCGGTGGGGATGGTTCCGGTCAACTCAGCCGCACCCAGCCAGAGAGTTTCAAGTTGGGTCAGGCTCAGGATCCATTCGGGGAAGCCGCTGCCCAGGGGGTTGAAACCTAGATCCAAATCCCTCAGAGCGGTGAGATTGCCCAATTCAACCGGCGTTGGGCCGGTAAGGTTATTGAAGGAAAGTTCGAGCCGGGTTAGGCTGGTCAGGCTGCCCAACTCAGGTGGGATGCTGCCGGTCAGGGCGTTGTCTTTCAGGATGAGTTCTTCCAGCAGGGTGAGATTGCCAATGGCGGCCGGGATGGAGCCTGTCAGTTGGTTTTCGTCCAGCCAGAGATAGCGTAAATAGGTCAGGTTCCCCAGTTCAGCCGGGATATCCCCGGTCAGGGTATTGATCCCCAGGTCCAGGACGAGGAGATAGGGCAGGTCCTGGAGGCAGGTGGGAATCACCCCGGAAAGCTGGTTGTTGAACAGTTCGATTTCGGTTACATGACCGTCAAAGACGACCAGGCCAAACCAATCGCTGACGGTGGTGGAGTCCAGCCAGTTTGCATTGTTTACCCAACCAGCGCCATTGGTCTGTTCGTAAAAGGACACCAGGGCCTGGCATTCTTGCAAAGGGATTTCTGTCACCGCAGCGCAGTCAAAGCTGCGAACTTGTTCCCAGGTGATGGCCTGCGCCTCTGCTTCTGAAAGGGCGGCCGGGGAATGTTCCGAGGCAGGTTGCATTTCAGCGCCAACTCTCCGGGAATCTCGATGAGTTGACTCGTCTTTCAACAGGGGCGTAGGCACCTGTGGGACGGGCTTTTGAGATGGGTGGGAGGGTGTTTCGGCCTTTGCCAACGGCGCAGCGTGGGCTGGGTGCACATGGCTGGTGGCTGGCCTTTTGGCGGCCTGACTGGCGGCTGGAATAACCCCTGAGGGGATGATGAGCAGGAGCAAGATAACGACAAGGTGGGCGATTCTGCCCGGGTTGTTGTGGGGAGATGTGTTGGATGATTTCATGAAACCTTTCCAGCTTGTGGTTGGATTGGATAGTGTTGTATTATACTGGTTGTTTCTGGATTTTCATTCCCAATTGGATTCCTTATTATAATGGGGGAGGCAGCATGGAAATCAGGCCCAGGACGGGTTCCCATGGTTTCCCAGCGCAAGGCCTTCTGGCGTGTCCTTTCCTGCGCGCGTCTACAGGGAAATCTAAGAATCCGAAAGGGTCGGTTGTCCTGTTTTTCCGAACCCGTTTTTATCAGACACTTCCCATGCTTGGCTTGCCCCTGGTCCTTCTCGCTGCACCCATTTCTTCCGCGAATATCAGGCCGGTGGACAAGGCCTTGGATGGCGGGGGCTGGCCCGTTGGGCAGGGTGTGTGGGACAGACCTGACCGTGTTTTTCATGAAAGGTGTACTCGTGGCAGTTGGATATCTACCCCTATTTTATTTTTCCGGCACAGGCAACACCTGGTGGGTGGCTGGCCGGTTGGCGGAAGCCCTTGACGCGCAGGGGTTTCATGCGGAACCCCTGTCCATTGAGCAGGTCTCCCCTTCCCGGGCGGCTGAAGCCCTCGACCGCGCCAGGGTGGTCGGGGTCGGCTATCCGGTCTATGGGTCGGACGCGCCCCTGATCTTGCAGGATTTTTTACGGCATTTACCCGCGACGAACCAACCTAAACCGGTTCTGGTGTTTGTGACTCAGGGCGTCTGGTCGGGGGATGGCGCATATTGTATGCGCTCGTTGATTGAGGATAAAGGGTATCGCGTTCGATGGGCGGTGCATTTCCTGATGCCAGGAAATCTCTCCCTGGACCTGGGCCCGCTGCTAAATCTGTTTTTCCGTTCGATGAAGGCAAAGCCGGAGGATGCTTTGGGCCGGGTGAACCGGTTGGCAACGCGCGTGGCCCAGGATGAACCTTGGATCATGGGACGGCACCTCTTGCTCAGCGGGGGATGGATGCAGCGTATTCCTTATCGGAAGACCATGTCCTACTGGCAAAGCGGGCACCTGAAGGTGGACCCGGAACGGTGTACCCTGTGTGGGCGGTGCATCCGGTTGTGCCCGGTGGGAAATATCACCCTTTTGGAGGATCTGCCCCGGTTTGGCGAGGCATGCAATCTTTGTCTTCGATGTTTTAATTTCTGCCCGCAAATGGCGGTCTTGGCCTTCGGACGTCCCTTCAACCCAACGGTGTACGGCGATGCGCCCTATCGGGGACCGACATCGGATTTCCGCCCGGAGCATATCATTGGGGATTGACGGCGCGCCTTCCGGTTGGCATCCGATTGGCGATTTTACGCTTTGGGTAGGTGCATTGACCCCAGGGTTAATTGCTTGGTGGGGGCAGGAAATCTTTCTCATTTATGTCCCTTTTGGCTGTGGCGTGGGATATAATTAAATTATCAAATTCTTAAATCCAATGGAGTTTTGTATGATCGCCATCATCACTGACAGCACCTGTGACATCCCCCAAGACCTGATTGAACAATATGATATTACGGTTGTGTCGCACCGCATCATTTGGGGGGAGGAGCAGTTTCGGGACCGGGTGGACCTGCAGCCAAAGGCCTTCTATCAGCGCCTCCAGGCGGAAGACAGACGGCCGACGACGTCCCAAGCCGATGTGTCGGATTTCCTTGAAGCTATCCGGGCGGCGGCTGAGAAGGGGGCAGCCAGGGCCCTGATCCTGACGGTGTCCAGTGAGATGAGCGGCGCCTTCAACCGGGCCCAGATGGCGGCTGAGAAGGCTCCTATCCCCACCACGGTGGTTGATTCCCGGGGGCCGACCATGTCCCTGGGTTGGCAGGTGCTGGCCGCGGCCCGGGCCCAGGAGGAAGGCCAGGACCTGCCGGAGATCCTGGAGACGGTGGTGCGGGTCCGCAAAAACCTGGTCCTGTATGTGGGAATGGAATCCCTGGAATATCTCCAAACCGGGGGGCGGATCGGCGATGCGGTCAAGTGGGTGGGAACGCTTTTGAAGGTGAAACCCCTGGTCACGGTGAACCACAACACCGGGCGGGTGGAACCAGCCAGCCTGGCCCGGACCCACAAGGCCATGGTCAACCAACTGTTGAAACGTTTCGTCACCCAGTTTGAGGACAAAGTCCAGATCCATGTGGCTGTGCTGCACGGGAATGCCCCGAATGAAGCCCAGGCCCTGGCGGAGAAGGTCCAGGAGGCCCTGGACCCTGCTGAGCTGATCCTGAATATCACTGGTCCGGTGCTGGGGATTAACACGGGGCCGGGGGCCTTGGCCCTGAGCGGCTACGCCCTGTCCTGAAAATCAATGGCGTTTGGATATATCTGAAGAGGGGGGATTCCTTCCAGCCTGGAGGCTGGTTATCTCACGATCCGGGAATACGTTTTCAACACGTCCCCGGCGGAAGAAGCGCCGGTAGGCCCGGGCCTCGGCCAGAAGATCCGTCAGGATCTCCTGAAGCACCGCCTGGGTGTTGTCTTGGGCGGTCTGCCCTTTCCCCGGGAAAATCTGCACCGCGTTTGCGGATAAATTCGCCTGGAAAGCGCCCTGGGCAGCCCAGAGTTCCAGGCCAATGCGCACCGAATCCTCCGTGGCGGCGCAGGCCCCAGCCAGTTCGCTGAGGCTTGTTTCGCCCCCCTTATGTCGGAGGGCATACTTGACCAGCCCGCCCAGGCGGCCCAGGAAGGCCTTGAGGCCCTCCTGCTGGGGCAGGAGGCCGAAGACGACCACCCGTTCGGGGTGCACTCGAGCCAGCACGGTTTGCAGGACCGCCGCGTCCGGCGGGGCCGTCCAGATGATCAGCTCCTGCGCGGGGGGCAGCGCGTTCCGGGGCAGTCCGTCTATCCCGTCAGCGTCCGGACCTTCCGCCCAAAGGGGAGCATGGGGGCACTGCGCCCGAATCTCCTTCAGGGCCTGGTGAGGCTGGAGGGCGTCCCGATGATCGCTGACATCCAGGTATCTCCGGGCCAGGGCGGCCTTTCCCTTCCGGGAGATGCGGAAATCCAACCATTCTGCGCTGATCTGGCGCGTGCCCTGATAGTCACTCTCGTTGAGCTGGCAGACCAGATCAAAATCCGCCTCCGGGGCAGGTTGGTCGCCCCCGTTCCACCAGATGAAGCGCTGCCGGTTTTCGGCGGCATCCTCAGCGATGATTTGTTTGTGCTCGCCATTGCGCCCAACGACGACTGCGGACACCACCCGGAGGTCCCGCACGAGGAAATGGAGAGGCGGATTGCCCGGTCCAAAGGGAGCCAGACGGTTGATCTCGGTCACCAGGTCCAGGGTCATTTCCTCCAGGGTCAGGACGCCGTTGATGGGCAGCTCGGGTACGAAGACCCGTCCCCGGGATTGTTCTGCCACTGCGCCCCAGAAGCCGCGTTTGAAGGCCCCCAGATTCTCAGCCGCCAGGGACAGACCCGCGGCCATGGGATGCCCCCCGTAGCCCTCCAGCAACTCCGCCTGGGATCCGATGGCTTCAGTGACATTGATCCCAGGGATGGACCGGGCGGAACCGTGGATTTGGTTTTCCCCGGTCAGGAGGATGACAGGTTTCTGATAGCGTTCAACCAGGCGGCTGGCGACGATGCCCACCACGCCACCGGGCCATTGGGGATGGTGGAGAACGATGGCCGGGGCCCGTCGGTCGTCCGGGGTGGATGCGAGCTGCTTTTCTGCGGCGCGGTCCACCTGGCGGGTCAGGAAGCGGCGCTTGGTGTTCATGGCTTCGATCTGGGTGGCCAGGACCCGGGCGCGGCCGATATCCCCGGTGGTCATGAGCTCCACCACCGGGTTGGCGTCCCCCAGCCGCCCCAGCGCGTTCAGCCGGGGAGCGATCTGGAAACCAATGTGAGATTCGTCCAGATTCAGCGGGTTGATCCCCGCGTTTTCCAGCAGGGTTTGCAACCCGACCCGCCGGGTATGGCGGAGGGCTTGCAGCCCCCGTTGCAGAAGGTAGCGGGTATCCCCCTGGAGTTCGGCCACATCGGCCACGATCCCCAGAGCGGTCAGCTCCAGGCTGGGATCGGGATTGAACTCCCGGTCCAAATAACGGTGCAACCCTTCCATCAATTTGTGGGCCACGCCCACCCCGGGCAGGGTCCGCAGGGGGTGGTCCGGGGCAAGGCGTTGGGGATTGATGACGGCATCGGCCGGGGGAAGGGTCCGGCCCAGGCTGTGGTGGTCGGTGACCAGGACGGGAATTCCGGCCTCCCGAACTTTGCGAATGGCCTTGTGCTCGCTGATGCCGGTGTCACAGGTCAGCAAGAGATCAAAGCCCTTCTCAAGGTAAGCATCCAGAACTGTGGGGCTGATGCCGTGGGATTCTGTCTCCCGGATAGGGATGTGATAGGCGACCTGCCCCCCCAGCTCCTGGAGGGCTTCCACCAGAAGGGTTGTGGCGGTCTGACCGTCCACGTCAAAATCTCCCCAGATGAGGATGCGCCGTTTTGCTGACAGGGCGGCGGAAAGGATCCGGCAGGCTGGCTCCATGTCCGGAAGAGTCTCTGCAGGGGTCGGCTCATAGGCGTCGGGGTGCAGAAAGGCCCGGGCTTCTGCCAGGTTCGTCACCCCTCGGCGGTAGAGGGTGGCAGCCACCAGGGGATGGCCGCCCACGCCCTGCTGGAAAAATTCCGGGACTTCCACTGGCTGCGGTTCACCCCATTGGATGTCTTGGGTCATCAGAAGGTGATCTCCGAAAGATCCTCAAAGTCCAGGTCCAGCGCAGCCGTTTCCGCCTCGAAATCCACCACCTCAAACTGCTCCAGGTCCCCGGCGGTGACCCCCCTGTCGCAGTGGGAGCGGTAGACGCAAAAACGGCACCTCTTCAGGTCCCGGGTGCGAAAGAAGGCTTCCGCGGGTTTTCCCTCAATCTCCTCGATCAGACGGGTGAAGGTTTTTTGATCGGCTGCGTACTCCTCCGCACCATAGGAAAGGACCACCGGGTTTTCCGGATGGGGGGCAAACCAGTAGACCATGCGGATGTCCTTCGGCGAGAATTCGGCATGGCCCGTGAGGGCCGGGGCTACCCGGGCGAGGATGAACCGATAGAGTTGGGTTTGGATCCGGGCCAGGAGCCACTCCCGTTTTGGGGGTTTTCGGGAGGTTTTCCAATCCACAATCTCCAGGACGCCGTCCGGTTTTTCCAGGATCAGATCGTATTTTGCTATCAGACGTCGTCCCGCCAGGAAGGCGCTGCGGGTTGTTTCCACGTGGCGGCGGCCTTCCAGCCAGGAGGGAACGTTCAGCAGGAAATCATCCCACCAACGGGCCACAGCGGGTTCCGGGTCGGCCTGGGCCAGGGCGTCCAGCCGCGCTTCCGGGAGGCCCAGCAGGTATTGCTGAATCAGCCTGTGAAAACGGGCGCCGGTCTGGCCTCGCTTTTCAAAGGCGATGGCGTCATCCACCACCAGGGCCGGCCATTTCGTCCGCTGGATATAGCGCAAAAAGAAGCGGTAGGGACAGTCCACATAGTCCTGCAGTTTGCTCTGGTTGAAGTCAAAATCATCCGGCAGCTTCATCTTGGACCTCCAGGTGATTAAGGAGTTCTAGGAAGGGGATGGCAGCCACCAGGCCCCCAAAGCGCCCGGTGTTCCAGGTAACGGTCAGCCAGGTCCTGGCCCGGGTGATGCCCACATACAGTAGCCGCAGTCTCTCCCGAATGAATTCCTGCCGGGCAGCATTGGATGCGGCGCCGGGCCGGTACCAGTCGAGGGGATGGTCTTCGATAAGGGTCCTGAGCTGGGCGATGGTTTCCGCTTCCAGATTGGTTTCTCCCTGGATGAACCATTTTTCAGGCTGATACTTGTCGTAGGGGTTGCCGGAGGGAAAATTGTAATTGTTGAGGGAGGTCAGAAAGACTGCATCCCACTCCAATCCCTTGGCCTTGTGCATGGTGGCCACCACCACCTGCCCGGGATACAGATCCGGGTTGAAGGCGACGTCCTCATCCGAGAAGCCCAGGAATTTCCGCTGGTTCCGGGCCACCAGGGCCAGCTCCTCGGTCAGCTCCGGCAGACGCCACTCCGGGTGGGCCCGGTTGAACTGGGCCAGCAGAGTGGACAGTTTATGGGCAAGGGCCAGCTCCACCGGGTCCAGGAACAGGTCCTGGGAGATGGTCAGGACAAGTTGGTCAATAGGCAGGAAGACGGTGCCCTGCCAGCGGCGGACGACCTCGCGAAAGGCAAGCAGTTCCTCAATAACGGCAGGATCTTCCGTGGACTCTGCGATCTCCTCCAGCCAATCCTCTCCGCTTGCGGGCCAAAGATAGGCCTCAACCCGGGGGCAATCTCTGAGGATCCGGGTGATCCCCTGGTGGAAGGCCCAGACCGCGTCATCCTCCCGGGCCCGTCTGCGCCAGACCTGATAGGCCCTGGCCAGCTTGCGGCTTGACTGCGGATCGCTGAGATATTTGAGGATGTTGGCGATGGCCCCGGTGGAGAGGCGGGTGGCTATTGTGGATTGCAAGAGGCTGTCAATCACGGGTATCTCGCGCTCCTTGAGCCCGTCCACGAACTTGAACCCGCGGTTGTTGCGGGGCGAAAGGATGGCGATGGTCTTGTCGGGATGGTCGGCCAGCCAGGCTTCCACCGCGTCCAGGACAAATTCCACCTCCTGCTCCGGCGTCATCCCCTTGTCATAGAATTGGATGCACTCCGGACAGTCCGGCGGGTTGGGCTGGGGATCCCCCGGCGGTGTTGGTTGGATCAGCGGGGGGGTGAGGGCGTCCCGAGCCGCCGGGTTGAAATGCTCTTTCTGGGTCCAGGTGATCAGGTGGTTGGACAGATGAATGATGGCGCGGGTCGAGCGACCGCTTTCAGGCAGGGTGCGGTCAATGACATCGGGACGGTTGAGGAAGTCCAGGAGATAGTGGGGGCTGGCGGTGGTGAAGGTCTCGTAGATGGCTTGGTTGGGGTCCCCAACCCGCACCCAGTTGCCATCCTCACCGCACAGCCTGGAGAGGATCTCTTGCTGAAGGAGGCTGGAATCCTGGGCCTCGTCCTCCAGGAGGTAGGGCCAGCGCTTGCGGAGGAGCCGGGTCAGTTCCGGATCGGCCCGCAGGCAGCGCAGGGCCAGGCGGATCAGATCATCAAAATCCACGCTGCCGCGATAATTCAGGGCGCTCTGATAGTCCGCATAGATTTCCACCCCCATTTGCACCAGGGGCAGGCCTATCTGGGCTTCGGACTGGGCGGTTTTGAGGTCGTCCGGAGTCAACTGGCGGTCCTTGGCCAGCCGGATGAAGGCTGTGGTGATGGATTCGACCATTTTGGGCAGATCCCTCTCAATGACTTTGTTGCGTTTATACTCTTCCAGGTCCTCAGCGAGGTAGCGGTTGAAAAAATCCGGATGGGCTTCAAGCCAGGCATCCGCAACCCGGCTTTTGATCCGGCCGGCTTCCACCTCATCAATGATCTGAAAATCAGTACCCAATCCGGCCAGGTCTGGGCGCTCCCGGACGATGTCGTGGGCCAGGCCGTGGAGGGTGCGGACGCGGTAGCCCAGGCCGGGCAAGAGACCGGCCGCCTGCAATTGGGTGGAGATGCGGGCGGAAAAGTTCTCCACCGCGGCGTTGACCAGGGTCACGATGAGGATCTCCTGATCCGGTTGGAGAACGCCGGATTGGATCAATTTGGCTGCAAGGCGGGAGAGGGTCCAGGTTTTTCCGCTGCCTGGGACGGCGCTGACGCCCATCTTCCCGGAATCGTAGAGGAGAATTCGCTGTTGGCCGGGTCTGAGCTTGATCGGTGTGTCCGTCATCAGGCCTCCCGTCTGGCGCTTTGCAGCGCTTGTTGAAGAATGCGGATCAGGAGCCCGCGATTTTCATATCCGCTGACGTCATATTCGCTCATCCCGAGGAAAATCTTCTTGCGGCAGCGATTGAGAAGCCCCAGGATCAGGCGTTCCAGGGTTTCCAGGCTGGCTGCCATTTCATCCTCAGCCGTCCAACGGGCGTCCTCAGGCCAATGCCGGCTGAGGACATGGGGCTGGGTGAGGGGCTGTTCCAGGCGTTGATACCAGCTTGGGCTGCCAATGTCCAGCCAGAACTGGATGTCCACCGGCTGGTTGCTGATCAGGAAGGTGTAGGCCGGGGCGAGAAAAACCGCCTCCCGATCCCGCCGCTGCCAGGATTGGACATACTGGGCAGCGATGACGCCATTCTCCACCATGCGCACATACTCCCTGCCCAGGGCGTCCCGGTCATCTGCAAAGCGCCGGTTGGTTGACCAGCGGAATTTCTGGATAGATTCGATCAGGGTGGCGATGATATTGCCGCTGTCCAGGTCTCCATGGAAGCGGAAGCCGGGTTGGCTGAGCACCTCGCCAAAAAGTCGGTTGAGGAAGAAATCCAAGGTGCGGGAATCCTCAGCGCTGGCCGCCGCCAGCCAGGTCCGGAGTTGTTCATAGTGTTCACCCACGGTGTAGGTGACGCGCTCCCGGATTTCCGCTGGAAGGGTTTCAAAGGCGCCCAGAGGGGAGGCAGCCCCCTGCCGCTGGTATACATGGTTTGTGAGAAGCTGAGAGCGCACCAGATCCAACCCTTCGATCACCTGGGTGAGGGCATAGGCCAGGGTGATTCGGTCCGGCAGCATATCCCAGTCCGGAAAGGCGGTCCGCGCCAGCGTCAGCAGGGTGTGGGTGGCGGGTTCATCCCGCAGAGCCCGGGAAGGGCGATGGGATTGAAAGGGGATGCCCCGCTCCGTCATCTGGCTGGTCAGGGAAAAGCGGAGCACATCCGGCATGAAGGGCGCAAGAATAACGATTTCCCCGGGGGGGATGCCCTCTTCCAAGAGTTTCTCAATCCGATCCACCACCCAGGCCACCATGCCCGGAAAATATCGGGGGTTTTCCTCCGGGATTCCCAGGGCGGTCATGATTTCAGCATAGATGGGCTGCGGTTGGCTTTTCCCTTCGCCGGTAAGGGTGCTGAGGGCGTTGCGGATGCCCGTTTTCAAATGCCGGATGCCGGGGCCGTTGATCCGGTTTTCCGGGAAAACGATCTGCTGACCGCATTGCTTCCGCAGTGCAAAGGCGCTTTGCACGTCGGCCCCGAGGAAGAAGCGGTATCCGGCGTTCTGATCGAAGATCACCAGCGCGGAATCAAATTCTGGCAGCCATTCCCTGAGGATGTCGTGGGATACAGGGGTGTCCTCTTCCACATTATCCACGATCAGGTGCCGATATGTGCGGGTCAGGTAGGAACGGCACAGCCGGGAGGGCCAGAGGTAATGTGAAAAAATCTCAACCTGGAGGGAAAAGTCCAGCAAATTGTGGTCGAGACAGAATGCCCGAAAGGCGTTGACGCATTGCTGCACATCTTCATAGATGTTCAGTTGTTCGATATCCCCCACCCAGGCCGATTTCAGGCGAGGGGCAATTTCCTCCACGGGAAAACCTACAATGGCTGCTTTGTTGAGGTTGTCCAGGATCTGGGAATAGATCCGGTTTCGGTTGAGGGTCAGGCTCTCGAAAAAGCCCTGGTTTTCAATCAGCGGCTGAACGATATGGGCCATATAGTACTGGGCGGTTTCCAGGGTCAGGAAGTGCGGGGGGCGGGAGGGGTTTCCGACCCCGGAGGCTTCGCTGACGAGGGGCCAGAAAAGGTCCACCATGCGCCGGGCCAGACCGCCCAGGGTGAGTACGTCCACCAGTCCATGCGCGAGGTCCCCGGAACCCCGCAGGGCCTGTTGATAGGGTAAGCCGAGGGTGCGCTGAGGGACGAAGACCAGGATGTCATGGGCCGGGGTCCCCTGACCCATGAGGCGCTGCAGCCAGAGAGTCCCGGCTGTGGTTTTCCCTGATCCGGCCGGGCCCTGAAGAAAGATGGCCTCATCGGTGGGTAGGCTGAGGAGTTTTTGCTGTCCTTCGGTCGGTTGCATACGTTTATTATATTCGATTCGGCTGACGAAGGCAGATGATAACTCAGGTATAATAGTCTGGATTCACACAATTTCACCCGATGTCGAAAGGAAGAACAAACGATGGCAAGTGACCTGGCACCCTTTTTCTCACCCAAAGGTGTCGCAATCATTGGCGCGTCCACCAATCCCCGCAAGCTGAGCCATGGAATATTAAAGAACATGACCCTCTATGGCTATGAAGGGGGCATCTATCCGGTCAACCCCAAGGCGGATGAGATTTTGGGTTTCAAAGCCTACGGGGACGTTGGGGCTGTCCCCGACCCGGTGGACCTGGCGGTGGTGGTGCTGCCGGCTGGGGCTACGCCGGAGGTGCTTGAGGCCTGCGGAAAACGAGGCATCGGGGCGGTGATCATCATCTCAGGGGGATTCCGGGAAGTGGGGTCCCAGGGCAAGGCCCTGGAAGCGGAATGCAAGGACATCGCTCAACGCTATGGCATGCGTCTGATCGGACCGAACTGTGTGGGCACCCTGGACCTGCACACTGGTTTGAACACGACCTTCATTGAGGGTGTTCCTGCGGTGGGGTCCATCGGCTTCCTGTCCCAATCCGGCGCGGTATGCGGCGGGGTGGTGGATTATATCGCCGACAAGGGGATTGGTTTTTCCCATTTTGCCAGCCTGGGCAATGAGCTGGATGTGGATGAGACGGATATGATCGCCTTTTTTGGGGATCATCCCAAAGTGAAGGTGATCGCGGCCTATGTTGAGGGAATTGCGGATGGGGCCCGGTTTCTGGAGGTAGCCCGCCGCGTTTCCCACAAGAAGCCCATTGTGCTGTTGAAGGCAGGACGCACGGATGCCGGTGCCAAGGCTGTTTCCTCTCACACAGGTTCCCTGGCTGGTTCCTATGCCGCTTACCAGGCGGCTTTCCGCCAGGCGGGAATTATTGAGGTTTCTGATATGCCCGCCCTGTTTGATTTGGCCTGGGCCCTGAGCTGCCAGCCCCTGCCCCGGGGCCGCAGAACGGTCATCCTCACCAATGCCGGCGGCCCGGCTGCCCTGGCCTCCGACTCCCTGGCTGCCAATGGATTTTCCCTGGCGGAGATAAACCTGGAAGATCAGCAAAAGCTGGCGGAGAAGTTAAACCCCAGCGCCCAGGTGGCCAATCCGATTGATATGCTGGGGGGCGCTGAGCCGGAGGAGTTTGATCACTGTTTAGCCACCCTGCTGGATGCGGAGTCGGTGGATGTCTTCCTGCCGATGCTGGTACCCCAGGCCCTGGTGAATGCTGCGGATGTGGCCCGGGCCATCGTCCGCCAGACAGAAAAGACGGACAAAACGGTGCTGGCCTGTATGGTCGGGGAGCAAAGCCTGGGGGAAGCGCGCCGGGTGTTACATGGGCATGACGTCCCGATGGTGACCTTTCCGGACGTGCCCGGTCAGGTCCTGGGAGGGATGTGGCGCTATCGCCAATATCTCAAGACTCACATAGACCCATCGTTTCAATTTGAAGGAGTAGAACAATCCGTCGTGGAGCAGGCCCTGCAGGATGCAAAGCCCGGGGCCGTCTTTGGCGAGGCTGAAACGCGTCCTCTCCTGGCTGCCTATGGGTTGGATCTGGTGCCGGGCGGGTTTGCTGCGGACGCAGCAGAAGCGAATCAGATTGCCCAGTCCATCGGTTTCCCCGTGGCCGTCAAGGTGGTTTCCCCGCATATCCTGCATAAATCCGATCTCGGGGGCATCGCCTTGCATGTGGCATCCACCGAGGACCTCCACCGGACCATTGCAACCATGCGCAGCAAGCTGGCCCAGGCCGCCCCGGATGCCCTGATCCAGGGTTTTCTGATTGAGAAGATGGCCCCCAAAGGGCTGGAGGTGATCATCGGAATGCGGCGGGATCCGAGTTTTGGACCCCTGATGATGTTTGGCCTGGGAGGGGTCACGGTGGAGCTGTTTCGGGATGTTGGCTTTGGAGTGGCTCCCTTGAGTGAATCCCAGGCCCGGGAAATGATGAACACTACCAGGGCCGGAGAGCTCCTGGAGGGATTTCGCGGCGGTCCGGTCTATGACACACAGGCGGTTGTGGAGGCCATCGGCCGTCTCAGCCAGCTCGCGTTGGATTTCCCCACCATCTCCGAGGTGGAAATCAACCCCCTTCTGGTGCTGCCCGTCGGACAGGGCGCCAGGGTGCTGGATGCCCGAATGATATTAAACGATGCATGAATTGAGGTTATGATGATTTTGCTGATACTGGCCATTGTTTTCGCTTTGCTCATTACCATTGCCCTGCCCATTGGTGCCGGGTTCTGGTTGAAGAAGAGGCTGGGGGTACCCTGGCGGGTGACCATGTACGGGGCCCTGGCCTATTTTGTGGTCCAGGCACTGACAATTTTGCTCTTCAGCGGCTACCAGAGCCTGACAGAAAATGGGATCCTGGAACTCAGCGACAGCGGGGACCTCATCCTGCAGATCGTTCTCAGCGTGGTGATGGCGGCGATTCTGGGGGTCCTTATCCGCTGGGCAGCCATGAAGTACTTGAAGGAGGATTTGGACAACCTGGAATCGGCCTATGGCCTGGGCCTGGGGTATGGGGCGGCGGAGAGCATCATGCTGGTGGGTCTACCGCTGTTGATGACCTTCTTCACCATGCTGAGCAACATGAATCTGGATTTGGAGACCACCTCCCTGGATCCGGAGATTGCCCGGCAGATCCTGGCTCTGTGGGAGGTGCCGCCTTTTCTGCCCCTGGCAGGTTCCCTGGAGCGCTTGTCAGCTTTTGTGATGCACATTACTGTCACCATTCTGGTGTTGCAGGTGTTCACCCGAGGGAAGTCGCTCTTCCTGGCCGCAGCTATTGGTGTGGAGGTGGTGATCAACGGGTTCGTGGTGGGTCTATCAGAACTCGGTTTGCAATATGGCTGGGTAATTCTGGTTTCCCTGGTGTTGATGGCGGGGAATATCTACTTGCTTTATCGTCTGGGGGGATTCGATGTGGATTTTGAGAAGGCCAAGTCCCGGGAGGAAATGGAATCCGCAACGATGACAAACACACCCGAGGAGGACGCATGACAGACAGACAATATGAGGAATTCAAGCTGAGCGGCGACGAGGTCATCGCCAAGGTCAAGGAGATCATCCGCGAAGGGAATGTCAGGCGGCTGATCCTGAAGAACGAAAATGGGGTGACCCTGATTGAAGTGCCCCTGACCGTGGGGGTGGTGGGCGCTGTGCTGCTGCCTGTGTGGGCGGCGATCGGTGCCGCGGCGGCTGTGGCTGCCCGGCTGACCCTGATTGTTGAAAAGCGTCAGGATCCGAGGGAAGACCCCGGAACCGAGGGAGAATCCGAAGGGTGAAATCCTCCACAGATCCTCAAGGGTACTGTTCGCTGCTTTTCCTGGGGGGGCTGGCGGCTTTGCTGGCGGGATTCATTTTCCGACGCAATTTCGGGGTGGAAATATCCCTGTTCAGCGCGCAGGGGTTTCCAACCGAAGTCCGGAGTTGGTATATTCTGCTGGAATCTCATCCCTGGCTGGGGATGTTCTATCTGGGGTTGTTTGATTTGATCAACGCTTTTTTGCTGGCCTGGATGTTCCTGGCCCTGGGATTGATTCTGCGGAAGACAGCCCGGTCGGGAGCCCTGGCGGCGTTGTTTTTCGGGCTGACGGGAAGCCTGACCTATTTGATCACCAATCCCTTGTTCACCCTCCTCAACCTGAGCAGGACCTATCAGGCCGCTGAAACAGAAATGGGCCGGCTGATCGCCCTGGCCGCGGGGGAAGCCGTTCTGGCCGTCAACAATCCTGGGGGCGTTGCCCAGGGCACGGCCGGCGTGCTGTTTTTTCTTTTTCTGGGCGCGGCGACTTTGATTACTGGGCTGGTGATGCGGGGCAGCAGCTTGTTTGGAAAGGTCAATGCCTGGTTCGGAATTCTCCCCGGCACGTTCGATCTACTGTATACCCTGATCCTGGTGGTCTTCCCTGCAGGTACCGCTGTTGTTGCCGGAAGCGTGCTGGTGCCCCTGGCAGGATTATGCCTGATGGTCTGGCATATTCTGACCGGATTTCGGCTGTTGAAATTGTGGAAACAGAAACCGTGCTGAAAGATCACAAGGCTGCCCAAAAGAGGCAGCCTTGATGGATTCTTAATCCGTCTGGGGGACCATTGGGGGCATCAGTTCCCGGGGTTGGGTATCCCAATCCCGAAATAGATGAAGCCCATTTCGTGCATATCCTCGGGATTCCAGATATTCCGGCCGTCCAGGATGACATTGCCGCGCATATTGTCCCGGATGAGGTCAAAATCGAGGGATTTGAACTCATTCCATTCTGTGGCTAGAAGCATTGCATCGGCTCCCCTGGCGGTGTCATAGGGCGTCCGGCAGAGGACCAGGTCCGGAATTTCATCCGCCACAGCGCGCATCGCCTGGGGATCGTATCCCTGAACGGCGGCCCCGGCTGCCAGGAGCATGCGGATGATGTCCAGCGCGGGGGCATCCCGGGTGTCGTCGGTGTTGGGTTTGAAGCTGAGCCCCAGCACCCCGATGACCTTATTGCGCAGGCCACCCAGGGCCCGGCTCAGAGTCTGGACGGCGCGCTTGCGTTGACCCTGGTTGATATCCATGACGGCCTGGAGGAGCTGGGGATGGGTGCCCTGGGTTTCGGCCATGTGGGCCAACGCCCTGACATCCTTGGGAAAACAGCTTCCACCCCACCCCAACCCGGCGTCGAGGAAATCCGGGCCGATGCGTTCGTCCAGGCCCATTCCCCGGGCCACTTCCCGGACATCGGCTCCCAGCGCTTCGCAAATATTGGCGATCTCATTGATGAAGGAGATTCGGGTGGCCAGGAAGGCATTGGAAGCGTATTTGATCATCTCCGCGGTGCGCAGATCGGTGATCATGATGGGTGCCCGAAGGGTCTCATACAGATCAGCTACCTCCCGGGCTGCTGCCAGGTTTGTGGAACCCAGAACAACCCGATCCGGATTCATGAAGTCATTCACGGCGGAACCCTCCCGCAGAAATTCCGGATTGGAAACAACGGAGAAGGGCAGGTTCTTCTTTCCATTTTTTCGGGTGACAATATCCGCGACCCAGTCTCCGGTGCCCACCGGGACGGTGGATTTGTTGACAATGATGACCGAGTGATCCAGGTTTTCCGCAATGGATTCAGCGGCCATTTTGATGTATTGCATGTCCGCTTCACCATTTCCACTGGAAGGGGTGCCGACGGCGATGAAGACGAACTCCGCTTCTTTCAGTCCGATTTCGTATCTTGTGGTGAAGCTGAGTCGTTTTGCCCGGACATTTTGTTCAACCAATTGTGCCAGGCCGGGTTCATAAATGGGCATGCCCCCCGTTTCCAACTCCTGGATCCGTTTTTCGTCAATATCCAGGCAGGTGACCCTGTGGCCCATATCGGCAAAGCAGGTCCCGGTGACCAGACCGACATAACCCGTACCAACCACACAGATTTTTGACATGCAGACATCCTCCAGATTTTGATAGGTTTCGCGCAGACTGCCCCGAAATCCGGCAGTGCGGCTATCATTATAACAATGAATTCGTAAAAGAGCGAAATCTCCATTAAAATGAAAACAGCCAACAGGCTGTTGTGAGATTCTCTCCAGGAAGCCAACGGAGGGATTCGAACCCTCGACCTGGCGCTTACGAAGCGTCTGCTCTACCACTGAGCTACGTTGGCGTGCCAAGGATTATACCAGTAGTTTTATTTTTCTTGCAAGAACAACAGGAGAAGAACGCGATGAACATTGCCATGCTCTCATACCACACCTGCCCATTGGCCGTGCTGGGGGGAAAGAACACCGGTGGGATGAATGTCTATGTCCGGGAGCTGACCCGTTTTCTTGGTAGAATTGGGGTGCATGTGGATGTGTTCACACGCTCTCAGGATGAGCATGTGCCCTATGTTTCTCATGATCTGGGTTATTTTAACCGCGTGGTGCACATCCCTGCTGGGCCGGAGGTGTTCCTCCCCAAAAAGGAACTCAGCACCTACACAGACACATTTGCCGAGGGTATCCAGACGTTTGCGGCCCGCAAGGAGATAACCTATGATCTGATTCACTGTCATTATTGGATGTCCGGCATGGCAGGGGCCATTCTCAAAGATGCCTGGAGAAAGCCCATGCTGCAGATGTTCCACACCCTGGGCTTGATGAAGCAGCGCATTGGGCAGACTCCCGAAGAACGCGAAGGGCAGTATCGGATTGCGGGGGAGCAGTTTGTGTTGGAAACTGCGGACCGCATCGTGGCCGCTACTGCAGCGGAAAGGTCACAGTTGGAGCTGCTGTATGGATTGAACACGGACCGGGTGGAAATCATCCCTCCCGGTGTTGACATCCATCATTTTTATCCCATCCCCCCGGATGAGGCCAAGGAAGCTATCGGCATTTCCCCGGAAGACCGCATGGCCCTTTATGTAGGCCGGATTGAGCCCCTGAAGGGAATTGACACACTGATCCGGGCCATGGCCCAGGTCAAGCGGAATTGCAGCAGCTTTGAGTGCCCGCATTATCTGGTCATCATCGGCGGAGACCCTGAGGCCGATCCCCAGGCCATGTCCGATGAAATGACCCGACTGCAAGAACTGTGTGATGACCTGGGATTGGACGATGTGGTGGTTTTTTTGGGGAAACGCAGCCAGAACACCCTGCCCTATTATTATTCGGCTGCCGAGGTGGTGGTGATGCCCTCCCACTACGAATCCTTTGGCATGGTGGCGCTGGAGGCGATGGCCTGCGGCACCCCCGTGATCGCTTCCCGGGTGGGCGGGTTGGCCTTTCTGGTGCAGGAGGGACGGACGGGCTATTTTGTTCCTGCCCAGGATCCGGATGCCTTGGCGAGCAGGCTGCGCTTGCTCTTTGTGGAGCACGACTTGCGGGCCCGGTTGGGCGAACAGGCCGCTGCCTATGCGAGGGATTTTAAATGGGAGAACATCGCCGGGGAAATGGCCGCGCTCTATCAGCAGATAGCGCCGGATGTTATGAAAGAGAGTCAACATTGAAGAAAACGAATATGACCTGGTTTTTTTTGGGCCAAAACGCCTCCTGGCAGGAGATCGCTTATGTCCTGATCGGGGGCTTGGTCGCCGGAAGTGCGGTGGTGGTCACCTGGCTGGTGGGCAAGGCGCCCTGGCGGATGTGGCAGGTCGCTGTGATGGCCCTCGTGGCGGTGGACCTGGGTTCGGGCGCGGTCGCCAACCTGCTGCCCTCCGTCAAGCGGTTTTACCATCGGCACTCAGAGAGGCCAGAGCTGCCTTGGTGGAGCGCTTTCCTGCGGCACCCCCTGGGATTTACCGCCATGCACATTTATCCCATTTTGCTGTGGGGTATTCTGCCGGATGCGCAACTCTTGATGGGCGTGCTGTGGTATCTGCAACTGCTGCTGGCGACTGTGCTAATGCTGCAGGTCCCGGATCGGGAAAAACGGCCCGTGGCTGGGCTGATTTTTGTGATTGTTCTCTTGATGAACGCCTATGTCATCCCCCATCCTGAGGGATTGGGTTGGTTCATGCCCCTGCTGTTCTTCAAGCTGATTTTGGGACATCAGGTGCCCATGGATTCCCCGGGAATTTCTCAGGAGTCCAGCCCGTTTTCTTCGGCTTCTGACTGAGTCTCCCCCCTGGGTGGCATCCGCCGGGCGCGCTGGATGATGTCCCGTCCAAATTTTGCCCGCAGGTCATCCACCGCCTGATGCAGGCTGGCCTGTTTTTCCGGTGCGTCATCCCAAAGGCGCATTTGTCGCACAGGAGGACCCAGTTTGCTGACTCCCACGCCGATCAGTCGGACGGGTTTTCCCCGGGGCCAGTTCTCCTCAAAAAGGATCATGGCGGTGTCAAAGATCTCCTCATCCAGGTTGGTGAGGTAGGGCAGGGTTGTTTGTCGGGTGAGGGTGGTAAAATCGCGCCAGCGGAGTTTGATCTGGATTGTGCTGCCCGCCAGGGAGGCCTTACGCAGCCGCCGCCCGACCTGTTCCGAAAGGCGGCGGAATGCCCGTTCGAGCTTTTCAGAGTCCACCAGGTCGCGGGCAAAGGTAACCTCGTTGCTGATGGATTTGACATCCTGTTCAGTTTCGATGGGCCGGCGGTCAATCCCTTGGGCTCGAGTACGCAGTTCCGGGCCCATGCGTCCGAAAAGGCTCTGCAGGATTGCCGGCGGTGTTTGGGCCAGTTCGCCGATTTTTGTAATTCCTACGCCAGCCAATTTCTCGGCCGTTTTTGGGCCGACCCCCCACAAGGCACGCACGGGCAGGGGTGCCAGGAAGCGGGCCTCCTGGCCTGGGTGGATGATGGTGATGGCGTTTGGCGGCTGGATGCCCGATTTTTGTCGCTTTCCCCAATCGTTGGCGATCTTTGCCACCAGTTTGTTGGTCGCGCCGCCAATGGACACCGGCAGGTTCAGCTCGGTGTTGATGCGGCGCTGTAGGCCTTCGGCGATTTCCTGCATGGGGGCAGGCAGGCCGGTCACCTCAATGAAGGCTTCGTCAATGGAGAGCTGTTCCACCAGCGGGGAGATATCCAAGCGGGCCATGACCTTCTTTGACATCTGCCCGTAGGCCCCATGTCGGGAGGAGATTACAATCAGTTGGGGGCAAAGGCGTTTGGCGCGGCTCATGGGCATGGCAGAGCGAACGCCGAACATCCTGGCGGCATAGGAGCAGGACGCCACCACACCACGCTGATCCGCTTTTCCGCCGACGGCGAAGGGCTTTCCCCGCAGATCCGGGTTTTTTAACACTTCGACAGCACAGAAAAAGGCATCCAGATCCAGATGAAGGATTTTCCGTGACATACTAAGGTTGATTATACAATAACTCGCCCTCGTAGATTTCTCGGATGGTGTCCTCAATGGGCTGATCCCGGACTTCCAGATCGCTGATTCGATAGACACTGGACAGTCGGCTGATAAGCTGGGATGCTGACACGCGATCCCGTTCAAAGCTGTACAGCACCTGATTCCCATCCCGTTTGATGATGGCGGCATCCTCCAGCGCGGGATCTGGATAGAAGATGGCAAAATCTACCCGCAGCAGACGGCGACCGCCGTATTTGGTCAGGAGCTGAGCCAGCTTCCCATCGAAAAGAATTTTCCCGTGGTCAATGATCATCACCCTTTCGCACAGTTTGGCGATGTCAGTGAGGTCGTGGGTGGTGAGGAGGATGGTAGTGCCCCGTTCGGAATTGATGAATTGGATGAATTCCCGGATGCGTTCCTTGGCTATCACATCCAGACCGATGGTGGGTTCATCCAGAAAGACCAGGGCCGGGTTATGGAGCAGGGCAGCGCAGATATCCCCCCGCATCCGCTGTCCCAGGGAGAGGGCCCGGACGGGGGTGTTGATGAATGCATCCAGGGCCAGGATCTCCCTGAAAAGCCCCAGGTTATTCCGAAAGGTGTCCTCCGGAATCCGGTAGATGTGCTTGAGGAGGTTGAAGGAGTCCGTGAGGGGCAGATCCCACCACAGGGTGGTCCGCTGTCCGAAGACGACCCCGATTTCTCTGACATAGGTCTTGCGGTCTTTCCAGGGAATAAATCCCCGGACCCGCAATTCCCCGGAGGAGGGCACGAGGAGCCCTGTCAGCATTTTGATCGTGGTTGATTTCCCTGCGCCGTTGGGGCCGATGTATCCCACCAGCTCCCCGGCCTGGATGTCGAAGCTGATCCCATCCACCGCATGAACCAGGTTGTACTGTCGGTCAAAGAGATTGCGGAAGATGCCGAAAAAACCGCTGTGGTTTTGATACACTTTAAAGTTTTTCTTTAGTGCCTGTACATGAATGATGGGTTTCATGGATTAACTCCCGGTGCTTTGATAGTTTCTGATCCCAAACCGCCAGAACCGCAGGGCCAGCGCCAGCATGAGCAGGGCGATCCCGGGCGCCAGAAAGGAGGCAATGAGCGGGGCGCTGAGGGGGTCCGGCTTGTCCAGAAGAAAGACAGCAGGGAAATAGCTCATGAAGATGGCCGGAACGAGGAAGGTGAAGATCATGCGGATGGGTCGGGGAAAGATATGCATGGGATAGGACATGATTTCGCTGCCGCCGTAGGTGAAGATGTTCAAGATTTCAAGCCTCTCCATTGTCCAGAACGTGGTTGTCGCCCCGATGATGAAGAGGCTGGCAAAAAAGAGCACCTGGCTGATGAAGAGGATCGGCAGATACAGGACCTTGGCGGGGGTCCAGGCGATGGCGGTGTGCAGAACACCGTACAGGAAGATGATCAGCCCCTCGCTCAACTTTCCCAGCCGGCGCATCACGAAGCGTGATCCCAACACCTGGATGGTGATGTCCACCGGGCGGAGGAGAAGCTGATCAAAACGCCCTTTGCGGATCATCGGACCGAATGTGTCATAATCAAATCCGCTGAAGACCATGTCCATCACGCCAAAGCTGGCTTCAATCAATCCCCAGATGAAGGCCACCTCCCCCAGGCGCCATCCGCCGATATCCTCAAACTGGATGAAAGCCAGGGCGAAGGCCACGAAGAAAAATCCCTGGACGGCGATGGTGCTGAGGACATCCATCACAAAGGACACCGGATATTGCATTTGACTGCGGATCTGGATCCGGATGAAATGGAAGAGGAGTTTCAGAGATTGTTTCATGTCAACCGCCTTGGATTTCCAGCTTGCGGATACCCAGGGAAAGGATGATGCGGTCAAGGCCCCACAGGAGGACAACCCACAGGACCTGGATCAGGAGCCCTTGGAGAAGATCCATCCCGGAGATGATGCCGGTGAAAATTTGAATGGGGATATACACACTGGCGCCAAAGGGCGTCCATCGGGCGATGGCTGCCAGCCATTCCGGGAAAAGATCCAGGGGCATGAAGAATCCGGAAAAGGTCCAGCTCAGCCCGAAGGCGAACCGCCCGATTCCCAGGGCATTGGGAGTCCAGAAGGCGGCCAGGTTGACCATGAAGCGCCATCCAAAACTGATCAGAAGGGACAACCCCAGGGAACAAAACACAGCGGCCCATTCCAGAAGGGAATCCGGGAGGATCAGGTCATAAAACAGGCCGAATACGATGAACAGCGGCAGGCTGCGGATGAGGAGGGACCCCAGGGCCCGTCCGATGTCAATTCCCAGCCAGTAGATGATCAATCGAATGGGTTTCAGAAGGTCTGAAGCGATTTGACCGTCGTACACAGAATGCATCAAATCCCACCAGTGAAAAAAGCTGAGATAACCTATCAGCGCCTGGGTGAATCCAGCGTAGGTGATGGCTGCCTGCAGGGACATGCCATTGACCATGGTCCGGTCCTTGAACAGGGCAATCAGCACCGCCGCGCGGAAAAACCCGAACATGGTGTTTGTCGCCAGGCCGGAAAGATTGGCAGCACGATAGGTCAACTGCCGCCGGAAGGAGGTGTGAATAAGTGCCAGAAAGGTTTTCATGATCCAGAATGACTGGTTGGGTTTGATGGTGGACAGGAACGGATAATTATAGCACACATGGCGCGCTCTAATAAGAAAAAAACCGCCACATCGGCGGTTTTTATCACCCGTGGGGAACCCCTGCGTTACCCTTCAATTTCTTCTATCGCGCCCAGCGGGGTTTTTTCGCCATAGACAACGCCCATGATTCCGGGCAGGTAGAGGTCCAGGGTTTGCACCGCAGGATAAATGGCGTGTTTTATCAGTGGTTCTGTCAGTGAGGCATCTTCAAAATCGAGGGCGCTTTTATAGCGGATTTCTCCGTCGGAAAAATCCATCTCAAAATTGCCAATCCGCATGCCATAGTTGGCGCGGGTGATGAATTCAGCGATCTCATGGCGTTTGTCTTCGGGAATTCTCATGGGAAGCACGGCATAGAAGAGGAACTGCTCCAAATCCATGCGAATCTGGGCATAACAGCGGAGTTCGCCGTTTTTTCCCCAAAAATTGGCTTTGAACACGTGTTTTCCCTCCATGCGATTCGGATGCCAGCCATCATCTTCCAGATATTTTTCCAGGGTTTCAAAAGCCTGCAGGCTGTTGGGGTTGATCTCCTCGTTTTCTTCGGGCGGGGTGGTGCCGGTATCGTCTGACATGGATGCCTCCATTGATTGGTGGTGTGTTCTGTGGAAAATTATATCTTAAAATAATGCGAGGCTGTCAGAAACGACAGCCTCGATGACCCATTTGATCAGAAGCTGATCAAACATCCAGATTGCGGACTTCTTTGGCGTGAGTCTGGATGAAGCGGCGCCGTGGTGGGACTTTGGAGCCCATCAGCATGTCAAAGGTGCGGTCCGCTTCAGCCGCATCTTCGATGCTGACCCGCAGGAGGGTGCGGTTTTCCGGGTTCATGGTGGTGTCCCAGAGCTGATCGGGATTCATTTCACCCAGACCCTTATAACGTTGGAGGCCGAAGCGCGTCCCGTTTTTGTTGAGTTCCTTGACCAAAACCTCTTTTTCTTTTTCTGTATACACATACTCCTTGCTCCGCCCATGGGTGATGAGATACAGGGGCGGCTGGGCAATGAAGAGATGCCCGGATTCGATCAGGGGCTGCATATAGCGGAAGAAGAAGGTCAGCAGCAGGGTGCGGATATGGGCCCCATCCACATCGGCATCGGTCATGATAACAATCCGGCCGTATCGGAGGCCCTCCAGGGAAAAGCTGTTGCCGATGCCTGTGCCCAGGGCGGAGATCAGCGCTTTGACCTCGCGGTTGTTGAGAATGCGGTCCAGGCGGGCACGCTCGGTGTTGAGGATCTTCCCCCGCAGGGGCAGGATGGCCTGGAAGTGCCGATCCCGGCCTTGTTTGGCGCTTCCGCCAGCGGAATCACCCTCGACAATGTACAGCTCTGTGCGCTCCGGATCGCGTTCAGAGCAGTCAGCCAGTTTACCGGGCAAAGTCAGGCTTTCCAGGGCCGATTTGCGGATCACGAGATCCCGCGCCTTCCGGGCGGCAGCCCGGGCCCTGGCGGAGGTCAGACATTTCTGGATAATCTTTTTGGCGGTGGTGCTGTTTTGTTCCAAAAAGCTGCTGAAGGCGTCGCTTGCCACCTGCTGAACGATGGTCTGGACTTCCGGGTTCATCAGTTTGACCTTGGTCTGGCTCTCAAACTGGGGATCGGGGTGTTTGATGCTGACGATGGCGGTCAATCCCTCCCGGGTGTCCTCCCCGGCGAAATTATTGTCTGAATCCTTCAACAGGCTGTTTTTACGGGCATAGTCATTGATGGAGCGGGTCAGGGCGATCCGCAGGCCTGTCAGATGGGTTCCGCCGTCAATGGTGTTGATTGTGT
>DAOTUG010000067.1:0-25153 GCA_034437335.1 Anaerolineaceae bacterium
GGACACCCCCCACCCCCAAGGAGCCCCCCATGGACATCAGACCCGCCCTCCTGTCCCAATACCACGCTGCCCTGGCCATGCTGCGCCAGGCCATCCAAAAATGCCCCCATGCTCTGTGGGCGGATACCGGCTACAGCAACGCCTTCTGGCACATCGCCTACCACACCCTGGTCTACACCCACTTCTACCTGCACCCGTCCGAGAAGGACTTTGTCCCCTGGGAGAAATTCCGTAAAGAACTCCGCTCTCTTGAATTCCCAACTGAAAACATCGAGCCTTACACCAAAACCGAACTGCTTGAGTTTTTGAACCTTTGCCTGGGCTTCATGGAAACGCAGATTGAAGCGATGGATCTCTCAGCCCCCTCCGGCTTTCACTGGCTGCCCTTCAACAAGCTGGAGCTGCAGCTCTACAACATCCGCCACATCATGCAGCACACCGGCGAGCTGTGCGAGCGCCTGGGCGCCCACGGCGAAATCCAGGTGAGCTGGGTCGCGATGAAGGCCTAGCCGCACCCTGTCCAATGGGCAACTTGAGTTAATCCTGAAATTAGAATAAAATAATCCGGTTATGCTTGAATCAAACGTCTCCCTGATCCTGATCGAACTGGGTGTGGTGGTGATCGGCCTGGCGCTGATTGACCGCCTGGCGCGCCGCATTGGAATCTCCGCCATCCCCCTCTATTTAATTGTCGGCCTGGCCTTCGGCAACGGCGGCCTGCTGCCCATCCAGTTCAGCAGCGATTTCCTGCACATCGGCACCGAGATCGGCGTCCTGCTGCTGCTCTTCACCCTCGGCCTGGAATACACCGGGGAACAGCTCAGCAGCGGCCTGCGCCAGGGCCTGCCGGATGGCGTGGTGGATTTCCTGCTCAGTTTCCCGCCCGGCTTCGTGATCGGCTTGCTTCTGGGATGGGGCCCCCTGGCGGCCTGGGTTCTGGGCGGCGTCACCTATATTTCCTCTTCAAGCATCATCGCCAAAATCCTCAGCGAGCAGGGCTGGCTGGACAACATCGAGACTCCCTGTGTGGTCAACATCCTGGTCTTCGAAGACCTGGTGATGGCCCTCTTCCTCCCCCTGACCATCGTGATGCTGGCCGGTCAGAGCCTGGCGCCCGCCGCTGTCTCCATCCTGGTGGCCATGCTGGTGGTCGCCGCCATGTTGTTCGCCGCCACCCATTACGGCAAATTTTTCGGAAAACTGATCGCCCACGATTCGGATGAGGTGGTCCTGTTCACCCTCCTGGGGCTGATCCTCCTGGTGGCCGGTGTGGCCCAGCGCCTGCAGATCTCCGCGCCGGTGGGCGCTTTCCTGGTAGGTGTGGCCCTCCAGGGCCCGATCGCCGACCGGGCCCGACGGATCCTCAGCCCCCTGCGGGATCTCTTCGCGGCCATCTTCTTCCTGTTCTTCGGTCTGCAAATTGACCCGGCCACCCTCCCACCCGTCCTGTTGACCGCTGCAGCCCTGGGGTTGGTCACCACCCTGACCAAGTTGGTCTCGGGCTGGTGGTCGGCTCATCGCGCCGGCGCCGGTCGGATGGCCTCCCTGCGGGCCGGTTCTATCCTGGTGACCCGGGGCGAGTTTTCAATCCTGATCGCCGAGTTAGGCGTCTCGGCCGGACTGAATAGGGAGCTGGGCGCCCTGACAGCAGCCTATGTGCTGTTTCTTTCCATCCTCGGCCCGATCCTGGCCCAGTTGATCAAACCCCTCGGCGTCGTCTATCACAAGATGGGCAAATACCGCATCAAGACAACCCACCGCCACGGGAAAAAACCCTCCTCCAAACATTCATCATAAACCGGACGCTCCCATCCCGCTTCCCCAGGCTGACGCCTCACCCGCCAGGATCCGACACCAGCCATCCCCCCAGCCCTTCCCGGGCTGCGCCTGAAAGGGGCCTGCCGCGCCCGCTGGCATTGTCCACCTGGACAATGCCCGTTTCCGCCGGGAACACCACACACGGGTCAGGGCAGATCAACCGCCATTGCACCGTCCAAAGGCCAACCCCCCGACAAAAAAGTCTCTCGCCCCCACCTGCTTGATTCTTCCCCGGGTTGGGGATATGCTTTTAACTGTTGCCCGTTTAACGGGTTGGATTGATCAAGGAGCCTGCCCCACTTATGACCTCAAAATTCCTCAGCCGCCTGCGGCTGGCCGCTTTTCCCCTCGGCCTGGGGCTGACCAGCGTGCTGGTCAGCGGCACCCTCAACCGCGTGATGATCGTCGAGCTGGAGCTCCCCGCCGCGCTGGTCGGGCTGTTTTTCGCCCTGCCCCTCCTCATCTCTCCCCTGCGGGTCTGGTTGGGCTATCGCTCAGACGCCCACCCCCTCTGGGGTCTGCGCCGGGAGCCCTTCATCATCCTCGGCGCGCTTCTGGCCGGCCTGGGCATTCTCGCGGCGGTCCTCTCCATCGCGAACCTCAGCGGCCAGGGCCTGCCCATCGCCGCGGCGGCGGCTTTCCTGGCCTACGGCATCGGTAAAAACCTCTCCAGCAACACCTTTGAGGCTCTGATCTCCGACAAGTTCATTGGAGACCAGCGTCCCCGGGCCGTCACCTTCTACAAGGTGGCCATGTTCATCGGCATCATCTGCGGGGCCATATTGTTAGGTCGCCTTCTGGAGCCCTTCTCCATCCAGCGCCTCCTCACCATCGTCCTGGGCGCGGTGGCCCTGGCCTTCGTCTTTGCGGTCTTGGGTGTTCTGGGCCAGGAACCCCGCAGGAAATCCCTCGAAGCAGAAAGCCGTCGGGTGCGGGAACAACCCTTTGCCGAAACCTTCAAAACCCTGATCTGGGAAGACCCCCAGATCCGGCGCTTCTTCTTTTTTGTCATGCTGACCGTCATCGGCACCCTCGCCCAGGATGTGCTCCTGGAGCCCTATGCAGCCCTCGTTTTGGGAATGACAGTGGGGCAGACCACCAGCCTGACAGCCATCTGGGGCGCAGGCACCCTGCTTTCCATGGCCGCAGCCGGCCTTTGGCTCATCAAACGCTTCGGCTATGCCCGGGTGGTCCGGGTCGGATTGGTGATGGGCATCCTCATCTTTGCCGGGCTGATCCTGGCGGGCTTCCTCAAGATGTCCTGGCTCTTCCTGGGGCTGGTCTTCTGCCTCGGCCTCAGCACGGGCCTCTCCGCCTCCGGCATGCTCACGGCCGTGGTGGAATTCACCACCCCGGCCCGGGCTGGCCTGCTGATGGGGGTCTGGGGCCTGGCTCACAATCTGGGGCAGGCTGCCGGGGGGCTCCTCAGCGGCGCCGTGGTGGACCTGGTACGCTGGTTGAACGGGGACGCGCTCACGGCCTACGGCGCGGTGTTCACCCTGGAGGCCGCCCTGCTCATAATCGCCCTCCTCACCCTCAGCCGCGTCAACATCGCCCAGGCCCGCGCCCTCCGCGAGCATCAGGCCCTGAACTTATAGAATCACATTGACCCTTGCTATCATGTAACCTACAGGAGGAAACATGGAACTCACACCGGAACTCAGAAAAGAACTGCTCAAAGCGCAAAAAACAGAGATCACCGAATATCATGTCTATCGGCGCATTGCCAGGACCCTTTCGGATGAGGACAACCGCCGCATCGTGGAAGAAATTGCCGAGGATGAACACCGCCATTTCGAGATCTGGAAAGGCTATACCGGGGCGGATGTGAAACCCAATCACCTCCAGATCTGGTTCTACACCACCATCAGCCGCCTGTTCGGCTTCACCTTCAGTCTGAAGCTGATGGAGCTGGGCGAAGAGAAGGCCCAGGTGAACTATGAAAGAATCGCCGAGGACATCCCCGAGGCGCGGGAGGTCATCCAGGATGAAGACCGCCACGAAAACCTGCTCCTTGAAAGCCTGGATGAGGAACGGCTCCGCTATGCCGGGTCGGTGGTGTTGGGGCTCAACGACGCCCTGGTGGAGCTCACCGGCGCCCTGGCCGGGCTGACCCTGGCCTTCCAGAATGTGAACATCATCGCCCTGTCCGGCCTGGTGACCGGCATTGCCGCTTCCCTTTCCATGGGCGCCTCGGAATATCTGTCCACCAGCTCAGAGGAAACGGACAAGAACCCCGTCCGGGCGGCGATTTACACCGGCATCGCCTACATCTTCACGGTGGCCTTGCTGATCCTGCCCTTCCTCCTGCTGGAAAACGAATATATCTGCCTGGCCATCTCCCTGGCGACCTCCGTGGTCATCATCGCCATCTTCAACTTCTACATTTCCGTGGCCAAGGACGAACCCTTCGGAAAACGCTTCCTTGAAATGGCCGGGCTGAGCCTGGGGGTGGCCGCCTTCAGCTTCCTGATCGGGTTCCTCATCCGCAACTGGCTGGGCGTGGATGTGTAAGCGCCTGTAACCCGCTCTCAACAACCCACACCGCCCGGGATGCGCAAAAAAAGGCGCAATCCATCTGAGAGGATAGGGAAAATGTCCCCAACCCGCAGGACAATCCTGAAAAAATGCGATTAAAATAGGCTCAAACAGATCAACAGCAGCGGAGGGCAAAGATGACACACCGATTGGACTGGCAGTCCCTGAAAACGATGGGGAACGCGGAGATAAACCGCACAGCCCTGGACATCGTCCAGGAAATGGACCTGGAGGCCAAAGCCAACCAGATGGCCGGGGACCGCTCCCTTCCGGGCCTGGCCCCCAGCTTCGTGTTCAAAGGCTACTGCGGCATTCCCTACCCCGCCGGGGCCGACCGCCAGCGGGGCATCGAACCCCTGCGGTTCATGGACGGTCCCCGGGGAATTGTCGCTGGCCGCTGCACCTGCTTCCCCGTCAGCATGGCCCGGGGCGCCGCCTTTGATCCGGATCTGGAAGAACGGGTGGGAGAGGCCATCGGGATTGAAGGCCGGTCTGTGGGGGCCAATTTCTTTGGCGGCGTGTGCATCAACCTCCTGCGACACCCGGCCTGGGGCCGGGCCCAGGAGACCTACGGCGAGGACCCCCACCACCTGGGCGAAATGGGGGCCGCCCTGGTGCGCGGCGTCCAGCGCCACATGATGGCCTGCGTCAAACATTTTGCCCTCAACAGCATGGAGAACATGCGCTTCGAGGTCAACGTCCGGGTGGATGAGCGCACCCTGCGGGAGGTGTACCTGCCCCACTTCAAACGCTGCGTGGATGCGGGGGCGGCAGCCGTCATGAGCGCCTACAACCAGGTCAATGGCGATTATTGCGGCGAGAACAGACACCTCCTCACGGACATCCTCAAGGAGGACTGGGGCTTTGCGGGCTTTGTGATCACAGATTTCATCTTTGGCGTGCGGGATGCCGCCAAAGGCATCAACGCCGGCCTCGATGTGGAGATGCCGGCCAAAAAGCTGATGACGCCCCGCAAAATCGCCCGCCTGGTCCGGAAAGGGCAGGTGCCCGCATCCCGGGTGACGGACGCCGCCCTCCGCCACATCCGCACCAAAATGCGGTTTGCGGGAAAGGGGGAGGAGTACCGCTATGGGCCGGAACAATGCGCCCGGCCAGAGCACATCCGCCTGGCCCGGGAAGCAGCCGAAAAAGGTATGGTCCTGCTCAAAAACGAAGGGAAGACCCTGCCCTTTGACCCCCAAACCACCCGCACCCTGGCCGTCATCGGTCACTTGGCGGATACCCCCAACACCGGCGATCACGGCTCCAGCAATGTCAACCCGCCGCGGGTGATCACCCCCCTGGCGGGCATCCGCGAGTTTCTGGGGAATGACGCCCGGGCGTCCTACGACAACGGCCGGGATCCAAACCGGGCTGCAGAGCTGGCGGCCGGGGCTGATGCGGCCGTGATCGTGGCGGGGACAACCTATAAGGAAGAAGGGGAATATATCTCCCAGATCGGATGGCATGTGGGCGGCGACCGGGCCAGCCTGCGCCTCAAGCCGGAAGATGAGGCCCTGATTTTGGCCGTGGCGGAACGGCAACCCAATTTGGTGGTCGTGCTGGAAAGCGGCGCCGCCCTGATCACCGAAGCCTGGCGGGAAGCAGTCCCGGCCATCCTGATGGCCTGGTATCCGGGCATGGCCGGGGGCGAGGCCCTGGCCCGGCTCCTGTTTGGGGCCGTCAATCCCAGCGGAAAGCTGCCCTGCGTCTTCCCAAAATCGGAAGCGGACCTGCCCTTCTTTGACCCATCTGCCCGGGAGATCACCTACGGCTATTATCACGGCTACCGCCTGATGGACCGGGAGGGCAAAACCCCCGCCTTCCCCTTTGGTTTTGGCCTGAGCTACACCACCTTCGCATACAATCATCTGGTCCTGCGCGCCCACCGCCTGGCCCCTGATGACATCCTGGCGTTGTCTGTCCGCGTGGCCAACACCGGGGCCATGGCCGGCGAGGAGGTCGTGCAGGTCTACACCGGCTGCCTGAACTCCCGGGTGCACCGGCCGGTGAAGGAACTGAAAGCCTTTCAACGCATCGCACTTCAGCCTGGCGAGCAGAAAACACTCTCCTTCGCCATCCCGCTCTCCCGCCTGGCCTTCTATGATGCCGACAAGGCGCGCTGGGCGGTGGAAGCCGCCGAATACCGCCTCCTGGTCGGCGCGCCGGGGAACCGCCTGCTGGAAGAGCGCTTCACTGTCAGCGGTTGATCCGCTTCCACTGCCCGGAAAAACGCCTCCAGGCTTCAGGTCCCTGACAAGCGTTCCCCTATTTCATCCCCAGGGGCAAGTATTGGCGGTAAGTGAATTCATCCGCGCCCAGGTCAAAGGGCGTGGCCCCGTTGGAAATGACCCACGGCAACACATCCCCATCAATGTCCTGGGAATACCGGGGACAGCCATCATCCACCCGGTCAATGGCCGGAGAGGATGCCAGGAGGTGAAAATCTCCCTGGGCAGCGTTGACAAACATCGGGTCACCGTAGATCGCGTGGGTTCCGGGGACATCATTGGCCGCATTGTCATGGAACAGATTATTATAAACCGCCCAAGTTGAGGTGCCCCCCGAACTGCTGGTGTTAATGGCTTCCACCGTGTGATCGGCCAGAATATTGCGCTTGATCTCCACATAAGCATTCGGCCCAATGGAAATCCCCGTTCCGGCCATAGCCAGGCTGTTGTACCAGATATGCACAGACAGAGTCTTCACTCCATCCCCATGGATGCTGATGCTGGTGTTGGATCCACCCCGCCCGGTCCCCGGAAAAAACCCGAAGAAATTGTGGTAAATACTGAGGTTGCCGTGGCCCACAATGGCCGCATTCTCGGCTGAGTCATTGGCCCAGAAGTGGTTCCAGACCAACTCCCCCACAAAATCCTCACCCTGGACAGAAAAGGCGGAATATCCCCAATTTGAAGTGAAAATATTTCCCTTGATGGAGAACCCCGAGGAATCAACCAACAACCCGGCGCCCTCGATCAACTGCTGCTGGGTTGCATTGTTGGCAACAAATACATTGTTCTCAAGGGCCAGATTGGTATCCTTATAAGAGTACATGCCGGCCCCGCCTCCGCCGTGGGTGGTACTGACCTCATTATAGCGAAAGACATTGTCGTGAAAGTCCAGCTCCGTGGACGCGGCGCCGCAACGGGACAGAAAGACTCCCCCGCCCAGACCCAGGCCCCGATAGGCGGCATAATTGACATCAAAAATATTGCCTTCCGCCCGGATTGCATCAATGTCCTCACCATACAGACCCCCGCCCAGCCCATAATCAGTGCCGGGATGGGGCACATCCCCGGCCAGATTGCTCCAAAACAGGTTGTTACGCAAATAGAGATATGCCAGATCGGCGGCGTGAATCCCCCCGCCGCATCCCGACAGGGGAGCAAAATCCGGATTGCAGCCGCCACTGGAAACGCCATCAGCATTCCCGTTGAAGATCGTGAAACCCCACACCCAAACCTCCTCAAGCCCGCTGCCTGCAATGGTGAGGGCGCGTTTGTTGTTTCCCGCATCCAGGATCGAATCCCGCTTGCGGGAATCGCAAACATCGGCGTCAAAATCGCAGCTACCGATCAGCATCAGATCCTTATCAATCAGGAGCAGCTCACTCAAGCCTGGAGTTGCATCGGAATAGGTGCCGCTCTCCACATACACAATATCCCCCGCTCCCGCCCGGATCTCCACTGCGTAGCGCAGGTCGCAGGGGGTCGTTTCCGTGCAACCCCCGCTGCTGACCCCATCCGGAGTGACATAAATATGATCCATCTCCGGGCTGGATTCCGCCGCCCGGGCAGGGCCGCCCACCGCCAACGCCAATAATACACACAATACGAACCGCAGTCGCTTGTTCATTTTTTCCTCCTTGAAGAACTTCTGTTTGGGACACAAACCACAGATGATGACGAACGCATTGTCAATACAGCCTGAAGTGAACCGGGCAGCAGGCAGTAATGGCACAGGGGAATGATAACTTGTGGGGGCAGGACACGCGGGGAGGCAATGGGGATGCGCTTTAACCCCATTATAGAATATCCCCCCGGCCCGGATCAATACTGCCTCGGGAGAGCTCCACCCACTTTTCATTGAGTGGAGCTTTCCCGCAGGGACTCAGCAACCTCAGTTCAATACCAAGGGCAAATAGGTGCGGTAGCTGAACTCATCCGCCCCCAGATCGTACGGCGTGATGGCGTCATTGATCACAATAGGCATGGTTTCCCCATCAATATCCTCTGAAAACCGAGGCGTTGCTTCCATCACCCGGTCAATGGCGGCCGAGGTGACAGTCAGATGCAGGTTGCCATTGATGCCATCCACAAAACCAGGATTGCCATAGATGGGATTGCTGCCAGGAATATCATTGCCCGCATTATCAAAAAAGAGGTTGGTCACCACGGACCAGGACGCCCCAGTTGCACCGGAATTGTTAATCGCCTCAACAGAGTGATCGGAGAAGATGTTCTTATCAATGATCACATCGGTATCATCCCCAATACTCACCCCGGTGCCGGCATAAGCCAAGGAGTTATGCCGGATAACGGCGTCCAGCCCATAGAGGCCGTCGCCCTCCACATGGATGTGGGTGGAGGAACCGCCCCGGTGAGTCACAGGCGACATACCGAAAAAATTGTGATACACGTGAACCGTGCCATGGCCATAAATGTCCATATGGTAGACGGCCTGGTTATCCCAGAAGGTGTTCCAAACCACCTCGCCCCAGAAATGTCCCCCTTCCAAGTAGAGAGTGGAAAAGCCCGCATTGTTCGTCAGGTGGTTGTCTTTCATTACAACCAGGGAGGAATCCAGATAAACCGCAGCGCCATCCGCCAAACGCTGCTGGGCGACATTATTGTTGGAGAAATGATTGGATTCCAGGATCAGGTTGGTGTCCTGGGTGGACATCAACCCCGCTCCCCAGCCATCATGGCTGGTGCTGACCTCATTGTATTGGAAAATATTGTCGCGGAAATGAATATCCGTGTCTGCGCTGCCGGAGTTGAGCACAAAAGCGCCGCCCCCCAACCCCAGGCCCTGATAAGCGGCATAATTGAAACGGAATATGTTGCCCTCAGCCAGCATTTCCGTAATATTTTCCAGATACAGACCGCCGCCCAGGCTCAGATAGGACATGTGTGGTGGAGCGTCCCCGGCCACATTGTTCAGAAAGACATTGTTCCGCAAATAAAGATAGCCGAGATCGCTGGCATTCATCCCGCCGCCGCAGCCTTCCAGGGGGGCAAACAGCGCGGCATTGCAGGCTCCCGTGGGCACCCCATCGGCGTTGCCATTTCGCAAATCAAAACCCCAGAAATACACTTCCTCATTCCCCGTGCCCGCGATGGTGACCACCCGCTTGGTGTTTTCCGCATCCAGGATAGAATCATGCTTTCTGGAATCGCAGAGGAAGGGGGAGATGCTGAAATCACAACTTCCAAAAATGTTCAGGGTTTTATCAATATACAGGAACTCATCCAGCCCTGGGGTGCTGTCCGTGTAGGTTCCGCTCTCCACAAACACATAATCCCCGGCGGCCGCCACAGTTTCCACGGCATAGCGCAGGTCGCAGGGGGCCGTCTCGGTGCAGCTCCCGCTGGCGACACCGCCCGGCGTCACATAGAGAAAACTCGCCGCCCGTGTGGGTTCAACCTCCGGGGACGGCAACCACAAAACCACGCCCAAGATCAAGACAATCACAATTCTCTGCCAGATCCTCATTGCAATTTCCTTTCGTGAATAGGTCTTGCACCATCAGAGATCCAATCCTTGCTTTCAGAATACGCCCTCCAACGGGAAAAACCATCCGTTCGGAGTACCGGTTGGCGATGAATAGTCGGTACCCGGCTCCTGTCACGTGGTCAGATCACTTTCAGGGCATAACTTATTTTTAATGCAGACTGTGGAAGCATGGGAAATATGTTGGGCTGCATAATCCATTATAAAACAAAGAAACCGAAAAAATCAAAAGCGCTTCCGTAACATGTTCATGTGACCTGAAAACAAACCTCCCCTTGATTTCCCATTGGTATAATATTGAGCACCATCACCGAACCAATTATGGGAGACCATCTCATGCAGGAAAACCAACTCATCCAACACCTGGCGCGCTACTATCGCACCCACCGACCGGACCTGATCCAACCGGAGGTCACCCTCAACTGGGTCAACCGCACCGGGTGGGAAAGCGAAATCTACGCCTACACCCTCACCTTCGGCCCGGAGGCCCAGCGCCTGTCCGTCCAGCGGGTGCTGCGCCTGATGACCGGCGGCGGACTGGATGGGGCCTGTGGGGAATATCAGGCGCTTTCCCTGCTGCACACGGCCGGCTACCCCGTCCCTGAAGTGTATGCAGTGGGGAAGGCCACCGATGGCCTGGGACGCCCTTTCATCATCATGCAGCGCATCGAAGGGGGCAGCTTTGCCGCCCGATTCCCCCGCAACCCGGAGGAGGATCGCGCCGCGCTGACGACCTTCATCGCCCTCTTCCGCCGTTTACACACACTCAACTGGCGGCCGGCGGTGGAAGACCCAGGAAGGTTTGCCCCGCCCAACCAACCCTACCACCACTTCGATCGCTCCCTCGCCAAATATGCCAGTTACCTCTCCCAACCCCCGCTTTCGGATTTCCTGCCAGTTGTTCGCTGGCTGGAAAAGCAACGCAGGCGGGCGCCCTGCGAAGCCAGCGTCCCCGTCCACCAGGATTTTCACCCGGACAACATCCTGGAGGACGAGAACGGCAAACTCTATGTGATTGACTGGACCAATTTTGAGATTTCCGATTATCGGTTTGACCTGGCCTGGACCCTGACCCTGGCCTACGCCTATGGCGGTTCACAGAAACGAACGCCTCTGCTGGCTGAATATGAACGTCAGATGGGAGACAGGGTCCCGGAGCTGGCCGTCTTCGAAGTGCACGCCATCCTCCGACGGTTGGGTTCCATCCTCCTCAGCCTCTCCCAGGGCGCGGATTCCCTGGGAATGCGCCCCGAAGCCGTGGAAGCCATGCAGAGGGAGCGCCAGCCGGTCGCCCGGCTGCACCAGCGCTTGCAGTCCCTGTGCGGGATCGCCGTCCCGGCGGTGAAACGCTTCCTTGAAAGCCAACCTTGAGCCATGCCCAATAACAAACGCCGCAACTAACCTTGGCTGCAGTCCCTGCCCCCGCCCTCCCGGCTGCGCCTTCTGGCTAGCCTGGCCCTGGAATTCCTCCTCAGCGGCCTGGCCGGGGCCGCGCTGGCTGTCTTCCAGGGGAAGATGCCCCTCCCGCCCCTCGTGGCGGCCGGCGGCGGGTTGGCCTCCGGACTGTTGGCCGGGCTGACCGCCTATTGTCTGTGGATCAGCCGCCAACGGGCCAAACGCCCCCTTTCTAAGGCCTTGCGAAATCATCTGGGACGGGCCTGGGCCGCCCTGGTCCTGACCCTCCTATGGTATCTCTTTGGCGGGCTTCTGGCTGCCTTTCTGCTGGACAGTTTCTTCGGTTGGGAACATCTCCCCCTGGCCCTGGCCATCCTGGTCGGACTCCATCTGGTGCCCTTGGGAGAAGCCTTCCATAAACCCTGGTTTCTCCTGTGGGGCGCTCTGGTCATCCTCCTGGGCATCCTCCTGCGGATCGGGTTCCCTGCCGCCCCCCAAACCCGCTCCCAGGTGCTGGGGGTGTGGGTGACCCTCCTGCTATGGACATTGGCCCTGGACCAGTTCCGCACCCTGCATCAAACGGACTTAACCTCCAACTCCTGATCCGCCCCTGCGTTTCGGGCGGCCCCACCAGCGGACCCGCCCTGGAGCCCTCCCGCTGTGATTCTCAACTTATTTTCAGGATGACAGCCTGTTATTGGGTTAAGATAGAGACATCCCAGGCGGAGACGGGAGACCACTTGATCCATGAAACACACTCCGACAACCGGGAGGATAGATGCCCCACCTGAAGGTAACAACCTGTTTGCTCTTGGCCCTTCTGATCCTGAGCTTGTCTGCCTGCACCCTGGCTGTGCAGCCCCCGCACCAGGAAGAAGCGGCCAACCCGGCGGCTCCGGCTGACCATCGGGACTTGGATCTCCCCTGCTCCCTGGTGGGCTACCGGATCAGCACCCTGCCGCCCAATGCCGGCCTCCTGCTGATAGGCTTCCTGGGCCTGCTGGGGTGGCTGCTCACCGCCTGGATCCTGGCGCTGCGAAACATGGGGGGCCGTCCCTGGCTGTGGCGGAGTCTCATCGCCGTGTGCACCCTGAGCGTCATCGCTGCCCTCCTGTGGTTCCACATCCAGACGGACCCGGGTATCCGCCTGGGCGGCGTGGTCTATCAACTCAGGGGCCTTTCCGTGGAAGGGGAGGTGGTGGACCAGGCGGCCTACATGCGGTCCCTCCAGCGGGACCTCCAACGGTACGCCCGCCGGATGGAGGCGCGCCTCACACCCCTCCTTTCCGACCATCCGCTGTTGGAGCCCGCAGACTGGCTATCCCACCTCAACAGAACCAGCGCCCGGGAGGACAGCGCCTATGGCTATCATATCCCCCTCTGGCAGGAGTCCGGCCCCACAATCTTCCATTCCGTCGCCTGCAATGTCCTCCCCATCCATCAGATCTCCTTTTCCAGCATCAGCCCCACCCGATCACTGGAAGTACCCGAAGCGGGTATCCGGCTGGACTGGTTTGTGAACACCGGTGAGGACGCGCTGGATCAGCAAATCCTGGAGATCATCGAATCCACCACGGCGGGATGGCGCTGGTGACAACCGCTTCAATCATTTTTCATCCTTTTGTCAAGTCAGCCCGGGCCCAATCCAGTAAAATAAATCCAACGGTAATCACCCAACCAAACAAGGATTTCACAAGATGTCTTTTTCCCGTCTTCTCATCATCCTGGCCGCCCTCGTTCTTCTCAGCCTGGCCTGTTCGCTGTCAGGCGGCGGCGCCCCCTGTTTGCCCTGCCCGGACTGCATCCACACCGTCCAGGGATTGGGCGCCATTCATCTCACCGATACTGACGAGATCCCTGAGGATTACAGGGCCGCCAGTGAAGCCGTCATTGCTGCTCTGATTGAAGATGGAGAAGATCCGGAAGCCTTTTGGGTGACCTTTGATTCACCGGATGAAACCCATCTCATCTGCCATCTCTGGCATCAGAGCGCTTTTTCGGAGTGCCATTGCTGCGAGACGGGCAACCCCGGCGGGGAATGCCGGGATTTCACCGTGCACCTGCCAACCCTGACCGTGGTTGAAAAAAGTTTCTGGCAATAAAGCCCCCGGTTCAGCGCCAACTGTGGAGGAGAAAATGAAACACCGCAAACCCAACCCTGGTATTTTCCTGGCCTGTCTGACCCTGGCCGTCATAGCCTGCGCCTGCCCTTTCAGCCTCCCCTGGGCCAATCCCGGGGATGGCGGCCCGGGTGACGGCTCAGACCCCGACAGCGCCTGGCAGGATGATGTTGAGGCAGTCAAAGCCATGACCCGGACCATCGAGATCCCCCGCCCACTTCTCAATGAAGGGGATCTGTCCATTGAGGGCCTCTTTGACCCCAATCAGCTTCTGGAGGTCCTTGACCATCTCTCCCTTCGAACGGGATACACCCTGAGTTTTGTCTATGCCAATGACGGCCTGGGGGGCTATCCGATCCTCTATGCCCGTCCCACAACCCAGCCCCCCTATCCGGATGTGGAAGCCTTTGAAAAGGCCATGGCCGGATGCGACGGCAGCGCAGGAACCTCCCCCTGCAATTATCTGAATTATGTCATCGCCGACGGCACCCAGCAAGGGTATTTCCAATGGGTCCTGCTGCGCATGATGGGCGACCAGTTCTACCTCTTCTGGCATGCCAACTACAATGACGCCGAGATCATCGCCAACCAGGAGCGGCTGGAGGCCCTTGTGGAAACCCTCAAGGACGACAGCTTCGCATTTCCCCTGGAAGCCCTGGAGGTGCGAAAAGCCCTCAACATTGACCCAACGCCCGTTGTGGCCATCGGCGCGGATACCGTCACTGTCCGGGTGGTCTGGTTCACGAAGTGGGGCGGATTCATCGAATCAACCTATACCCTCTCCCGGGAAGCCCCCCACGAAGTGATCAACATCGAAACCGAAGAGCTGGTGCCCTATGACTGCGGCATTCTCTTCTGAGGCGAAAAAATGAAACCCGTGCAGATCAGACTGGGCCTCATCCCCGGACCCCTGGAGCTGGAGGAGGAGAGCACATCCCAATATCTGTTTGATATCACCCTCCACCCCGCCCGGGAGGTGGTCCGGGTGTTCTCCTCGCTGCCCGGGGTGTCCATCACCAGCCTGGGCGGCTCGAAGCCCAAAGAATCATATTACAATTGGGGATGGTGCTGGCAGCGCAGCCCCTGGCGCCTTGACATGGGCATGACCCTCCTGAACTGGCTGGAGACTCCCGTCTGGGGCGGTTCCCCACTGAAGGGCGAATGTCTCTTTGAGGATTTGCGGGACCTCTGGCAGAAAATCCATCAAGCCTTTCCCGGCGCATGGCTCCACGACGAAGGGGATCTGGAAATACTCACCCCACAGCGGCTGATGGAAAAATATGCCCGGACCGGCTCGCCGCCCGGGCGGCAAATTGTTAGGTGTTTGTAAGGCGCGCAGGGTGGTCAAAGGAGAAACCACCCGATAAGATAGTATTACAGACTTGCTACGGTCGCGGTGCGATTCACCCCCTTTACGGCAGAGCCGCCCGTTCAAGACCCTCAGAGCCAGCCCATTGATAACAACGATGTAATTGTTTGGCGGTCCACCCACATGAACACAACCCGCACAACCCCCCACATCCAGACCTGCAGAAAGGACCTGAGCCTCCTTGCGCCGCTGTTTATGCTCTCCTGCGGCAATCACAGCCCGGAGGCCATCGCGCAAATCATTCATCTGGAAAAACTGCGCGGAACCCGTTATCTTGTGGCCCAAAACGGGGAAAAGATCGTGGGGTTTGTCGGCTACTGGATTCCCGCCCAGAAGGACGAAACGGAGCCTCCCCAGATCATTGATCTGGCTGTCCTGCCCGGCTTCCGCCGGCAGGGCATCGGGCGCAGCCTGGTAAACGCAGCTCTGGCGGCAGTGTGCCGGGCTGGCTTCGACACAGCCTGGATCCAAATCAACAGCGACCGGGTGCAAGACCTGGGCTTCTTTCAGTCCTGCGGGTTCACGATGGTGTCCCTGATCGCCGATTGGTGCGGAACGGGGTTTTCCAAAGCCATCTTCCGCAAAGATGCCCTGTCTGAAGACACCTTTCCCTGTCCGCTGCAGCACAGGAAAAATCCGCCGTGCCCTTCGAAATAACCCGATACGACCATGCCCGGGACTTTCTCAATGCCCGGGGGGAAACTGTACCGGGACGCTTCAGCTCATAATCTGCTTCTGGGGATCTGCGAAAGCCTTACCCGCAAACCGGACTTATTTGAGAACCCATTTTTTGCCAGCGTGCAGGATGCCACCGGGGCCGTTCAGGCCGTCGCGGTGATGACCCCGCCCCACAATCTTGTCCTGGCAGGCTGGGAAAACGGACCGGCTGCCCTCCCGGACCTGATCCGATTCCTGTCACCACATCAAACCCCTAACGGGGAAGCACGCACGGGTCAATTGACGTTATAATTATCCCATCACCCCGCCCATCAAAGGACTTCCCTTGACCGACCCCCTCACACTGATCCCCCTGATTCTTTTTTCCATCCCCAGCCTGACTCTTCTGGGCATGGGCCTTGTCATCCTCATCAAACCCATCAGCGTCATCAACCGTCGCTGGTATCTGGCCATCTTCGCGCCGCTGCTGGCCGCCAATCCCCTCGCCCTCCTGAATAATCTGGGCGCTCCTGGCGATTCCGCCCTGTCTGGGGGCGACCTGGTTTTCCTGATCGGGGTGATACTGGCCGATCTGGCCATCATCCTGGGCTTTGCCCTGGTATTCCGCGGCGCGGTAGTCCACGGCCTGGGCGAGGAGGAAACCTGGGCAGCCCTGGAGACCCTCCTCAAAGACAAAGGCCATTCCGTGACGAAAAGGACCGGGGAGAAATCCTTTCTATGGGCCCGGTTTGATGAGGCCCGGATCCTGACCGTGGGCTCGGGAGAAGCCGCCGCGGATATCTGGATCGCGGAATCTGTCAGGGAAGTGGTCATCCGGGCCGATTCCAGAAAAGCCCTCCAGTATCTGCAGACCGTCCTCCCCGAACTGCGCAAAATGGACAGGCCCTATCGCTTCAAGGCCCACGCCATGGGCGTCCTGTACCTTGTCCTGGCCCTGGTCTTCGCCATCCTGACCTGGATCTATTTCTTCGAACCCCGGTTGGTCCTCGTGAATTGAGAACGGGGACAACGCCACAGAGCCGAGGAAGCCAATGAGCGAATCAAAAACCAAAGCCCGGATCAAACACCTGCCCCGCAATGTTTGGGCTGTCAGCCTGACCAGCTTCTTCATGGATATCTCCAGCGAAATGGTCATCAACATCCTGCCGATGTTTCTTGCCAATGTCCTTGGGGTGCGCACCAGCATCATCGGCATCATCGAGGGCGTGGCCGAAGCCACCGCAAGCATCCTGAAGGTCTTTTCCGGCTGGCTGTCTGATAAATTGAGAGGGAGAAAGTGGATCGCAGTCGCCGGATATGCCATTTCCACCCTGTCAAAACCCTTTTTCTACCTTGCCAATACCTGGCGCATGGTGGCAGGCGTCCGCTGGGCCGACCGGTTGGGCAAGGGGGTGCGCACTGCGCCCCGGGATGCGCTTGTGGCCGATTCAATCACACCGGAACAGCGGGGGGTAGCCTTCGGATTTCACCGAGCCGCCGATACTGGCGGGGCAGTCGTCGGCCTGCTGATCGCCATTCTGGCTGTCTGGCTGGTCCAGTCCAATAGTACGCTCCTGGGGGAAAACACCTTCAGGACCGTTGTTCTGATTAGCCTGATCCCGGCGATTCTGGCCGTGCTCTCCCTGGCAATTGGCGCCAGGGATACCAAAGACCCCGAAAAGCTGTCCGTCCCAAAGATCCGCCTCAAAGGGTTGGGGAAGCCCTTCCTAACCTTCCTGGTGATTGTCGGGATATTTGACCTGGGAAATTCCTCCGATGCCTTCCTCGTCCTGAGAGCGCAGGAGCGCGGCATCAGCGTGCTGGGGGTTCTGGCCATGCTGGCGGTTTTCAATCTGGTATATGCCCTGGTGTCCACCCCGGCCGGTTCACTCTCCGACCGGATCGGCCGCCGAAAAGTCATCATCGGCGGATGGGTCATCTACGGTCTGATCTACCTGGGCTTCGCCCTGGCCCGACAGCCCTGGCACATCTGGACATTGTACATCAGTTACGGGCTCTATTACGGTCTGGCCTATGGCACCGCCAAAGCAATGGTTGCCGATCTCGTGCCGCCAGACCTGAGAGGAACCGCCTACGGCACCTACAACGCCATTCTGGGCATCATTGATTTTCCCGCTTCCCTGATTGCCGGGCTGCTCTGGCAGGGCGCCGGTGCATGGCAGGGTCTGGGTCCCTCGGCTCCTTTCTTCTTTGGCGCCGGGCTGGCCTTCCTTGCCGCAGTGCTGATGCTGGTGTGGCGCCCTCCCAGGGGATAAGTCCTCAAACACAAATGCGCCAGAGTCAGGACAAAGGCGCTTTGCCTCAAAAAAAGACTATCCATCAACCAGCGGCTTCTTTTTGAAGAGCATCAGAGCGACATCGGAAAGATGGAAGGCCGCTAGACCAGCCAGGGCAATCCACCCGACCCAGTCTCCCCAGACCATGACCAGGCTGCCGCCCCCGCCCCGGGGTACATCGGCCACCAGCACGGACATCACCCCCGCTGTGGGGGTCACCACCTTGCGGAGGATCCGGCCGTATGGGTCAATGATCGCCGAATCAAATCCAACATCCGTCTTGATCATCGTGACCCGATTCTCCACCGCCCGGAACACCAGATGGGTGTAGTGCACCGGCGCCAGCTCCGGCCAGTCGTAGGAAGGCACAGCGATGATCTCAGCTCCGGCCCGGGCCACCTTGCGGGAGGTGTCGGTGAATTCCATATCATAGCAAATGATCGTTCCCACCGCACCCAGATTCGTCTCGAAGGGGGCAAACCCCTGCCCGCCGGTGATGCTGGTCTCCCCGGAGAGCAGGACGGGATGGTCCTTGCCATACACCCCAAGAAAATCCCCCGAAGGGGCCAGAAGGGTGGATTCATTGCGCAGCCCCGCATCGGTCATGACCGTGTACCCAATGGAGATATACGCCCCGGTTTCCGCTGCCAGGTTCTGCAGCGAAAGCGTATTGGTCACCTGAGGGTCAAAGGGCAAAGCCCCTTCATTCCAGACAATCAATACGGCCTCGCGCTGCGCCGCCAACCGGGTCAGATCATAAAGCATATCCAGGCGATAGACATCCTCCTCATCCTGCACCCGCAGGGAGGGATGCACAGCCGCCACCCGCACGGTACCCTCCGCCGGCTGCAGCAGGACCAGGCTGAGGACAATCCAAACCAGCACGGCCAGCCCCACCCCCAGGCCGATTCGCCTCACGGAAATCTCTCCGAACAACGGACGACCGTCCAGGGCTCTGTGATTTTCCAGCCGGCGCAGCACAACCAGCGCCAGGGCGTAGTTGACCACCAGGATCAGCAGATCCAACCCATAAATGCTGAAGACGGACACCGGTTGAATTAGCCAGGGTTGAGCGTACAGGGCATAGGCCGGGAAGCCCCAGGTGCCAAAAAAGGGCACCAAACCCCGGATCATTTCAATCCCAACCCAGATGACCGGACCCAATATCCAGAACAAACGGGCGCCGGTCTTCTCATGGAAAATCCGCTCCCGCCATCCGACAGTCCCGGCCACCAGGGCCACTGGCAAAGGCAGCCAAGCCAGGAAGGGGATCAACCCTCCCAGACTCATATAGAAAAAGAAAAAACCGCCCACACCCAGCCCATAGGCCAGGCCGGACCATTGACGGGGAAAAACCCAATACTGGGCCACCAGCATGGGCACAAGGGCCAGGAAGACCAACGGCCACAGCCCGTATGTCGGAAAAGCAGCGGTCAACAACACGGCGGAAAGCAACGATAAGGCGCTACCGAGGACAATACGCTGCCAATGCTTCATTTTAAAAACCAACCTTTCGGGATGAGAGCGAATGTTCGATGTGTACAAGAAGTATAAGCCGGAATAAACGGCTCTAAAATACCCGATGGGGGAAACTGTCCCCTGGACGGCTGACCAGCCCCACCCGGTATCTGCGCAGCGTTGCGATTAACCCCGTAACCCTACCAGGGGACTGGTCAAAGGCCTCCTGTGGTGTCTGGCGGGGAAAACATCCCAATTCTAAAATAACTTTGTCCAACCCATGCGGGGCATGGGTCGGGCTGTGCTAACCAGGCCCTTCTTTTGCATGTTTTCTCCGCCGTGTTAGTTCAACCCACACCAGGGAGCGTTTCCTACAAGGCGCTCCCTTTGTGGTGTTAAAAAACACCTTTTTTCCTGCGTGTTCCCCTGCTTATGGTAGGATTAAGCCCAACCATCACATCCTGGAGGCCCACGGTTCCCATGAAAAAAGCACTCATCGCCGGGCACATTTGCCTGGATATCATCCCGGATCTTTCCTCCGTTCCCCAAGGACAATTCAGGAAACTCCTGCAGCCAGGGCGGCTGATCAAGGCCGGCCGCGCCACCCTCACCACCGGGGGCACAGTCACCAACACCGGCCTGGCCCTGCACCGTCTGGGCATCCCCGTCCTGCTGATCGGAAAAATCGGCGACGACGATTTCGGACGGACCGTGAGCCAGCGCATCAACCAGATCCAGCCGGATCTTTCCGCCGATCTGGTCAGGGACCCCAACGTGCCCACTTCCTATACCATCATCCTCAACCCCCCGGGCTTTGACCGCACCTTTCTGCACTGTCCCGGCGCTAATGACTTTTTCTACGCCTCAGACCTGCCCCGCAAAAAACTCCAGGAGGCCGATCTGTTTCATTTTGGCTATCCAACCCTCATGCGCTCCATTTTCAGATGGGGGGGCGCAGAACTGATCTCCATCTTGCGCCGCGCCCGGACATGCGGATTGACCACCTCCCTGGACTTCTCCTTTCCTGACCCAACCAGCCCGGCCGGGCAGGCCGATTGGCCCACCATCTTATACTACAGCCTGCCCTACGTGGATCTCTTCCTGCCCAGCATCGAAGAGCTTTGCTACATGCTGGACCGGGAAACCTTTGAAACCCTCTCCCGCTCAACCGAGGGGCCCTTCCCGGAGGCGGTCAGCGCAGACTACCTCCACGAGCTGAGCGACCAGCTCCTGGATCTCGGGGTGAAGATCGTGATGATCAAAATGGGCCAGCGCGGCGTATACCTCCGGACTGCCCCCACCCCGAATTGGCGCAAGGGCGGCCGGGCCCTGGAGGGCTTTGACCAATCCTGGCATGACCGGGAGCTGTGGGCTCCGGCCTTTGCCGTGACGGTCCAGGGCACCACCGGGGCCGGCGACACCGCCATTGCCGGATTTCTGAGCAGCCTCCTGCGCGGCAGCTCCCCTGAAACCGCCCTGCAGATGGCCGCCGGAGCAGGAGCCTGCTGCGTCTCAGCCCGCGATGCCCGCAGCGATCTGCCTCCCTGGGATCACATCCTGGAAAGAATCCGCTCCGGCTGGGAGACTCTCCCCCTGGAAATTGACTCCGCAGACTGGAAAAAGGATACACAGCATGGCCTCTGGAAAAGACGCTGAGGGAAATCTGGACCCCCTGACGGCCTGGGAATTAGCCGCCATCAACCTGCTGATCGCCCTCAGAAAAGGGCAGGATATTGACGTGAAGGACAGCAAAGCCAACATGCTGGCCCTCATGCAGGCCCTGGACACGGGCAGGCTGGACCCCGCCCTGCAGGACAGCGCCTTCATGGAGAAAACGGAAGCCCTTCTCCTGGCGACCCTGCGCGGGGAGAAAATCAGTGTCACAGACCCGAGCACCTACGCCGCCCGGCGGGAAATCCTGGCGGCAGCTCAGGTGGTCTACAATCTGGCCGTGGCCCGGGGCTGGTGGCCCCTGCACCCCGCAATCCGTCAGGCCATGCAGGCGGATTGATGCGGTTTCCCAGACTGTTCCCCGCGCACTTCATTAAACGCAGCAACCGCTTCACTGCCGCCGTGCGCCTGGCAGATGGGACGGCCAGCACGGCCTTTGTCCCCACCACAGGGCGGCTCACCGGCGCGCTCACCCCGGGCTGCCGGGTCTGGTTGGAGCCCGCCCAAAACCCCCAACGCAAGACCCCCCACAGCCTGGTTCTCAGCGAACTGCCCCGGGGCGGTTTCTGCTCCCTCAACGCCTATCTGGCTAACCGCCTTTTTGCGGAAGCCCTGCAGAACCATCAACTGGCCGCCTTTCCCTGTGACACCATTGAAAACGAGGTGCCCTTCGGCAGCAGTCGGCTGGATTTTCGCCTCTCCGAGGGCGAGGAAACCTGCTGGGTGGAGGTTAAATCAGTAACCTACGCCGAGAACGGGATCGGCATGTTCCCCGATGCGCCCACCAGCCGGGGCAGGAAACACCTGGGGGAACTGGCCGAGTTGGTCCGCCTGGGCCACCGGGCCAGCGCCGTGTTCATCGCCCAGCGGGAGGACGCTCTGTCCTTTGCCCCCTTCAAGGAAATTGACCCGGACTTCACTGAGGTCCTGGAAACCGTCCATCGCCAGGGGGTTGAAGTCCATGCCTACCGCTGCCGCGTCAGCCTGGAGGAGATCCGCATCCTGGAAGAAGTGCCAATAGAAAACAACGTTTTACCATAAGTTATTTCTGATAGTGATTCACATCGAAGCAGATACTTTTATTCTTGACGAAAATATGGTACTTGGCTATATTTATATTACAATTGTTCTATACAAGAAGAGGTTATGAAATATATTAATCAGATAATCTGCGGTGATTGTGAAGAAGTCCTAAGAAAACTTCCTGATAATTGTATTGACCTTATTTTCACCTCACCACCATATGCAGATCAACGAAAAAAGACTTATGGGGGGATTAAACCTGATCACTATGTCGAATGGTTTTTGCCAAAGGCAGAAGAATTCTTTAGAGTATTAAGACCAAAAGGAACCTTTGTCTTAAACATAAAAGAAAGAGTCGTAAATGGTGAAAGACATACGTACGTTATTGATTTAATACTTCAATTAAGGAAACAAGGCTGGCTTTGGACAGAGGAATTTATCTGGCACAAAAAGAACTCCTATCCCGGCAAATGGCCTAATCGTTTCCGCGATAATTGGGAAAGGTTATTACAGTTTAATAAACAAAGAAAATTTAACATGTATCAAGAGGCAGTCATGGTTCCTGTTGGAGACTGGGCAAAAGACCGACTTAGCAATTTAAGTAAAACCGACAGAAAACGTGACGAATCCGCAGTAGGTAGCGGATTTGGAAAAAATATCAGTAATTGGGTGGGGCGAAAAAAAGTCTATCCAAATAATGTATTACATTTAGCAACGGAATGCTCCAACAGAAATCATAGTGCTGCTTTCCCGATAGATTTACCTAGCTGGTTCATAAAACTATTTACTAAAGAAGATGATGTCGTTCTTGATCCATTTGTCGGATCCGGAACAACAGCCGTAGCCGCGATTCAATTAGGCAGAAAGTACGTTGGAATTGACACGAAACAAGACTATATCGAGCTAAGCAAAGAACGCATTTCTGAAATCCAAATACAACTTCCAATCATCGCAGAACCGAATACTGACTATGACGTCGAAAGATAAGAGAAAAAATTGGATAATTTAAATTTGGACAAGGTTTGTGAATTCGTCAATGACAATATAATTGATTTTCATGCGCGGAAAATAAGTTCTTTAGAAAACCTTACATTAGAGAAGTTGCTAAAGAAGAATCCATATCTTTTCAAAGCTAAAAATATCACAACTGCCGGGGAGTTAATCTCGAGTTTATTAAATGCCTTTCTTTCATCTTCTGAAGAAAAACTGTTTGGTGATTTCCTTGAAGAACTTGCAGTGTTTATCGCCGGTCAAACCTTCAATGGTCATAAATCATCAGCCACTGGTGTAGATCTTGAATTCTTTAAAAATGAGGTCCATTTTACAATACCTTCGCCAATCAAGGCGAAGAAGACGGTACATTAACAGAATGAATACAGCCTAAAGAAGCGATTTGGCCTAAAATCTGGTCTAATAAAATAGGTTCGGGTTTTTGCGGAAGCATTTTTATTGTCTCTTCAAAGTATTTGGCAGCACGGAAGTACGCTTTCAAATCGATAATGCCGCTTTCAGGATGGGTTTGTCGGAATTCGCCCAGGAGGGCCTGAGAAAGGTTAACCATGAAGAGCGAAAGGTTGAGGGCATTGGTCAACGGACGTTCTTTGATGTTCATCCAGTCTTCGAGACCCCAATGCTGTTTCGCATCTCGAAAATTGAACTCGATTTGGAATCTCAAGCTGTAATAATCGATTATCTTCTGGTAAGGCAAATCCGGATCACTGGCGAAGAGATTGACGTTGGCAAAGGCGCGGGTATGGAGATTGGTTCTGGTGATGATGACCACATTAAGTGTTTGAGCGAACTCTCGATGCAGCATTTCGGCCTGGTAGATGCGGGTTTCAATATACCCTTCCGTACTTTGTTCAACCAGATATTTTTGCGGGATATGTTGATAGTCGATTTTCGAGCCATATTTCCTGCGAGGCCCCTTGTTCTTCTGGGGGCCCTCATAACGAAAGTACAAAGCCGAATCATGGCGTAGTTTGGAAACAAGATGTAATCCACATTGTCGAACCATTTGCAGGGCATTGTTGTTGCCAAAATGACCATCTAATGCCAGATAAGTCACAGAAACCAGATGATTCAATGCAGTAAGTTGCTTTTTGACCATTGTTTTGATCCGTTTCAGCTCCGGTGTCAATATAACCTGTGTTTTGTCCCGGTTTTTACTGCCTTTTGGACGCCCACGCTTTTTTCTAAGTGATTTGGCGCCAGATTTGCTTTTCTTCTTTTGCCGGGCTTTGCTAGCAGCGGCTTTCTCGGTTTCTGTGCGAATGACTTGCTCTACTTGCAATGGATACGATCGCCGTTCATCAATAGAAACCAATGATACCGAAAAGATCGCAATGCCTTTGACCACCTTGTTCAAAACACCGGAGAAGAAATTATCCAGCCCATACGTCTTTTTGCCTGATTTCGTAATCGTGCTTTCATCACCTACCAAAATGTACTCGCCTTCAGGGTGACAGAGATGCTGCTCAAAGAATTTCCCAAACATTTCTGGCCAGGGAATATTGGTGTTGAAAAGACGCTGCACTGTCCGATAGCTGCACCCTTTTCCTCCCCATCGGGATATTCCCAGCATCGTGACTCGCCCTGTCATACTCAGCATGGCCTGGATGACCTGGCTCAATTGGTTCAAATTTGTTTTCGGAATGACTGGCTGTAAGCATTGTAAAAGTGATAAAATGTTCATCAAGGGCTTCTCTGTTTTCAGGTTGTTGTTATGATGAACTCAACTTTACTACAGAAAGCCCTTTTTATTCTCTATTTTGGCGAAGGTATTGTTTTATTGTTTCAATAAAATCAGGTACGAATTGGGGGAACAGTTCTCAACATAAAAAACTGGCGGAGGATTTACGAAACGCTGTAACTCGAGTAAAACAATCACGTCGAACCGTAAAAGTTCAATCGGTACTCGGTATATGTTATGGAAAAACCCGAACGAATTACCTGCATGGTTGCATAATCCGGGGGAAATCGACCACAAATTCCGGCGCATGCCGACCATTGATTCCGGAGGATGTCGTCCACTGATTCCGGCGTAAAGCGACCACTTTTTGAAGAGATTC
>DAOTUG010000068.1:0-4572 GCA_034437335.1 Anaerolineaceae bacterium
TGATCCAGGGTGAAAAAGCAGCAGGAGCGGTGGCCAAAGCCTATGGCGTACATCCCAACTCAGCCAGGGCCTGGCGGGGTCATTTTCTGGAAAAAGGCCCTGAAGTATTTGCGGAAGATAATATCATTCTGGAAAATGAAAAACTTCTTGGACCTGACCAGATGAGCGCCGATCTTCATATCCACATTCTAAGAATGACCACATGATGTAACCCGAATGTGAAATTGATGAAATTATTTTCGTATAGTCATTTTCACTGCCGACACGCTGTCAGATTGAACCCAAAATAAAACAAACCAAGAAACATGGTATTCTCGCTTCTTGGCGCGTTTTCCCGGTGGGCGCATCCGATTTTTCCTGGAAACTGCCCCTTTCCCCCGGGCGCAAGGGACCCGGCAGGGGAGGGAATCCAGCGGCAAGGGGAAAATCCTGTACAATAGAGGGGTGCACGCATTCAACAGAAAGGAAGCCCCGCATGTCCCGCGCCGGAAACCGTTCTGCCGCAGGGTACTTCGAAAACGGCCTGCCGTACAATCGCCTGGGGAGCGGACCGCGCCCATTGGTGATCTTCCAGGGCCTGCTGTTTGAAAACAAGCCCCAATCGCCCCTGACAATCCAGATGTACCGTTTTCTGGGCCGGGCCTACACGGTCTATGTCGTCCTGCGCCGGCCCGGGCTTCCCCCGGGATATACTCTGGCTGACATGGCCGGGGACTATGCCGATATGATTCGGGAAACCTTTGACGGGCCGGTGGACATCATCGGCGTCTCCACCGGAGGCTCCATTGCACAGCATTTCGCAGCGGACTATCCGGAGCTGGTGCGCCGCCTGGTGCTTCATTCCAGCGCCTACACCCTGAGCGAAGACGCCCGGGAATTGCAGCGGGCGGTGGGGCGCCAGGCGGAAAAACGCCAATGGGCCCGGGCCTATGAACTGCTCTTCCAGGCGGGGGCTCCCCGGGACGGTCTTGCGGGGCTTCTGATTCGCCCCCTGCTCTGGCTGGGCGCCCGGATGATGGCCCTCAACCCGCCGAAGGATCCCAATGATTTGCTGGTCACCATCGCGGCCGAGGACGCCTTCAATTTTAAGGAGCGTCTGGAGGAGATCGCCGCGCCCACCCTGGTGGTGGCCGGGAAGAAGGATCCCTTCTACACCGTGCCTCTCTTCCGGGAGACGGCGGCCAGACTCCCCAATGCCCTCTTGCTCCTATTTGGCGATATGGGGCACCCCGCCCGTGGGCGGCGCTTTGAAGCGCATGTCCTCCGCTATCTGACCAGGCCATTGCACGATCCAGATGATTTCGAAGGGTGAAGAACGGGCGTCGTTGCCCACCCGCTGATCCACCATCCCGCACCCAGGCAGGTGCCGGTTAAGCACATGCAGGAGTTTTCATGCAGAAAAACAACAAAGGGTTTCAAGACGCTAAGTTGACACAAGCGGCCTGCGGCCCCGAACAAGAGGCCCGGGGGTTTTTGATCCTCGGCAGGTATTTTCAGTCCCGTTGGGAACCGGAGGAGGCCGAAAAGGCCTATCAAAAGGCCATTGCAGCAGACCCAACCCTGGCTCCGGCGTATTTCTGCCTGGGGACCCTTCATGAGGGGCAGCAACGATGGGAGCAGGCCGAAGCTGCTTACCGCCAGGCCCTGGCGCTGGACCCCGCATCGCCCCTGGCCTTTCCCCGCCTGAAGGCCCTCCTGGAACGCCAGGATCGGCTTCCGGATTTGGTGGATGCCTATCGTCGGGCAATGGAAGCGGACCCGACAAATCTTGACCGCCTGTGCGCTCTGGGCGAGATGCTGATCTCCCTGGGGAAAGAAAAGGCGGCGGGAGCTGATTTCCGCAACATCGAAGCCCTGAACGTGGAAACGGTGACGGAGTTCGACCGCCTGGGCCGCCTCCTGAGGAAATTGGGCCTGCTGGAAGAAGCCGAAGCTGTGTATCGCCGGGCGGTGGCGCGGTATCCGGATGTTTCCCACCTGGACAATTCCCTGGGCAATGTCCTCAGCAACCTGGGGAAAACGGAACAAGCGGAAGCGGCTTATCACCGGGCCGTCGAGAAACACCCCTCCGGGGGCGCTGTGCCGGTCTATAACCTGGGACTGCTGCTGCACGAGAAGGGGGAGATGGGCGCGGCGGAAGTCGCTTTCCGGAAGGCCATTGCGCTGGACCCCATGGATGCGGCCGGTTACTGCGATTTGGGCGTTGTGTTGGATGATGTGGGCCGATTGGCGGAGGCCGAGGCCGCCTATCGCCAGGGCGCGGAAGTGAACCCGAAGTATGACATCGCCTGGTATAACCTTGGGGACATCCTCCGGCGCCGGGAGGCCTTTGATGAAGCCGAGGAGGCCATGCGCCGTTCCATTGCATTGGTGCCCCGGGATGCCATGTCGTACAATAATCTGGGAAAAATATTGTACTATCAGGGCCGGGAAGCGGAGGCCGAAGCGGCCTATCGCCAGGCCATGGAATGCGATCCAGACTATATCAGCCCGCGATCCGATCTTGTGTACCTGCTGATGGAACAGGGACGCCTGGAGGAGGCTGAAGCGCTCTGCCGGGAGCTGGTGGAAAGGATGCCGGAGAAATCGGAGTCCTGGGGCCTGCGCCATCTTGTGCTGAAGGCCCTGGGCCGGGAAGAGGCAGCCGCAGAGGCCCTGGCCGCGGGGCGCGAGGCCGCAGCAGATGAGATGTTCTATTACCGGGCCTGGATCGAGGCCCTGGACGGAAACCCGAAATCCGCCGCATCCCTGCTGCGGGAGGCGCTGGAGAATTATCAGATCCACCCGGGGGATCTGCGCCAGGATCTGAACTGGCAACCTTTCAGGGAAAGGGCGTGGTTCCGGGAGCAGGTGGGAGACGGCAGCGCACTGCAAAGCCCGCCGGAATCAGACGCCTAGAAGTACACTGCGCGGCCCAGAAAGACGGCATAGAGGAGGACAACCGCCAAAGATACCGCCACCCAGCCCCACCGGCGGTGGATCTCCAGGGGCGGTCCCTCCTGTTTGGGGAAGATCCCTGCCTGGAACCACTGCATCATCCACAGCAGGGGGGAGAGTCCGCCCAGGACGGCCAGCAGCCCCGCCATCACCGGCAGGCTAAGCATCCCCAGGGGGTTGAAAAGCGCGGCCAGAAGGATCACTCCCAGGGCGCTGAAATAGGAGATGAGGCTCATTTTGTTGGCGCGGCGGATCTGCTCCTTCGGCCGGCCGCCGACCCGCCGCCCAAAGACCCGCAGGGCCCACCAAACACAGAACAGGAACAGGGCTGACCCGAAGAGGGTGGCCAAAACCCGCCACAGCCAGGCCGGTTCCCAGCCGGCGATCACCACGGCGATATCCCCGACGCCAGCAATGCCGGAAAACATGAAATAGCCGGCGCCATACAGAAGGTTCATCAGCATCAACAGCCACAGGAAGAACCAGGTCTCCGGTGAGACCTGCCGGTCCCTGCGCAGGACCAGCCAGAGGAGGGTCCCGGCCAGGAGATTGAAGAAGGGGGCGCTGCCGTTGACCCATTTTTCCTGCCGGACGGTGCGCTCTTCGCAGGCCACGGCCAGGGCCGAATAGGCTTGCAGATCGCCGCCGACACCCAGACAGGTCAGGGCGTGGATGCCTTCGTGGGCAGCGACGGTCAGGCTGATGGCGATGGCGGCGATGGCGGCCACGGTCAGCCAGTCAACACGGGGTTTTGCTTGCGGGGATTGTGAGGACAAAGAAGTCTCCTTTCAATAGAACAGGGGCGGGTAAACGCTTCTCTGGGACCTGACCTGCGGCTATTTCTGGGCCAACGGTCGTCAGGATCATGAAAAACATCAGGGAATGGGTGAACAGGAACGGGTTGGAGAAAAAAATCGGCGTTGCCCACGTCTGAGAAAACGACCAGGACCACCGAACCGATCAACAAAAGGACGCTGGCCCCCAGACACAGGCCGAAGACCCAGGACCAGCGCCTGGCCAGGAAGGTGTGCAGCCCCCCGGCGTGGTATGCGGGCCACCCGGAGAGGGGAGAGCGGATTTTTGTACCCGCCCAGCCGGCCAGCAGAAGCTGGACCACCCCGTCATATTTTCGGTGGACGGCCAGCAGCGAGCAGGCCGCCACAAGAACCGAAACAAGGGTGGCGGCGATGGCCCCCCGGGCCCAGGAATTGATCACCACAGAGGGTACTGTTTCTGGCCCCTGGCGAATTTCACCGATCCCATGGGTCAGCCCTCCCAGGGCCGTCAGACCCCCCCAGATCATGGCGATCCAGCGGAAGCGGCGGTCAGGCGGGCCGGGTTGGGGGTACATGGGGTGTTTTCTTCCAATCGCAGATCGTGGTTTCAGGGCTATTATAGCATTGCGGCGGCCGCGATGTGGAATCAGTTGACCACTTCGGCAACTGCGAAAAACGTGGCGTGCTTTTCATTTCCGCATCACCAGGTCGTCCGTCCCTTTGCTGCACAATTTTGATGTGATTTGTCAGAGCAGCCGACGCGAAGATCAACCTCATTCAAACCGAAGCGCAACGTAACTGCAATTTCCCAACCAAATCCCAAAATTTTTTTGTTGAACAAGCCCCCATACTGATAAGT
>DAOTUG010000069.1:0-2832 GCA_034437335.1 Anaerolineaceae bacterium
AGGTTATAATAAAAAAAATTCCCCAAGAGGATCCTCATGGCTTTTACAAGGTATCTCAATGAAGAACTCAGCATCCATGAAATTTCATTCGGAAATGTTGCCCGGCTGGAGGAGTTTCTGCGCGTTTTCGTAGCCCTCTTTCCACAATACAGCTACCGCACCGAGCGCTTGACGGAAATAGCCCACAACCCACCGGATCAGAATCCGCTCTTCATCGAACACCAATGGCTGATTGACCTGGGGGGTGAAGCAGCCGCAATGACAACCTTCAAATATCTGCCCCAGCGCAACCTTGGCATCGGCGTTCACCTCGCCATTCTCCCTGCATTTCGGGATTATTCCTTCGGGCAGTTCACCCGGCTTTCGGAAGTGATCATTGAAGAGACGAAGGAGCAAATCGCCCGGGATGCCCAGACTCTGGGGCACCCTCTGCCGCCTGGATATGTTATCGAGGTCATCGAGCCAAAATTGGTCGCCCGGTATGAAGAATACGGGTTCATGAAATTCAATATCCCCTACCATGAACCGACCATTGCGGAAAAAAATAAAGCGTTTGTACATTACAATGAGACACAGGATCGGCTGGAGTTTCACCCGGCTGTGATCGGCTTGATTCCCCTGCAAGATCAGCAAATTGACATCAAGAACCCAGAACTGCTGGATAATGCAATCAACGCGTTTCTGATTGACTATTACGAACTGAATGAAGACCATTGGGTAGTCCAACATGCCAGGCAGGCGATTACAAAGAATATCATTCCTTCCTGAAGGCAAAATATGGCAGAAAAAAACGGGAAAAAACCGCAATCCAGAAAAATTCCGGATTTGTATGCCCTGCTGGATGATTCTAGATCCAACGATTCCCCCACCGAAGAGGTGAAAGAGAAGAACCCCATTTTCCCTGATTTTTCTTCAAATCAAGCCGACCGGCAGAAAACAGGCCTGTCCTCCAGCTTTCCTCCCGAACTCGAAATTTATCTGTCTCCAAATCTTCTTAGAAAACTGAAACAGACCCCACCGCCCCGGGGAGCACTCTTCAACGCCCTGGACCGGTTGCGATCCATCCAGTACCAGTTGACGACCTACCTGCCGTCAAATCTGGTCCAGGAAAAGCTCTCCCGGCCAGTTCCCGGGCTGGTGAAGGGTCAGCTTGTGCAGGGATCCCTTCTGTTTGCAGATGTCAGCGGTTTCACTGCGCTGTCAGAACAGCTTGCAGCTCTGGGGCTGGAAGGCGCAGAAAAGCTGACCGAGATCATGAACCGCTATTTCAACGTCATGCTGGACATCCTGTCACGGTCTGGGGGCATTCTGATCAAGTTCGCAGGCGATGCCACGCTGGTGTATTTCCCCCATCAAAGGCAGGACCGTCAGGCAGGTTGGGCCGCCCGGGCGGGATGGCGCATGCTGCGGGCGATGCATGACTTTCAGGAGGTAACCACCCCCCAGGGAAAAACCAGTCTGCAAATGAAAGTTGGCATTGCCACCGGAAGGATCTATCTTGGCAGCATCGGCTCTGCAGAACGCATGGAATACGCCATCAGCGGAGAAACCGTCCAGCGGATCATGCAAGCTGAGGGAATGGCAAAAACAAATCAACTGATCGCAGATGCTGCGACCAGGGACAGCCTGCAGGACAGTGGCAATGTGCAGGAAGTCCACCCAGGGTTTTACCAGATTGCGCTGCAAGACGAGCAGACTTTGGACGACTTTGAGATCAAGGCAGAAAAACGTCGGGCCAGGGGACCCCTGACATGGCAGTTATCCGTTGAGGCTGCTGTCGAGCAAATGACTACTGCGATCCATCAGATAGAAGCCCTTTCCCCCTATCTGCCCAAGGAATTGGTGGATAGAATCGTTGTCCATGCAAAAAAACGGCGCATTGAAAGCGAATACCGTCCTACAACGGTCCTTTTTTGCAATTTCACGGGACCCGAAAGCTTGCTCAGCGTTTGGGATAAACGGGGTATCTCCAGGATCACGGCTCTTCTTTCCGCCTATTACAATACCGTTCACGACGTCGTGGACCATTATGGCGGGATCATCAGTCGAATAGACCCCTATACGAAAGGCACCAAGCTCCTGATCCTGTTTGGCGCGCCGATCATGCACGAAGATGATCCCATCCGGGCTGTCAATGCCGCTCTTGCCATGAAAGATCAGCTTGATGACCTGAACCAACGCTGGGCCAGAAAATTCCACCGGCATCTGCCCCCAAATTTTCGGGGGCCGTTGATCCAGCAGCGCTTTGGCATCACCCAGGGTCTGACCTTCGCGGGTCAAGTCGGCTCGAACACACGGCATGAATACACTGTGATGGGGGATGATGTCAACCTGGCAGCCCGGCTGATGAGCGCCGCTGCCTGGGGACAAATCCTCATCAGCCCCCGTGTTCAGGAAATTGTGAACGGACACTTCTTTGAAACCCAGCTCCAGGCCATTCGCGTCAAGGGAAAAACCAAGCCAATCCCGATTTCTCAGGTGGATGGAAAACGCGAAGACACCCTGCTCTTGCGCATCAGGGAAGCGCAGCCCATTTTCGGAAGAGAAGATGAAATTGAGGCCGCGCTGGGCGTTGTCACCAGGGAAACGACCAACCAACCCCGCATCTTGATTGTTCAGGGCCCGCCAGGAATTGGAAAATCCCATTTCAGTGACCACATTCTTCGTCAGATATTAACCCGTGGATACGAACCGATTCTCTTAACCGGAGAGGAGTTCACAAAAAATATTGACCGCCACGGAGTTCAGGCCCTATTTAACCAGATCTTCAAAACAACCCAGGATGAAAAGCGGGAAACGCGCGCTGTCAAGGTCCAAAATGGTCTGGCCCCT
>DAOTUG010000070.1:0-31118 GCA_034437335.1 Anaerolineaceae bacterium
CAAAATAAGCGCTTTCCAGTGAAAACCTTGGTGCATAGGTGCCTGCCAGCAGCAGTATCGGCACCTCAGAGCTAATCCGCCCGCCGGAGTTGTTGTCCAACCCGGGTGAGGGCCACTGATTGCACCGGGGGATGAACTCATCCAAAAGCCAGCGCCTGACGGAATCGTAAATCTCGGGGCGCACATTTGTGTTGATCTGCTGAAGAATATCATCCACAGACCCATTGCCCGTGATCTCACTGCAGACATACACCGATTGCAGCACATCGCTGATGCCAAATTGATTCTTGTTGATGGCGCGCAGATCGGTTGAGATGGCATTGATTGCGGCGATATCCCCTTCCCAAACAGATTTGATATATAAGGGCAGCAGGGATACCCCAAAGGAGGTTTCACTGAGAATGGTTTGGATATCCTGGATATAGCCATCCGCATCCAGGAGACCGAAGACGGTCTTGATGGGCTCCGACTCCAATTGAGTGTAAGCCTCACCGAATTGCTGCCGCAGATCAGGGAACTGCTGATTGCAGAAATCGTTGTTTTCACAATCTTCAAAGGCCCGATCCAGTGCGCCGTTGAGCCCGGTAGGCAGGCCCAGATCACTGAAAATGGTATTCACCGATTCCAGAAGCATGCTCCGGACCAGATTCGGGTTCATGTCCACAAATCGCAGGGCCACACTGGTCCCAAATCCCCGGGCCCAAATATTGACCTGAGGATACCCCAGGGCGGTGACGATATCCCGCACATCCTGGGCGATCTGCAGAGGATTGTAAGCGGCCACATTGATCGCTTCGTTTTCGAGTCGCTCCAAACAGGGCATGACCCAATCATAATCCGGATTGGTCAGCAATTCCGGTTTTTCAAGATAACAGGAAAGGGCCGGACGGCTCTCTCCGGCGCCCCGCATGTCCATCACAATCACCCGCCGGTTTGCCAGCCGGGAAATTTCCAAAAAATGGTTTAAAAGCGGATACTGCCGGCTCGAAATCGGGGCTCCGGGACCATCAAACAGGATCAGAATGGGATCCGGGTCCGGTTCCGCAACCTCCTCATGCTTGACAACCATCACATAGATCTCAATCAGCGGAGATTTCGTCAGGGTGCGATCCTCAGGCACAGCGATCAGATAGCAAGTTGCATTCGTGGGCTGGTTCAAACCCTCAGGAAGCCCGATACATACCTTCGGATCCGGTTCAGGCACAAAATTAGCCACGGTGACTTTGTCGCGCACCACCGGCAGCAAACCTCGGATACGGGAACAGCCGGTAAAGGCCAGGGTGAGGATGGAAAACAAGAGTAATAATCGTTTTTTCATGATGATATAACCGCCATAAGAACATCTCTCAACAAGTTTCTGTGTGCAAGTATGATAACATGCCTTTATAATAGCAACGCACCAAAATGCTATCAAAAGCATTATAAGTTTATCAGGATAATCGAAGCGAGAAACCCGGCGGTTTTCCGCCCCCGCATTGACCAAAAGGAGAAAACATTTCATGAGCAGCCAGGAAGATTTCATCAAAGACCTGCTTGAATCCTTTGTGACCTATTTTGAAGAAGGCCGTCAGGCCCAAGAAGCAGGGCTCACCAATCGCTACCATCCCTATACCCGGCTCTTTTCCCCCATTCAAATCAACCGCCTGCGGATTAAGAACCGGCTTGTGATGGGACCCATGGGGAATATCTCCATGGCCGAGGAAATGGGCCGTCCGTCCAACAAAATGATCCAATACTTTGCAGCCCGCGCCAGGGGCGGGGTTGGGTTGATCACCTCGGGGCTGGTCCCCGTCAGCCAGAAGGTAGATCCCACCACCACCGAACCTGGAGACCGCAGCTATTTCCCCAGGATAGACAGCTCCCGCACGGTGATGGCCGGTTGGCGCACCCTGGCCGAGTCCGTCCACGCCTTCGGAAGCCGCTTTTTCATCCAGCTCACCCCCGGGTTGGGCCGGGTCGGATCTCCCCAGGTGCTGCTGACCAAATTCCGCCTGCCGGTGTCCGCATCCTGGAACCCAAATTTTTACCTGCCGGAGGTGCCCTGCCGTCCCCTGACGTATGTTGAGCTGCGCCGTATCATCAAAGCAACGGGTCAGGCAGCCGCGGATGCCAAATCCCTGACCATTGACGGCGTTTATCTTCATGGTCACGAGGGATACCTTCTGGAGCAGATGACCAACACCGCCTTCAACCGGCGTCCCTTGGGCCGGTATGCGGATTGGCAGCGCTTCGGACTGGATCTGATCCGTCAGATCCGCAAACGGGTTGGCCCAAACTACCCCATCATGTACCGCATTGATCTTTCCCTGGCCCTCAACGCCACCTACGGCGAAAAAATGACCCGGGTCCGCTCCTTGAAGAAATTCCGCAACGAACGCCAGGTGGCGGAAACCCTGGATTATATGACAAATCTGGTGCGTGCTGGGGTGGATATCTTTGATGTGGATCTCGGATGTTACGACAACTGGTGGCTGCCCCATCCGCCCAACAGCCTGCCCTCCGGCTGCTATCTACCCGTGGCCAAACTGGTCAAGGACTTTTTTGCACGCCAGGACCTGCGCAGCAACGCCGGGCTGCCTGTGCCGGTGGTGGCTGTGGGTAAACTCGGCTACCCCGATCTGGCGGAAAAAGCCCTCCGGAAGGAGCAGTGCGATATGATCATGCTGGCGCGCCCCCTCTTGGCCGACCCGGACTGGCCCAACAAGGCCTTTGCCGGTCGGGTGAAGGCCATCACCCCCTGCATCGGTGACCAGGAAGGTTGCCTGAACGAGTTTATCGAGGGCGGCCAGCCCCAATGCGCCGTCAACCCCCGCACGGGGCTGGAGGACATCCACCCCAACCTGGCCCCAATCAACAAGGCGGGAAATCTGGCCGTGGTGGGGGCCGGTCCGGCGGGGATCACCTGTGCCCTGACGGCGGCGCGGCGCGGTCACAGGGTATCCCTCTTTGAGCAGACCTCCCAGATCGGCGGCATGCTGGTTCCCGGATCCCGGCCAAAAATCAAATATGAGGTGGGCAACTATCTGGAAAACCTGCGCTGGCAAATTGACCAGGCCCAAAAGGAACATGCGCTGGAAGTGCAACTTTCCACCCGTGCTACGCCGGAACAGCTCAAAGCAGAGGGGTTTGATGCCATCATCACCGCCACAGGCGGCCAACCCGTACAACCCCCCATACCTGGTCTGGACGCTCCCCATATCGTCCAGGCGGTTGACCTGTTCCGGGATCCCGAAAGGGCCCGGGGTGCCCGGCATATCCTGGTGGTAGGCGGCGGGGCTGTGGGCTGTGAATGTGCTCATTTCCTGGCCGCGGAATACGGCAGGCGGATCACCCTGATCGAGATGCTGCCAGCGCTGATGAAGGGTTTGTGCACTGCCAACCGGGGGCATCTCATCCAGGAATTGCAACGCCTGGAGGTATCTCTGATGACCATGACCCGATTGGTGCAGGTGCAGGAATTTGCCGTAACAGTACAGCAAAACATCCACCCCAGCGTCCCCAATCCAACAGTCACCTGGCGGCCTCTTCTGCCGGAAAACATCGAAAATCCCTTCGGCCGGAAAATCCAGGAGACCTGGGTGGAAAAAACCCTGCCGGCGGATCTGGTAGTTCTGGCTGTGGGACTTTCCCCTGACGACTCGCTCCATCGGGCCTGCATCCAGGCCCAAGCGGCGCCCAGGGTCCTCAATATCGGGGACAGCTTTCAGATCGGAAGGGTCTTTGAGGCCGTGAAGGCCGGTTTTTCTGTGGGAAATGCAATATGATCAGGGAGCAACCTCCCCGGAAGACTTCGCATAAGCCTCCCAGGCTTGTTTCACCCGCCGGTAGGTTTCCGGCAGGGCTTCTGGAAGGACCCGGGTGCGGCCAACGCTGGACATGAAGTTGGTATCACCGCCCCACCGCGGGACAATGTGCATGTGGAGATGATCTGCCACCCCGGCCCCGGCCATCTCCCCCAGGTTCAACCCCACGTTGAACCCATCCGGCTGATAGACAGATTGCAATACCTCAACAGCCTTTGCCACCATCTCCATCATCTCCCCCCGGGCGCGCTTGCTCATGCGATGCAGACGGTCCACATGGTCATAGGGCACACACATCACATGTCCGCTGGTGTAAGGATAGCGGTTGAGGATCATATAGACACGCTGGCCCCGGGAAAACACCAGATTGTCCTCCCCCTCTGCCACGGCAGCCGCCGCGCAGAAAATACATTCGGTTTCTTGATGGTGCTCTTGGATATATTTCATTCGCCAGGGTGTCCAAAGATGATCCATAGAGGTTCAGTCGGGATGTCGTGGGAGCGATTTGTGTGAATCCGTCTGTGCGGATTTAATTGTATCAGACATTTCACACAGAGCAGAATTTGTTATACTTAGGCCAGGAATCACTGCGATCCGGACCCCTGCATGGAAAATTATTCTGTTTTTCAACCGAATCATCTCCTGAGTGTCAGCCAACTGACCGGATACCTCCGCGAGGTGCTGGAAACCGATGCTGTGCTGCAGGACCTCTGGGTGCAGGGGGAGATATCGAACCTTGCCCGGCCCTCCTCGGGCCACCTCTACTTCACCCTCAAGGACAGCCAGGCCGCTATCCGCTGTGTGATGTGGCGGAGCACTGCCGCCAGGCTTAAATTTGACCCCCAGGAAGGTCTGGCTGTGGAAGCCCACGGCGGGATGGGCATCTATGAGGTCAGTGGACAAGTGCAGTTCTATGTGGACACCATGAAGCCGGCCGGCGAGGGCGCTCTGTACCAGCAATTCCTGCGCCTCAAAGCCGCCCTGGAGGCCGAAGGCCTTTTCGACCCTGACCGCAAGCGTCCCGTTCCAAAAAGGCCCCACACCATCGGCATCGTCACCTCTCCCACCGGCGCAGCCCTTCAGGACATGCTCAATACCCTGCGCCGCCGCTATCCCCTGGCCAGGGTGGTGCTTTCCCCAACCCCTGTCCAGGGGGTGGAGGCGCCCCCGGGAATCATTGCCGCACTGCAGCAGCTCAACAGCCGGGCGGCGCCGGATGTCATCCTCATCGGACGAGGCGGCGGCTCCATTGAAGACCTGTGGGCTTTCAATGATGAAGCGGTGGTCCGTGCGGTGGCCGCCTCTGAAGCGCCGGTGGTCTCCGGCGTCGGACACGAAACGGATTTCACTCTGACAGATTTTGCAGCCGACCTGCGCGCGCCAACGCCCACTGCAGCAGCCGAAATGTCCACCCCTGACCGATTGGAACTGCAGGGAATTGTGCTGGAACTCTCCGGCAGGCTGACAACGCGCCTCAAGGAAACTCTGGCCGATCGGCGTTGGGAAACCAGACAGCAAATCCATCAACTGCATCTCCATTCCCCCAAACACCGCATTGATACCTTCCGCCAGCGACTGGATGAAACCAGCGCCCGACTCCATCGGGAAATGCGAACCAAACTCGAAAAAGACTGCATGCAGTTGGAAAATCTTCAAAACGCCCTCCGGAGCCTGAATCCCCAGGCTGTCCTCAATCGGGGCTATGCCATCGTCACCCACCAGGACAGCCGCCAGGTGATCAAAAATGCGGCCGCAGTGGCCCCGGAGGAGAAAATCCGGATTCGTCTGAGCCGCGGCGAGATGACCGCCAGGATTACAGAAACCAAGCCAGGAGACTCATCATGACCAAAGACACCCAGAAAAACATCCAGGAAATGGATTTCGAGACCGCCTTTGCCGCCCTGCAGGACGCCGTGACCGCTCTGGAAACCCAGGAGCTTCCTCTGGAAGACGCGCTCGAACGGTTTGAGCAGGGTCAGCGCCTGGCGAAACACTGCGCAACCCTGCTGGAGGATGCCGAATTGAAGGTGCAGAAACTATCAGCAGAAACTGGCCACCTCACCACAATGGATGGATAGACCCGATGCCCCTGATTGCAATTTTTGATAATCCCGTGTTGATCGCCAGTGTGGTATCCTCTCTGCTGGCCCAGATCATCAAGCTCCCCCTGGATTATGCTCAAACCGGGGAGTGGCACTGGTCCCTTCTCTTCAGCACCGGAGGGATGCCGAGTTCCCACTCCGCCCTTGTCACCAGCGCCGCCGTCAGCATCGGCCACTATCACGGCTTTGATACCCCCCTCTTCGGCCTGGCCTTTGCCTTGGCCTCCGTCGTCATCTACGACGCCACCAACATCCGCCGCCAGGCCGGTTTTCATGCCCAGCAGATCAACCGCATCATCCGGGAGGTTTTTCGGGGCACGGTCAAACCGGCCGAGGAATTTGAGGAATTAAAGGAAGTCCTGGGCCATTCGCCCCTGGAAGCCCTGGGCGGTTTCATCCTTGGCCTGGTTGTCAGTTATCTCTCCTGGCAGATCTGGCCCTAAGGCAAAGCGCCGTCGTCCAGGAACCAGATCTCAGCTACTTCGTGATCAGGGGCACGAACAGCGTCTCCCCGACCCGAACATGCCAGTCCACTGCATGAGAAAGGGCATCTCCCGCCATCAGGGGATGAACAAATCCGGACTGATCAATGACCTCAAATGCGATTGTGATCACACCCAGATCCTGGGTCGAGGCTGTGAACTGGTAGGCATTGCTTCCCGCACCCACCGGAACGCCGTCCACATACCACACCAGGGTGGGGGCAAATCCGCCGATGGGGGAAAGCACGTCGGCGGAAAAGGTCTGTTGATCCCCGGGAGCCATCTGTAAGTTGTTTGGGGGCGGAGACATGGTGCCCGGTTCGATCATGCTGATTCCATCAAAGGGGATCCCCCATCCCCCCTCATACATTTTCAACACAAAACTCTGCTCCGGCACAGGGCAGAATGGATTGCCCAGGTTGCGCATAGCGCAATCCTCTCCGGACCGGTACATGCCGGTGGTCTTATACCGGGCCCCCTCAAACAGCCCCACTTCAGGGGAGGGCGGAATGGTTGGAATGCTGGTGGAGGGCAATATCCAGGGCGCCCACTTGATCAGTTCCCGCACGGTCTGGTCGGTCACATTGGTCTCGCAAGGGATAAACCCGGTCACATCCGAACAGTCCGGGTAACCGGGATAGGCTGTGCTATACTCATCGGCAAGATTAGCAAAGCTGTGCCCAAATTCATGCTGGGCGATCTCAACGCCGGCCGAGTTCGTGGAAACCACCGCCACCACCCCACCCGATCCGCCGTAGGTGCTGTCGTTGACCACCAACAGGATCGTATCCCAATCCGAACGGCCGCCGCAGCCGAGTAGACCTTTCCCAGATCAACCTCCAGCAAACGGTGAATATTCCTCGAACAGTAGTTGGCGTCAAAGGCAGTATCCTTGAAGGTGTTCTTCAATGGGTCAAACTGCATATCCGGATCGCCACAGCAGGTGGTGTCAAAGGGATCGCAGCCCGTTGCCTGATAGGGAGGGTGATCCGCCCCCGATTCATTCGATTCCGTATAAAGCCGGGTCACATTAAAATAATTTCGGTATTCCAACAACGGGGAAATGGTGAAAAAAGCATTTGCCAGATCGTTGGCGTCCGTCATAAAATCCGCATTTTGCAGCCCGGTATAGCCATCCCCCATGATGAGCAGGTCAATGCGATTGGCCGGGGATCCGGTGGTGACCGAAGAAACCACCCGGCTTGCGGCCAGTTCTGGGGTCGCCCGATCCAGGGGCAGCGCATCCAGATCAAACTGCGCCGTCCCGCGGCCGCCATCCGGTTCATGGAGCAGCAGAGTCGCTCCGGGGACAAGCGGAACCCGCACCACAAAATGCGTTGTCTCCAGGGGGAAGAAATGCCCCTCAATGCCGCCCTCCGGCCCCTCGCCATGGAATTCCCCCCGCAACCAGCGCGGCACCTGCACAATGTTCTGGAACACCACCCGGCCATCCGCATCCTGCAGATGCACCGTCCAGAAGGCCGCATTCCGATTAGGGACTGTCAGGGAGCGCGCCATGACCTCCGAGGGTAAGGACATCAGGGGAGCAGATAGCTCCACCAATTGATGAAAGATGGGCAAAACCTCTCCCCCGGGTTGGGTCTCAAAGACGAGATAATGCGCCGCGGTGGTAGGGCCGGTTTCGGAGGACAAGCCGGCAGCGGCACCCGGAAAGCTCAGCAGAAAGAACATCAAAAAAACCACAATAGTCAGCTTTTTCATGGACAATTTTCCTGGATAAAAACATGACGGATTCCGGTGCAATGGGCCGCCGGGCTTCCGGGGTTTTTCACACCATTTCCTATTGTACACGGTTTTTCCGGAAAATAGGATCCGATTTGATTCAGGTGTTTCGAACCCGATCCAACTCCGTCGCAATGTCTCAGGATACTGGTAGATTCGCGTTGGGATTACAAACTTTGCTTGCGATGCAACGGGATGATATCACACTTGAAATCGCCATTGATTTTTTGAGCCCACCCAGCGAGAGGCCGCAATGCGCCCGGGAAATTTCCAAGCTGTGGATTATGTCCCAGGCTTCCCCGCGGAACAATTCCCCTTAGCAAGAGTATCCAAAGTCAAAAACAATGTCCCCCTGTTCAGCAAATGGACTCAATGCATCACAAAAGGCAGATAATTGGGCGCCGTGACCTGCACCGTCCACTGCTGCTGGAAGGTCAGGGCCCCGCCTGTCATGGCCGGATGCACATGGGGTGTGAGGTCCATCACAACCAAAGAAACGGTATGGGATCCGGCATCAGACCGCCCGGGCGTATAGGTGAAGGTCTGGGAGCCATTTAAGACCGGCACGCCATCCACAAACCAATCCATCCTCGGCAGGGGCGGCACCTTGGGGTAGAGCAGCACGGCGTGGAAAACCATCTGCTCTCCCGCCCGCAGACTCACAGAACTGACCGGGGGCTGGATCAACCCGGGTTCGATCATGTTGATGCCACTCCAGGGAACGCCCCAACCGCCCTGATACAACCGCAGGACAATGCTCTGGGAGGGTACCTGACAGAAGGGTTGTCCCAGGGATTGCATCAGGCAGAGCTGTCCGGAACGGTACATGGTTGTGGGCTGATACCGGGCGCCCTGGAAAAGCCCCACATGGGCTGCATAACCCGGATCCCATTCCGGAACCGTTGGCACGGGCGTGGTGGGCAAGATCCAGGGGGCCCATTTGATCTGAGCCCGCACCGTCTCATCGGTGACATTGTCCTCACAGGGGGAACTTCCGGAAATATCCGAACAGGCAGGGTATCCTGGATAAGCCGTATCATATTCATCCGCCAGCAAGCCAAAGCTGTGACCAAACTCGTGCTGGGCGATATCCACCGCCAGGGAATGGGTGGAGACCGTGGCCAGGGCGCCCCCGGAACCGCCGTAGGTTGTGTCATTGACCATCACCAGGATAGTGTCCCAATCGGGCATGACCGCTGCCGCGGCATACACCTTGCCAACATCCACCACCAGGAGACGGTGAATATTCTGAGCGCAATACCGGGCGTCAAATGCGGTGTTCTTGAACGTTCCAGCGAGGGGATCCATCCCCATAGCCGGGTCCGTACAGCAGGTCAGGTCGCCAGGCGGGCAGGCAGGATTGAAATGAGGATGATCCGCACCAGATTCCAGCGAGGGCGTGAACAGATAGGTCACGTTGAAATATCCGGCATAATCGGACAGGGGAGTGATATTGAAAAAATTGGTGTGCAGAGTAGATGCATCCGTCATAAACTGAGTTTGCTGGGATGCATGATACCCATCCCCCATGATCAGCAAATCCACCCGGTTTCCCGGCGGTCCGGATCTGCCTCCAGAGATGGGCGCGGCTGACCGTGCCGAGGCGGGCAATGCATCCACGGGCAGGGAATCCAGATCAAATTCCGCCAGAACCTCCCCAACCGCATTTAATATCTGCAGCGTGGCCCCCGGGATCACCGGAACCCGCACAACAAAGGCCTTCGGGTCAAGAGCAAAAAAATGCCCTTCAATTTGGGATTCCAGTTCCTCCCCATGGAACTCTCCTCGCAGCCACACCGGAACCTGCACAAGGTTCTGGAAAACTGTCTCAGAGGTTGCACTCAACAGCCGTACGCCCAGCAAATCAGCATTACGATTCGGCGCGCCAAAGGCTGTCTCGATCTCTTCTGAGGTTAGAGAAACCAGGGGCGCAGACAGCGTAACCAGATAGTGGCTCTGCACAGTCACAAGATCCTCGCCATCCATTTCAAAAATGATGTAATGGGCACTGGCATCCCAATCCTGAGGTGATGAATCTCCGGCTACCGATTGATTTCCCCCCAACAATAGCGCCAGAGCAACAAACACAATCACTATTCTCTTCATGGTCCATTCCTCCTCTGAAATTGCCGCTTACTGGATTGAAAGGGCTTTAACAAGCGGAAGAATCGGTCCCCGTATGTCCATTGTACAATATTCGTTCACTGAAATAAAGAAAACCAGCGCTTTTTCCCCATCCTGCAGCCAGCAGGCGTTACCCACCAGCAAATTTCCTCAACCCGATCTTCTGATACGCCGGAGCACCGTTCGGATCATTCCCAGCAGCTCGGGCATGCCCAGGGCCCACATCAGGCCCCCATAGACCATCAGAGCCAGACCCAGGGAGCCTAACAAATGAAGGATAGATCCCACGCCGGCCAAAAGCCAACGCCAGGCCAGAACAACGCCGCTCATAAGAGCCGTCCCCAACAGAGCCACCCCCACTCCTCGCCAGATTCGCCGCCCCTCCAGGCCCTTCAGACGTTTCCGCATCAAAAGGATCAGCGCCACGCTTTCCAGAGCTGTGGCCAGGCTGTTGGCCAGAGCCAGGCCGCCATGGGGCATCCACCCCACCTGCTCAAACACAGCAGAAAACAGCAGGCTGAATCCAATATTCAGGCCCATGGCCGCCACCCCCACCGTCACCGGGGTACGGGTGTCATGGAGGGCATAAAAAGCCCGGCTGAGGATTTCCACAAGGGCATGCCCAACCAGGCCGGCTGCATACCACAAAAGCGCCCAGGCGACCAGCTCCGTGGACCGGGCCGTGAACTCTCCCCGCTGATAGAGGACCTCTACCAGGGGAACTCGCAGGAGGATCAAACCGGCTGAAGCCGGGATGGCCAGCAGGAGCACCGCTCGCAGGGTCGAGGCCAGGGAGCTGCGCATCTCATCCAGCTTATCCAGGGCCACTTGGGCTGAAAAAGTGGGCAGGGAGGCTATGGCCGCAGATTGTGCGATGGCCATCTGGGGCATCAACATCAAGGAGAAGGCCAGGGTGATAGCCGTGACGCTCCCCTCGGGCTGCCCAAGGGCAATCACCGTATTGACGATGAAATTGAGCTGGACAATGGCCACTCCCAAAAGCCTGGGACCCATCAGACGGAACACCTCCCGCACAGCGCTGTCCCGCAGCCCCAAATAGACGTGGTAGGCCCGTCCCCGCAAGCGCCACAGCCTCGGCAATTGCACCACAAGATGCAACGCTGCACCCAGCACAGCCCCCACAGCCAGCCGTTGAATACCCCAGCCCTCCGGCAAAAGCAGCGTTCCCAGGATCATCCCGGCGGAATACATGGCCGGGGCAATGGCCGGGATGAGGAAGATCTGATGAGCATTCAGAATCCCCATCACCAATCCGCTGATGCCGAAGATGACCACCGAGGGCAGCATGATTCGCAGCAGGCTGGTGGTCAGCCGCGCCTGAACCGGATCCGTCTCCGGGACAAGCAAAAACAACCCATCCCGCACAATCCAGGGGGCAAAAACCCAGGCCAGACTGCTGATCAGAACCAGGGCCAGGAAGACCAGATTGATCACCCCGGAGGCCAGGCGCCAGGCGCCCGCGCGGTCTTTTCGGGTGATGAAGCCGGTGAAAGTGGGGATAAAGGCTGACCCCAGTGCGCCCCCGGCCACCAGGTTGAATAACAACTCTGCAATGCGGTTGGCCGCATTGAAGGAATCCAGCTCCGCTGATGTGCCGAAGGCATCAGTGATCACAACCCCCCGCAGAAGACCAACCAGGTTGCTGAGGATGAACGCGACCATCACCGTGCCGGCTGCCCGGGCAATCTGCTGGTTGGCGCTGGGTTGTTTCTGAGGTGCTGGGTTTTCTCTGGACATTCTAATCCACCTCCACAGTGCCAGATTGCCCAAAGATTACCCCAGCCTGATCCCATAAATCCGTCTTTTCCTGATCAGAGAGATCCACCAGGGCCTGCCCCCGGTTTGCCGCCAGGGCTTCCATGGCCCCAAACTGCCGGCGAAAGCGGGATAATGTTTCCCGCAATGCACTTTCAGCGTCCAGATCCTGCTGCCAGGCCAGACTCGCCAGGGACAGAAAAAGCCGCCCCAGACACGCTTTCCGCCCGTCGGATGGGGCTTCGGAAAATTCCGCCAGCAAATCCCGCACAGCCTGCACCGAGCCCAGTTGGGCCAACGCAGCAAACCCGACCCTGTCCACCCGCTCAATCACCGCCTGAGCCTGTGAGAGGGCTGGGAGCGCCTGGGGCACCCCAACCAGCAGACCCTTTTTCTCCGAGATGCCGTTTTCCTTCCGCTCTGCGGCTTTGATGGCCTCCCAGTTGCGGATCACCCCGGATACGCCGTTCACCTCCACTTCAGAAAACACATGGGGATGGCGGCGGATCAGTTTGGTCCCAATCCCCTCCAAAACATCATGAATGTTGAAATCACCCCTTTCTGTCGCAATCTGGGCATGGAGAACAATCTGCAGCAGCAAATCCCCCAGTTCTTCCTGTAAATCCTCCTGATCCTCCCGATCCAGAGCATCCAGGGTTTCATAGGCCTCTTCCAGAAGGAAAGGGCGCAGGCTGCTATGGGTCTGTTCTCTGTCCCAAGGACAGCCATCCGGCGCTCTTAGCCTGGCGATAATTTCCTGGAAGGACTCAAAAGATGCAGTTGAAGAAAGCGGTGGGACAAACAGCGAGCTCAGCAGGCCCAGGTGTGGGCTCTGATCCACGGCATACAGGGGCACTTCCTCCACCAGAACCTCCACCGTTCCGGCGCCGTGCACCAGACGCACAGGATGGGCATCAGGATAAGCCGCCATCAGGGTCAACTTCACCTCGGAGGCGACCATCCTGGAATATATTTGTGCGATCAGGGCCGGGGTCGAGGGCGAAAAACCGGGGGTTTGGGCCGTGGAAAGGGTGATGGCATCTGCAAGGACCAGATCGGGGAAGGGATCAATTTCCAAGGCCTGGAACGTCGGATCCAGGAAACTCATCCCGCCAATCACACGGACGGGAATACCCTCTGCTTCCCCCCGCCTGGCAATTTCTGGACAGGTCGCTTCCGCCACAAAAGGGTGGCCCGGCACGGCGTAGGTCACGCCCTCGGGCGATTTCCCCAGTTCCAGAACCGTCTTGATGATGGCGTCATACACAGCGTCAAAGGAGTCAGCGTCCTCATAAACCGAATCAAAACTCTGCAGGGACAGCTCCTGCGGCAAATGGGAGACCACAGGGTGCTGTTCCGTGCGCAGATAAAGGGTTTCGATCCCCTCCAGCCACTCCCAGGCCTCCCGGGTGAGCGCGCCCGGCGAACCAGGGCCCAATCCCAGGAGGATAATCCCCCCGGTTGGTGATATTTTGCCGTCTGCCATGATCAACCATCCTTGTGTTTTTTCGATGATAATTCCACCATGATACAGGAAAGACGCCCCCGGTTGGGGCGTCTTTCCTGATTCATCTCACGGCAAATACCGTGTCTCCATACAAAACAATCCAGTGGGAATCCCATCCAAATGCAAGCCAGGCCGCCGATCCTGAGGATTGCGGGATCTGGCGCCAGAGAGGGACGTTCCGGTGGGAGATTTAGCGTTTGGTGTAGGTCGGGGCCTTGCGGGCGCGTTTGAGACCAGGTTTCTTGCGTTCCTTGACGCGAGGATCCCGGGTCAGATAGCCGCTGTGGCGCAGGGGAGGACGCAGGTCAGGGTCCATTTCCACCAGCGCGCGGGCCAAACCCAGTTTGATCGCATCACGCTGCCCGGTGATGCCACCGCCCTGAACCAGAACGGAAACATCAAAACTCTTTTGGGTTTGCCCGGCGATCTCAAATGCCCGAACAATAAGAGGCACATCCCCGGTCCGAGGGAAATAAATTTCCAGTTCTTTGCCATTCACAATAAATGCACCGGAACCGGCCTGCACACGCACACGGGCTGAACTTTCCTTGCGACGCCCAATACCTTCAAAATATCTGTTTTCTGCCATAAGTCCTGATTACTCCTCTACTGCATGGGGCTGCGGCTGCTGCGCCTGATGCGGATGTTTTGAGCCGGCATAGACATGCAGGTTCTTGAAAATCCGGCGGCCCAGCTTGTTTTTGGGAATCATGCCCCAAACGGCGTGTTCAATCACCCGCTCAGGGAATTGATCCAACTGGTCGCGCAGCGTCACTGCTTTCAAACCACTGGGATAATTGGAGTGGCGGTAGTAGATTTTCTTATCCAAGCGTGTGGGATAAACATCCACCTTTTCCGCATTGATGACAACCACGTTGGCGCCCGTCATCACCCCAGGGGTGTAATTGGGTTTGTGTTTTCCGATCAACAATTGGGCAATCTGCGTTGCCAGGCGGCCCAGGTTATGCCCTTCGGCATCCACCAGAAGCCATTCCCGCTCAACCTGCCCTTTAGGTACATAGGTTTTTTTCACTGTCTAACTCTCCATCATTCAAAGATGCTCGTTCGGCTGCAGCCCGAAATCCGGGCAAGCCGCCAAAAACTGCTCTCTAAAACCATTTCAATAACAAACTTCTTCAAGCACAAGACCTTCAGCCGGGGCCAAACCGGTCAGTTTCAACCTTCCGGTCTGAAGCGCTTCATCAATCACGGCCAGCGAGGCCTCCCCCTGGCCAACTCTGACCAATACGATCACAATGCGCCGCACCATGTGGTACAAAAAGGCATTCGCCCGAATGTCAAACAGGTGCGTATCGCCCTCGGATTTCCACCCGGCGCTGAAAACCTCCCGAATGGTCACCCCATTGGGGGTCATCGGCCTCCCAAAAGCTCCAAAATCATGGGCTCCGATCAAACGCCCGGCTGCCGCCTGCATAGGCTCCGGGTCAACCGGGGGCCATACCCGCCAGGCAAAACCCTCGCGAAGGGGGTCCCGCACCGGCTGACAGAACACATGGTAGCGATAGCGGCGGCTGACCGCATCAAACCGGGGCTGGAAATCCGCCGAAACAGGGGATACATCCCGGGCGGCCACGTCCTGGGGCAGGTGAAAATTGAGTGCATTGCGCAAATCCTCGGGGGAATGGCGCCAATTCAAAGCAAAACGCACCACCTGGCCCTTGGCATGCACGCCGGCGTCCGTGCGACCGGCGGCCCAAATGCTCTTGCCCTGCCAGCCCATCTGGCGCAGGGCTGCTTCAAACGCACCCTGAACCGTGCGCGCTTTCTTCTGCCGTTGGAAACCGGCAAAGGCTGAACCGTCATATGCCAGAATAACTTTGTAATGTGCCATGCCCATCCGGCTCTCAGTCCGGTTGGACCAAACGTCCGGCTAACCGGGGTCTACTCTTCAACCAATTCAATCAGCGCCATTTCTGCGCCATCGCTGCTGCGAGGTCCCAATTTCAAAATCCGGGTATAACCGCCATTGCGGCTGGCATAGCGCAGAGCAATATCATCAAATAATTTCTGAACGATCGGCCGGCTGTTGTTTCCCAAGCGGGCCGTGGCCTGCCGGCGGGCATGAATGGCCACATCGGCTTCCACATCCTGGGCTCTTTTCGCCAGGGTGATCAATTTTTCAGCTTCTGCGCGAATTGATTTGGCCTTCGGCAGAGTCGTCCTGATTCGTTCGTTCTCTAAGAGCTGACGGATCATCGTCCGGCGCATGGCCGTCCGGTGACCGCCGCTGCGATTGAGACGATAGCCTTTAATTTTATGTCGCATAACCTTAATTCTCCGTTGTTTCTTCTTCCAGAAAGCCCTTTTCGGCCATTTTTTCCTTCAATTCGGCCAGGCTTTTCTCGCCAAAATTCCGAATGGAGAGAATCGCATCCTCACCTTTTTCCAACAGCTCAAGCACATCCCCAACAGTGGTGATGCCTGTCCGCTTCAGGGAGTTGAAAACCCGCACCGTCAGATCCAGATTCTCAATCGGCATCTCAGCCGCTTCGCTGTTCACCGGTCCCTGAGGTTCGGCCTGTTCAATCGGGACGGAAAGCATCTCTTCGCTCAGCCCTGCAATGAACCGCAGGTGTTCGATCAGGATCTTGGCAGCATCGCTCATGGCCTGTTCGGGCGAAATGGTGCCATCGGTCCAGATTTCGAGGATCAAACGGTCATAATCCGTGCTCTGTCCCACCCGGGCAGATCCCACCGTCCAGTTGACCTTGCGGACAGGAGTGAAGATCGCATCCACCGGCAGTTCCCCAATGGGGAGCCGGTCACTGCGTTCAGAGGCCGGGGAATAGCCGCGCCCAAGCTCAACCGTCATATCAATTTCCAGATCGGCTGAACTGTTATCCACAGTGAACAGGTAAAGATCGGGGTTGACAATTTCGATCTCTGCCGGGCAGATGATATCCGCCGCTGTCACAGTGCCTTCGCCCTTGACATCCAGATGAATATGAGAAACGTCCACATCAAACAGGATCATGCGAAGCTGCTTCAATTGCAGCATGACCTGGATGACATCTTCGCGCACACCCTCAATATCACTGAACTCATGTAAGACATCCGTGACACGAATCGAAGTGATCGCCGCACCTTCCAGGGAAGAGAGCAGCACACGTCGCAATGCGTTGCCAACTGTGGTACCAAAGCCACGTTCCAACGGGCTGATGGCAAATTTACCATAATTTCGCGCTTCAGCAACCCGTTCTACTTTCGGTTTCACCATACTTATTGTTCCAGTCACGTCATACCCCTTACCAATGCACTCTTTTGCTTTTCCATGAACAAGACCTATCGAGAGTAGAACTCAACGATAAGCTGTTCATTCAAATTACCATCAATTTCTGCACGCTCGGGTAAGCGGATAACCCGTCCGGAAAGCTTGTTCAGGTCAAATTCAACCCAGGTAGGCGGCGTGGTTGTTTCTTCTGCAGCCTTGAGAGTCTTGAAGTATTCCCGCTGTGTGGATTCCTCCCGCACGGAGACGGTGTCTCCGGGATGGATAATCGTTGAGGGGACATTATTCCTTCGATCATTGACCTCAAAATGCCCGTGGCTTACCAACTGCCGGGCCTGATTCCTGCTGGAAGCATAGCCCATGCGGTAGACCACATTGTCCAAACGCGTTTCAAGGATCTGGAGCAGGTTCAAACCTGTCAGGCCCTGTCGTTTCTGTGCTTCCCGGAAATAGCGCCTGAACTGACGTTCCAAAATGCCGTAAATCCGTTTGGCCTTTTGTTTGGCCCGCAACTGACGGGAATAATCCGATTGGCGGCTCGGGCGGCCGCTGAAACGCCCATGACTTCCCGGGGCGTAACTGCGCCGCTCAAAGGCGCACTTCGGGGTAAAACATCGCTCACCTTTCAGGAAGAGCTTTTCACCTTCTCGCCGGCATAATTTGCAAACCGGCCCTGTATATCGTGCCATCTAATTCCTCTCTTGTGTTCTTTTATACGCGGCGTCGTTTTGGCGGCCGGCAGCCGTTATGGGGCACCGGTGTGACATCGGCAATGGAACGAACCTTAATGCCCATGCCCTGAACCGCACGAATGGTTGCCTCTCGTCCCGGACCAGGCCCTTTGACAATGAAGTCAACTTCCTGGATTCCAAAACTTTGGGCGGTTTTCATCACTTGTTCTGTCGCCAATCGGGCAGCAAAGGGTGTACTCTTCCGGGAGCCTTTAAACCCCGCGGAACCAGCGCTTCCCCAACACACGGTGTTTCCTTGCAAATCCGTCACCGTAATAATTGTGTTGTTGAAGGTAGCATTCACATGCACCTGAGCCGCCGACATCTGGCGCTTCACTCGCCTGCGAGATGAACCTCGTCGCGATCTCTGTGGTCGTTTAGCCATAGTACCTCACTCGTTCCTTCTAAAATATCTCAGCCGACAGTCCGCCTTGCCGCGGGGTAGAAAGGAAGGAGAACCCAGACGAACCAGCCGGATGAGTCTTTCGTAAATTAATTATTTTATTTCTTGCCAACGCCTCGACGGCGACCGCGACCGGCAACCGTTTTCTTCGGCCCCTTGCGGGTCCGTGCATTGGTTTTGGTGCGCTGACCCCGAACGGGCAGGCCGCGCCGATGGCGCAGTCCCCGGTAGGTGCCAATTTCGATCAGACGTTTGATGTTCATCTGCACCTGCCGCCGGAGATCACCCTCGACAGTGAAGTTGCTGGAAATATATTCCCGCATCTTGGAAACGTCGGAGTCCGACAAATCCTTCACCCGAAGATCAGGATCCACACCGGTTGCATCAACAATTTCTTTTGCCCGGGTTGGGCCAACACCATAAATATATCGAAGACCGATCTCAACGCGTTTGTCGCGTGGAAGGTCAACACCTTCTATACGTGCCATAATGTATTTTCCTTATCCTTGTCGCTGTTTATGTTTCGGGTTTTCACAAATCACATACAAACGACCATTGCGTTTGACAATTTTGCATTTTGCACAGCGTTTCTTAATCGAAGCGGATACTTTCATTGTCTTACTCCTTGTTAAACATACTCCTGCAGCAAATTGACAATTATACCTGCTGGGAGCGCTTTCGTCCAGTTAATACACATTATTGCAAAGCCGTCAGGATCATCGGGCCATTGCTCGTGATCGCAACGGTGTGTTCAAAGTGCCCTGTCAACGATCCATCCGCTGAGGCCACCGTCCACTCATCCTCCAGCACCCTGGTGTTGGAGGTTCCAACCAACACCATCGGTTCCAAAGCAATCGTCATCCCCTCCCGCAAGCGCATACCGCGGCCCGGTTTTCCGTAATTCGGCACCTGGGGCCCTTCGTGCATTTTGCGCCCCACACCATGGCCTGTATACACCCGGGTGATATGCATGCCGCGGCCCTCGACAAAGGTTTGCACAGCGTGGCCGATGTCACCAACGGTGTTCCCCGCCACCATCTTGGAGATTGCCACATCCAGGGCCTGCTTGGTGATGGCTATCAAGCGCTCTGCCTGATCGCTGACCTGTCCCACAGGCACCGTCACGGACATATCGCCGACAAAGCCCCGATAGACCGTGCCGCAATCAATACTGATAATATCGCCCTCTTCCAGCTTGCGCTTCCCCGGAATACCGTGGACCAGCTCATCATTCACACTGGTGCAGATGCTTCCCGGATAGGGATACGGGCCGGGATAGTTTTTGAAGGGCGAAAAGACATCATACGTCTTATGCACCGCTTCAAAGGCCGCATTCAGCTCTTCTGTGGTCACCCCGGGTTCCACCAGGGCCACCGCAGCCGCCAGGGCCTCCGCATTGATTCGACCAGCCTCCCGCATGATCTTGATTTCATCTGCGGATTTAATATTGATCGAACGTTCCCAGGAGATCATGCCTTGGCTCCGGGTTGGTGGGTTTCAACCGCATCCAGAATGTCAGCGGTCACCCCATCAATCTCCTGGGTCCCATCAATTTCAACCAGCAGGCCCTTCTTGCGATAGTAGGCGATCAGGGGAGCCGTTTGCTCTTTATAAACCTCAATCCGGTGGCGCACCGTCTCCGGTTTATCATCCTCCCGCTGGTAAAGCTGGGACCCATCAATATCATCAATCCATTTCACCTGGGGTGGATTGTATTTCTCGTGGTACACCCGGCCCGATGGGCTCATCCACCGCCCGCTCAACCGTTCGACCAGAACCATATCGGGGACCTTGATGTATGGCACCACCTGCACCGCTGCGCCCATTTCTTCCAGAAGCCCATCCAGGGCCACTGCCTGTGCCGGGGTGCGGGGGAAACCATCCAAAACAGCGCCTGATTCACAGTCTTGCCGTGAAAGCCGTTCCCGCACCATACCCACAGTCACATCATCCGGCACCAACTCGCCCTTGTTCATATATTCCTGGGCCAGTTTCCCCAATTCCGTTTCCTTTTTCAGGTTTTCACGGAACAGATCTCCGGTTGAAATATGCACCAGATCCTTCTTTTCTGCCAGGATCTTCGCCTGAGTGCCCTTGCCGGCCCCCGGAGGACCCAGCATGACAATGTATGTCGGTGTGGTCATACGCTGTGCTCCTGTCCTTGACAACTAACTGATCAAGCGATCATCATATCCATGCATCTTCAAGTCGGTCTCGATGATCTGGAAGGTATCCCGCACAACACCCACAACAATCAGCAAGCCGGATGAGGAAACCAGGAAGATATTGGTCTGTTGGACGCCCTGGGGCAGGAACATTCCCAGGATATAAGGCATTGCTGCCACCACACCCAGGAAGAGCGCCCCCGGCAGCGTGATCCGCCGCTGCACCTTGGTCAGGTACCGTTGGGTTGGAGCCCCCCGGGCAATGCCCGGAATCTGAGCCCCCTGCTTTTTCAGGTTTTCGCCGTAGTTCTGCTGGGCAAAGAGCACATCCGTATAGAAGAAGGTGAAAACCACCACCATCAGGAAAAACAACAGCGGATACCAGATGGATTCACCGCTGAGGATGTTCTGGATCCCTGCTGCCATGTTACGCAGCCAGTCCGCTTCAGCCCGGTTAAAAAAGCTGGCGATAATCGTCGGAAAGGTCAGAATAGATTGGGCGAAGATGATGGGGATCATACCCGCCATGTTCACCATCAGAGGCAGGCTGCTCTTCACCGGCATGGACATGCGGTTGCCCACACGGCGGCCGGGGAACATCACCGGCACATGCCGGCGTCCCTGCTGGACATAGACGACCGCAAAAATAGTCACAACCAGCAACGCTACCACGATGAAGATCATCCACCAGAAGGACTGGTCGCTCAACAGCGCGAACAGGTTTTGGGGAATCTTCGATACGATGCCCGCGAAAATAATCAGGGAAAGACCCTGCCCGCGGATCCCAAATTCGGAGATCAACTCGCCCAACCAAACACCAAACATGGTCCCTGCCATCATGGAAAGAACCGTGGCCAGGGTGGGCAGGAGCACATCGCCCGAAAAGCCGAATTGTGCAGCCACAGACTGACCCAGAATCGCGTTGAAAATGTTGATCTGTCCGATGGCGGAAAGCGCTGCCATGGGAACGGTCAGGATAACCGTCCACTTCTCCATCCAGGCCCGTCCTTCCCGGGGGTCATCCTGCATTTTGCGTTCAAGGGCAGGGATGATCGGGATGAGGAGTTGAAGAATAATCTGGGCGGTGATGTACGGATAAACGCCCATAGCCAGCACGGAAAAGTTCGAGACGGCACCACCGGAAAGCATATCCAGCAGGTTGATCAAACCACCCGCTGCGCCGCCGGTTTGCGTCAGAGACGCCACCAGGGCCCGGTCAATCCCCGGAACGGGGACATTGGAAGCAAAGCGATAGATCGCCAGCAGCAAGAGCGAAATCAGTAATTTTCGTCGAATATCCTTCGATTTCAAAAGGTGGCGCCAAGCGGACCGCTTCATTTGTCAGGTCTCCTTTTTGTCCGGAAGGACAAGTCTACTCTTGGATGAGTTCCACGCTGCCGCCGGCGCTTTCAACCTTATCCTTCGCGCCCTTGGAGATGTTGTGCACCTTGATGATCAGGGCCACAGACACATCACCGCGACCCAGCACCTTGACGGGCTTATCCAGATCGCGAATGATCCCGGATTCCACCAGGGTCTCCGGCGTGATCTCTGTATCAGCAGGAAAATCTTCCAATAATTCCAGGTTCACTTCAGTATATCGCACACGATTAATGGGCGTAAAGCCTTCACCACGGAGGAAAGGCAGCTTCCGGAAAAACGGAAGGTTGCCGCCCTGGTGATAAAGGGGAACGCCGCCACCGGAGCGTGCGTTTTGGCCCTTCATACCGCGGCCGCAGGTCTTCCCCTGTCCGGCTGCCGTGCCGCGGCCCACACGCCTTCGGTCCTTACGTGCACCTTCATTTGGTTTCAAATCATGTAATTTCATAATATCACCTTAAGATTCATCCACGGTGACCAGATGTGCAACCTTTTCAACCATGCCGCGAACGGCTTCGTTATCATTGCGCGTCACACATTGGTTAACCCGTTTCAGACCTAATGCTTTCAATGTCGCTTTCTGTTTCTTCGAATACCCAATGGGGCTGCGAACAAGGGTGATGGTGATTTGGGGTTGTTTTTTCTTAGCCATTGTTCTTCCGCTCCCAATAAGGTAAGAGTTCTTCCACAGGCTTGCCGCGTTGGGCAGCCGCCTCTTTGGGGGATTTCACCATATCCAGGGCCTGGAATGTCGCTCGAACCACATTGAGGACATTATTGCTGCCCAGGGACTTGGTCAGAATATCATGCACTCCGGCCGCCTCAAGGACAGCGCGCACGCCGCCTGCCGCGATCACACCGGTGCCGGGGGCAGCCGGGCGCAGCAACACCTTGGCGCCGCTTTGTTTGCCAATCACCTCATGGGGAATGGTGGTGCCCATCAGATTGACCTTGTGCATGTGCTTTCGGGCGCGTTCGCTGGCTTTTCGCATAGCATCCGGTACGGAATTTGCCTTGCCGATGCCCAGGCCAACCCGGCCTGCATTGTCGCCAATCACCATGACCACTCGGAAAGAAAACCGGCGGCCGCCCTTCACAACCTTGGCAACCCGTGCGATATCAATCACCCGTTCATCATATTGATTCTCTGCGTTATAGTTCGACATATTGGCCTTTCTCCTAGAACTCCAGGCCGCCTTCGCGGGCAGCCTCAGCCATGGCCTTGACACGGCCAATATACTTGTATCCGCCGCGGTCAAATATGACCTGGTCGATTCCACTATCCTTTGCGCGTTCCGCGATCACCAGACCAACTTTGCGCGCTTTTTCTGTCTTGTTCAGGCCTTCCATTTCCGGCCTCAATGCTGCGTCAATGCTCGACGCCGCAACCAGGGTGTGCCCCTGGAAATCATCAATGATCTGCACATAAATCTCGGTCGCACTGCGAAACACATTCATCCGGGGCCGGTTGGGTGTCCCAAAGATTTTCTTGCGAACACGACGATGTCGGCGTAAACGAGCCTCATTTCGTGATTTCTTTGCCATAATCTTTCACCTTAAGTCTTTATGCTACTGTCTTGCCGGCTTTACCCGGTTTACGGCGAACGTATTCACCCTGATAGCGAATACCCTTGCCCTTATAGGGCTCTGGGGGGCGCAGTTTGCGGATATCTGCCGCAACCTGACCGACCACCTGTTTGTCATAGCCCTTCACCCTGATCTGGCGGACCTTCATATCCACCTCAAAGGTGATCCCCTCTGGGGGTTCCACTTCCACAGGGTGGGAAAAGCCAACATTGATAATCAGGTTGTTACCTTGCAATTCGGCGCGGTATCCAACGCCTTCGATCTCCAGCACACGCTCGAAGCCCTTGCTGACGCCCGTGATCATATTGTTGATCAACGCTCGGGTCGTCCCGTGCAGGGCACGATGCTGCGGCTGATCAGAAGGCCGCTCCACAACGATCATGCCATCATCCTTTTTGATGGTCATCTCGGGTGAAAACGTCCATTCCAGTTCACCCTTTGGGCCTTTGACGCGCACGTGCACACCTTCAATCTTGACATCCACACCCGCCGGCACTTCAATCGGTAAACGTCCTATTCTAGACACGTCTCCATACTCCTTTAGCGCCTGGCGCTACCATACTTTGCATAATATCTCGCCACCCACGCCCATCTTTCGGGCGCGCTGGCCGGTCATTACGCCCTTGGGGGTCGACAAAATTGCCGTTCCAATGCCCGAAAGCACCCAGGGGATGTCCGTTTTCTTGGTATACACACGGCAGCCCGGCCGGCTGACACGCTCGAGCCCTGTGATCAGGGGTCGGCGTTGCCGGCGTTCGCCAATGTATTTCAAACGGATTCGTAATACCTTCCGATGCGGCTGCTCCCCTTCAACAACATCAAAACTGTCAACATAGCCCTCTTCTGTCAGTATCCGGGCGATCTCCGCCTTCAACTTCGAGCTGGGCATACTCACCAACGTACCGCCGCTCAAAGCGACATTGCGGATACGGGTCAGCATATCAGAAATTGGATCTGAAAAACTCATTGATAATTCCTCCGCCGATCTACCACGACGACTTCGTCACACCAGGAATTTTCCCTTGCAGTGCTAATTCCCGAAAACAAATCCGGCATAGACCAAATTTGCGGATATAGCCCCTGGGGCGCCCACAGCGCCGACAGCGATTTACGACCTGGTTTGGATATTTTCGCCGCTTTTCGCGGTATATCATACATTTCTTAGCCATACTGTCCTTTCCTGAACGGCATTCCAACTTTTGTCAGCAGCGCACGCGCCTGAACATCATTATCGGCCGAAGTCACAATGGTGATCTCCATACCCCGAATCGATTCCACATCATCGTAGTTGATCTCAGGGAAGATCAATTGCTCCCGCAGGCCCAATGTGTAATTCCCGCGTCCATCAAATGAATCCGGGGAAATGCCCCGAAAGTCGCGCACACGGGGCAGGGCCACATTGACCAAACGATCCAGGAACGCCCACATGCGATTGCCGCGCAGGGTCACCTTGGCGCCAATGGCGCGTCCCTCTCGCAGCTTAAAGTTCGCGATGGATTTCCGGGCCCGGGTGACCACCGGACGCTGGCCTGTGATGGTGCTGATATCTCGCACCGTCTCATCCAGGGCCTTGGGGTTATCCAGAGCTTCACCAACGCCCACATTGACCACGATCTTCTCGATCCGCGGAACCTGCATGATATTTTCGAGATTCAACTCCTCAAAAAGGGCAGGTGCGATATCTTCTTGATACATTTTCTTTAATCTGTTCATATCTTGCTCCAAACGATACCCGATTAATCAATCGGCGTACCGGTCCTCTTAGAAATCCGTACCGGCTTGCCGTCTTCGCGCTCGATCCGAACACGGGTTGGCTTTCCATCCTTCGGGTCCACCAGCATCACATTGGAAATGTGAATGGGGGCCTCAAATTCAATGCGGCCGGCCGGGATCGTCTTCCCACGGGATTGCGTCTGCCGCTGGTGTTTGATGCGCAGGTTGACCCCTTGCACCACCACCCGGCCCGCATCAGGCAGCACTCGGATTACTTCACCCACGGTGCCCTTATCCTTGCCGCTGATCACAACCACGCGGTCGCCTTTGCGAATTTTCCTCTTCATAATAATGACTCCTATCTCACTGGTTAAAGTACTTCTGGGGCCAGTGAAACGATTTTCATAAAGCCTTTCTCGCGCAGCTCACGGGCAACCGGGCCAAAAATACGAGATCCGCGGGGGTTGACCCCATCATTATCCAGGATCACCGCTGCATTATCATCAAAGCGAATGCTGGACCCATCCGAGCGCCGCCATTCCTTGGATGTCCGCACAATGACGGCCTTCACGATCTCGCTCTTCTTCACCGTTGCCTGCGGGGTTGCGGACTTGATCGTGCCGACAACCACATCACCGACATAGCCGTACCGCTGGCGTGAACTGCCGGTGATATGAATCACCATTAATTCTCGGGCGCCGGTGTTATCGGCCACCTTCAAACGCGTCTCTTGTTGAATCATGGCTCACACTCCCAATTCCTCAACGGTATCCTCTTCGGACCGTTCTTCAACCCGCAGGATCTCTTCAACAACCCAGCGTTTCGTCCGTGAAATCGGCTTGCTTTCCACTATTCGGACTTTATCGCCCGGTGTGCAGCTCAGCTCGTCATGCACTTTGAATGTCTTCGTGCTGCGCACAACCTTCCGATAAAGGGGATGGCGGAAGAAACGTTCCACCTCAACCACCACGGTTTTCTGCATCTTATTGCTGATAACCGTACCCACCAACCGACGTCGATTGTTCATGCTTCACTCTCCTCAGCCATCTTTTTTTCCGTCAGGATAGTTTCCATCCTGGCGATGTCGCGCCGTGTAAAGCGGATCTGGCTGGTATCGGTTAACTGGCCTGTGACCATCTGAAACCGAAGGTTCAACAGCTCGTGGCGCGCCTCCGAAAGCTGCTCTTCAATTTCAGCAACACTCAGTTTGCGAATTTCAGATGCTTCCATCGTTACGCCTCTCCTGCCACATCACGTGCTACAATCTTGGATCGAACTGACAATTTGTACTTTGCCCGACGCAGGGCGCGACGGGCCGTGTCGGGATCTGTGCCGCCCACCTCAAACATCATCCGGCCCGGTTTGACAACGGCCACCCAATACTCAACGGGGCCCTTGCCCTTACCCATCCGGGTCTCCGCAGCGCGTTTTGTGTAGGGTTTATCCGGAAAAATGCGGATCCAAACCTTGCCGCGCCGCTTCATTTCATGCACGATGGCACGACGGGCGGATTCGATCTGGCGTGCGCTGACCCATCCCGGTTCCAAAGCCTGCAAGCCAAATTCACCAAAGGACACATCGGACCCGCGATAGGCCTTGCCCTTCATGCGGCCGCGCATCTGCTTGCGATACTTCACTCGTTTTGGCATTAACATAATGACTACCTCGCTAACCGCCGGACGCCTTGCCGGCGCTTTTTTCACTCACTGACATACACGCCTTCAGTGGATTTTGCTTCCTCCTCCACCTGGGGCAAAATATCACCTTTATAAATCCAAACCTTGACCCCGATCTGACCATAGGTAGTCAGGGATTCCGTCTGGGCATAATCAATGTCGGCGCGTAGCGTTTGCAGAGGAACTCGTCCCTCTCGCATCCAGACACTGCGGGACATTTCTGCCCCACCCAGGCGGCCTGAGACCATCACCTTGACGCCTTCGGCGCCCTGGCGCATGCCCTGTTGGATCGCCCGCTGCATTGCCCGACGATAGCTGATCCGGCGTGTCAACTGACTGGCAACGTTCTCTGCCACCAGATAGGCATCCAGATCCGGGGTTTTAATTTCCTTGACTTCCAGATCAATCTTCTCACCCGTCATCGCTTCCAGTTCACTGCGCAGGCGCTTGACATTCTCGCCGCTTCGGCCAATCAATATGCCGGGTTTGGCGGTATGAACGTAGATCTTCACTTTGCCAGGGAAGCGTTCAATTTCAATATCGGAGACGCCCGCCCGGTCACTGTCCTCGCGGATCTTATCGCGAATTTCCAGGTCCTGGTGTAACTGGTCCTGGTAATCCTGTCCTTCGGCATACCAGCGGCCCAGCCAGGGTTTGTTGATTTTAAGTCGAAATCCTGTCGGATGTACTTTACGGCCCATAATTGCTCCTGATTCCTATATACTCTTTCTCGCTCGGGTTGGCCCGTTCACTCAATTTCCCGTAGAATTACGGTCACGTGGGAACGTCGCCGCAATATCGGTTTAAAACGGCCCCGGGCGCCAAATCGCCGCCACTTTCGGGTGGGGGCCTCATCGGCAAAAATGCGATGGATGTAAAGGTCGTCCCGGGAAATACCAAAGTTCTCTTCAGCATTGGCCATCGCCGACCGGATCAGTTTATGCACGGGTTTGGCAGCCTTGTTCGGGGTGAACTTCAAGATGTTCAGGGCTTCCAAGACAGGCTTTCCGCGCACCAGGTCAACAACGAGACGAGCCTTCTGGGCTGATGTGTTCAAATTACTTAATTTCGCTCGAATATCAGTCGCCATAATTCTTATCTTTCTCGGCCTTCACTGAGTTTCTCTTTGGCTCTTCCCGCAACAATGTGCCCGCGGAAGAAACGCGTTGGCGCAAATTCACCCAGCCGATGGCCTACCATGTTTTCCGTGATATAAATCGGCACATGACGCCGGCCATCATGAACGGCAATAGTATGTCCAACCATCTGAGGGAAGATCACACTGGCACGACTCCACGTGCGGATGACCTTTTTCTCACCTTTATCATTCATATCTTCGATCTTCTTCAAAAGTTTCGGGGCGATATACGGCCCTTTTTTCAGCGATCGTGACATAATTTCGTCCTCTTTCTCGCGCTATTTCTGATGATTACTTCCGACGTCGCTTCGCTTTGGAGCGATGGCGAACGATGTATTTATCGGTGCGTTTATTCTTCCGGGTCTTCTTACCCAGAGTGGGCTTGCCCCACGGACTCTTCGGACTGGGCATGCCAATCGGAGAGCGCCCTTCACCACCGCCATGGGGGTGATCGCGCGGGGTCATCGCAGAACCGCGCAGGGATGGGCGCCAGCCCATATGACGTTTACGGCCCGCTTTACCCAGCTTGATATTCGCATGGTCCACATTCCCAACCTGGCCAATGGAAGCCTGACATTCCTGCAGAACCAACCGCACCTCGCCCGAGGGCAGGCGAACGTGGGCATATTTGCCCTCCTTCGCCAGCAACTGGGCCGATGTGCCCGCAGAGCGGACCATCTGGCCGCCCTTGCCGGGCTGCAGCTCAATGTTATGGATGGTCGTGCCGACCGGAATGCTGGCCAGGGGCAGGGTGTTCCCGGGGCGGATATCCACATCCTGCCCTGAAATCACCTCATCCCCCACCATCAACCCCACCGGGGCGATGATATAGCGTTTCTCGCCATCGGCATAATGCAACAGCGCCAAACGGGCGGTCCGGTTCGGATCATATTCGATTGCAGCCACCTTCGCCGGGACGCCTTGCTTGTCACGCTTGAAGTCCACCAGACGGATAAAGCGTTTGTGACCGCCGCCGCGATGGCGAACGGTGATCCGGCCGTACATATTCCGGCCCGCACGTTTTTTCAGGGGAACGATCAGCGATCGTTCCGGCTCTGTCTTGGTGATCTCTTCAAAGGTATAGCTGGTCTTGTGCCGAGTACCAGGTGTCTTTGGTTTATATACTTTTACTGCCATTACTCCACCCCTTCAAAAATCGGGATGCGCTCGCCTTCAGCCAGGGTAATGATGGCCTTCTTGTACGCATTGGTCCGGGTCCGCATCTGGCGGCTCTGAGGACTGCGTGAGCGCTTTGCGGGCATAATCATCACATTAACACGGTCTACCTTGACATCGAAAATGGTTTCAATCGCATCTTTAATCTCGGTCTTGGTGGCTTCGTAATCCACCTCAAAGACATATTGGTTCAGATACGATGAAAGGTAATTCGACTTCTCGGTAATAATCGGGCGGTGAATGATGTCAAACAATGATTTTTTCATGATGTCATTCCTACCTATCCGAGGTAACTTTCAATCACATCCAGCGCCGCCAGGGGCATGAGAACGCGCTCATAACCCAGGAGATCGCGGATATTCAAATAACTGGCTAACAGGGTCTTGGCGTTGGCCAGATTGGCGCAAGCGCGTTTGACCGCATCATACTCCGGACCATTCTCCGGGATCAGGACCAAAACGCTTGCATCGCCAGCCAGGGCCTGCAGCGCATCAGCCATCTCGCGTGTCTTCTGGGTTTCCAGAGAGAGATCATCCACCAGGATAAGCTCATTCTCAGAGACCTTGACACTCAAGGCTGACCGCAGGGCCGCCCTGCGCATCTTTTTCGGCATCGCTTTATCATAGGAGCGCGGTTTGGGGGTGAAGATCTTCCCACCACCCACCCACTGCGCGGCTCGAATGGAGCCTTGCCGGGCTCGACCGGTCCCCTTCTGACGCCAGGGCTTACGGCCACCGCCGGAAACCTCACTGCGACCCTTGGTCGAGTGGGTGCCCGCACGGGCATTGGCCATTTGCCTGACAAATGCCTGATGCATCAAATCAACTTTAACCGGGGCTTCGAAAATCCCGGCCGAAAGATCGGCCGTATCAACTTTCTTGCCCTGCATGTTGAAGACATCAACTTCCATGATTACTCAACTCCCATCATTGGCTGTCGCCATCCGGATGTTCCGGGGCGCCTTATTGTTTCCGGGCGGGTTTCACGATCACCATGCCGCCCTTGGGGCCTGGCACGGAGCCGTTCACCGCGATCAGGTTGCGTTCCGGATCCACCAGAGCCACACGAACATTCTGCGAAGTCACACGCACATGCCCCATGTGTCCGGGGGAACGCTTCCCTTTCCAGACACGACCAGGGGTCGTTCCGGAGCCCAGGGAACCGGGCGCGCGCCAGCGGTCAGATTGACCGTGGGTCTTGGGACCGCCAGCAAAACCATACCGTTTCACCACACCGGCAAAACCGCGTCCTTTGCTGGTTCCAACAATATCAACCCGTTCGCCTACCTCGAAGACATCCACATTAATGGTGTCGCCCTCAGAGACGTCCGGTTCTTTTATTCTGAATTCTTTAATAACTTTTAATGGCGGCAGATCGTTCCGTTCAAGGTGTCCGAGTTGTCCACCCGTCAAGCGTTTCGGCTTCACCTCTCCAAAACCAAGTTGAACCGCAGAATACCCATCGCGCTCAACCTGCTTAATCTGGGTAACATAGCAAGGCCCAGCTTCGATAACCGTGACGGGGATAGCCACCCCGTTTTCATCGAAAATCTGGGTCATTCCAACTTTTCGTCCAATTAGCCCTTTAAACATATCACTATTCTCCTGTTGCAATGTATTTTGTCGAGACTGTCAGCCTGGGCACGACTGCATCATCTCCGAACGCAGCACAGTCAACTATTCTTTCGCGACCGTTGAGTATTGTCAGGACTACGAAAAGAATAATTCTTACGCCACCTTAAAAGCTCGGCCCCTAGAGCCGAAACCTGCCTATTGTACCACCTCTTGGACACTTTGCCAAGGGCCACATGTTATTGATTCCCATCAGCCCGATCTTCCGTGTGCCGCAATGCCGTGTTCCAGCTTTGAGGCAGGCGAAACGATCGCCCGATGACAATTCTGCTAGATCTTGATTTCGATATCAACGCCCGCAGGCAAATTCAAGCGCATCAACATATCAATCGTCTTGGAATCGGGGTCCATGACATCAATCAGACGATTGTGGGTGCGAATCTCGAAATGCTCCTGGGAGTCCTTATCAATGAATGGCGACCGGGTCACGGTGAAGCGCTCAATTTTTGTGGGTAAGGGCACGGGGCCTGCCACCTGGGCGCCGCTGCGTTCCGCAGTCTCCACAATCCGCTTGGCGGACTGGTCAATCACACGATGATCGTATGCCTTCAGACGTATTCGAATCTTTTGTTTCGCCATATTCTTCTACCTGTTATTCTATAATCTTGGAGATCACGCCAGCGCCGACCGTCAGGCCGCCCTCGCGGATCGCGAATTTCGATCCCTGTTCCAAAGCCACAGGTACGATCAGTTCCACTTCCATGGTCACACGATCACCGGGCAAAACCATC